>NZ_JAOPXV010000184.1 GCF_025964975.1 Nocardioides sp.
CGGTTCAAGGGCCCGGTGATGACGCGTCGAAGTCAGGTCCAGGAGGGCACCACCACCGACCAGCGCCTGCTCGACTCCCGAGGGACGGCCGACTGGGTGCACACCGACCCGTGGCGGGTGCTGCGCATCCAGTCCGAGTTCGTCGAGGGCTTCGGGGCGTTGGCCGAGATCGGCCCGGCCATCGGGGTCTTCGGCTCGGCCCGGACGCCGGTGGGCCACCCCGAATACGTCCGCGCGGAGCAGGTCGGACGGCGGCTCACCGAGGAGGGCTTCGCGGTGATCACCGGCGGCGGACCCGGCGCGATGGAGGCTGCGAACAAGGGGGCCAGCGAGGCGGGCGGGGTGAGCGTCGGCCTCGGCATCGAGCTGCCCTTCGAGGCCGGGCTCAACCAGTGGGTCGACAAGGGCATCAACTTCCGCTACTTCTTCGCCCGCAAGTCCATGTTCGTCAAGTACAGCCAAGGCTTCGTCGTGCTGCCGGGCGGCCTCGGCACCCTCGACGAGCTCTTCGAGGCGCTCACGCTCGTCCAGACCCAGAAGGTGACCTCGTTCCCGGTGGTGCTGCTCGGCACCGCCTACTGGCAGGGCCTGCTCGGCTGGCTGCGTGAGACCGTCCTCCAGGAAGGCAAGATCACCGACGCGGACCTTGAGATGTTCACCGTCACCGATGACGTCGAGCTGGCTGTTGAGCTCATGGTCAAGGCTCGGCAGGGCCGCATCGAGACACCTGCCGCCGAGCGGCCGGAGTGAGCCGATGATGTGGTTCTTCGCCATCCTGGTCGTTCTCGCGATGGGCGGGGTCGCGCTCGTGGCCTCGGGCCGTGCCGGCTCCCTTCCCGAGGAGTACGACGACCGCCCAGACGTCCGCGTGCCGGCGGGACCCCTCGTCGGGGACGACCTGCGCCGGGTGCGTTTCTCGCTTGCCTTCCGCGGCTACCGCATGAGCGAGGTCGACACCTTGCTGGCGCGGCTGGCCGAGCAGCTCGACGAGGGTTCGAGGCGCGCCAGCGACGCCGACGAAGCGCCGCGTGGCGGCGCCGATCCCGTCTGAGGCACACTCGGCGCCAATGTTCCTCGAAATGCTCGTCTATGTCCTCACTGTGCTGGCAGCGGTGGTGGTCGTCCTCACCCGGCTCCGCCTCGGCGGAGGGACCACGGCCGGCCGGGTCCAGATCAGTCACCGACTGCTGCTGGCACACACCGCCGCCGGCGCCGGGGCGTGGGTGTTGTGGGTGGCCTTCCTGGTGTTTCCGCTCGAGTCGGTCCCCGGAAGCCTCGGCACGGGGATCCTCGCGCTGGGCCTGTGGTGGCTCACGACGTTGCTCGGGCTGATGATTCTGGCCCGGTGGATGCCCGCCCGCGGAAGGCACGCCAGGTCCGGCGCGACCGACTCGTGGAGCAAGGGACCGTGGCTCTCCGTGCTGGCTCACGTCGGGCTGCTGGGCGGCGTGCTCTTCTTCACCTACGCCTACCTCACGGCGATCGTGTGAGTCGCCCCCTCGCCCGGTTGGCGATCGTGGCGGCCGCGGTGCTGGGCGGTCCCGTGCTGGCCGGTCCCGTGCAGGGCAGCACCCGCCCTCGCTGACCAGCACGACGGCGTACGGCGACGAGGACCCGCCACCCGCGGTCGTCGAGCGACGGGTCATCGGCCACTCGGTGACCGGCCGCCCGATCCGGGTCTGGCGGCTGGGGGAGCCGGGCCGACGCCGCGTCGTCATGATCTCCACGATGCACGGCAACGAGCCGCACACCCGCCAGATCCTCACCAGCCTGCGCGACCGCCGTCCGATCCGGGGGATCGACCTGGGGGTGATCCCCACCTACAACCCCGACGGGCTCGCGCGGCACTCGCGTCGCCATGCCCGTGGCGTCGACCTGAACCGCAACTATCCCAACGACTGGGTGGATCTCGACGGCAACTACGAGTCTGGGCCGCGACCGGCCAGCGAGCCGGAGACAGGTGCCGTGATGGGCTTCCTGCGACGCATCGACCCGGCTCGGGTGATCAACTTCCACCAGCCGCTGAACGGCGTGGACACCGATACGAAGGACCCGCGGTTCGCGCGCAGGCTCGCTCGAGCACTGTGGCCGCCGCAGACAAGGCTGGACTGCGGTGGGCTCTGCCACGGGACGATGACGGGTTGGTTCAACGCGCGCTTCGAGGGCTCCGCCCTCACCGTGGAGTACGCCGCACGCCCAGCCCGGCAACGGATGACGGCCGAGGCACCCCGCCAGCTGCTCAGGGTGCTCGGCGCCACCCGCGGCCCGGGCTGAGCCCGAGCCAGCGTCCCGGGTCGCTCAGCGACCGTGGAAGACCGGCTTCTGCTTCGCCACGAACGCGGCGACAGCGGCGGCGTGGTCCTCGGTGGCACCTGTGAGGTTCATCATCTCGCCCTCGTTGGCCAGCGAGTCGGCGAAGGAGTGCTGGGAGGAGTAGGCGACCGAGCGCCGGATCGCGGCGAACGCCACGGTGGGTCCGGCAGCCAGGCGTGCGGCGAGGGCGCTCACGGTGGCCTCGAGGTCGGATGACGGGACGACCTGGTTGGCCAGGCCCAGGCTGAGCGCCTCATCGGCCGGGATGGTGCTGGGGAAGTAGAGCAGCTCCAGCGCCTTGGCCTGGCCGACGAGCCGGGGCAGGTGGTAGCTGGCTCCCGTGTCACAGGACAGGGCGACGCCGGCGAAGGCGAAGTTGAAGCCCGCCGTGTCGGCCAGCACCCGCATGTCACAGGCCAGGGCGAGCGAGGCGCCGGCCCCGGCTGCGACCCCGTTGACCGCGGCGATGACCGGCTTGGGCATGGTCGCCAACGCGGTCACGATCGGGTTGTAGTGCTTTTCGACCGTGGTGAACAACGCGTCGCTGTCGCCGGTGCGCAGCAGCTCGATGTGCTCCTTGAGGTCCTGCCCGACGCAGAAGCCGCGGCCGGACCCGGTGAGGACGGCGCACCGCACGGCCTCGTCGTCGGCAACCGCCTGCACGATGTCGCGCAGGAGCTCCTTGGTGGCGATGTCGAGGCTGTTGAGCCCCGCCGGCCGATTCAGGGTGATCGTGGCGACGCCGTCGGCGACCCTGAGCAGGACGGGCTCCCCGCCGTCACCGGCGGACGGGGCGGACGGCTGGCTGGTGGAGTCGGTCATGAGCGCAGTCTGCCCGACCGGCTGTCCCGCTGGCTGCCCGACCTGGTGGTCGTCTGCAGGCGGCGTACGCGCAGGCAAATGTGGCAGGTCGGGGAGCCTGAGGCGACCTGTGGTCCGCGTCACTTCTGGCATGAGGGATAATGGATGGAGTACGACGCCGTCGAGAGGGCCACGCCACCTCGATTTCGCATGTGGAGCCGCCTTCGGGTGGGCCACTGGAGTGAGAATCAGGAAGGTGCGCCCATGGCCGCCATGAAGCCCAGGACGGGTGACGGACCTCTCGAGGTGACCAAGGAAGGTCGCGGCATCGTCATGCGCGTCCCGCTCGAAGGCGGTGGCCGCCTCGTGGTCGAGCTCAACGCCGACGAGGCTGCAGCGCTCGGGGATGCGCTCAAGGACGTCGTCGGCTGATCGTGGCCACGACCCCACAGCTTCCTGTCCAGGTCTCCCCACCGGAGTTCGCGCTCAGCCCGGCCCTTCCACACCAGATCGGCGGAGCCGAGGTGTGGGCGCTGCCGGTGATCCCGCCTGACGGCGAGGGTGGTTCCCTGGCGCTCGGCCCCGGCGCTGAGGAAGCCGGTGACCTGCTCGGGCTGGACCTGCTCGGCATTCTCGAGGTGCACAAGGCCACCGGTCGCACCGGCGAGGCGATCACCGTCCCGGTCGTCCACGACGACGTCCAGCTGCTCCTGCTCGTCGGACTGGGCGAGCAGTCCGTCACCGATTTCCGGCGCGCCGGCGCCACCGTGGCGCGTGCCACCAAGGACCGTGCGAGCGTCGCGTCGTCGATCACCGCGATCGCCACCGGCGAGGCCCTCGGTGCCTTCGTGATCGGCGCGATGCTCGGTTCCTTCGGCTTCCACTGGCGATCCTCGGCTCCCACCGAGGTGCCGGTGGCCCGGATCGTGCTGGCCGGAACGATCGACGAGGACGCCGACGACGAGCTCGCCCGCGCGCTCGCTGCCGGGGGCGCCGGCTGGCGCTCGCGCATGCTTGCCTCGGTGCCGTCCAACCTCAAGAACCCCGCCTGGCTCGCCGAGCAGGCCGAAGAGCTGGCGGCGTCCGCCGGCCTCGACGTGACCATCTGGGATGACGCACGGCTGGCTCAGGAGGGCTTCGAGGGCGTGCTCGCCGTCGGCAGCGCCTCCGACACCCCGCCGCGACTCATCCGTCTCGACTACACGCCCCGTGGTGGGACCAGGAAGACGCCAACCGTCGTGCTGGTCGGCAAGGGCATCACCTTCGACAGCGGTGGCCTCGACATCAAGCCGCCCGAGGGCATGCTGTCGATGAAGCGCGACATGTCCGGCGGGGCCGCGGTGCTGGCCACCATGGCGGCGCTTCGCGACGTCGACTGCCGGGTCAAGGTGATCGGCCTCGTCCCGGCCGCTGAGAACGCCATCAGCGGCAGCGCGATGCGCCCCGGCGACGTGATCCGTCACTACGGCGGCCGCACGAGTGAGGTCACCAACACCGACGCCGAGGGCCGCCTGGTGCTGGCGGACGCCATGGCGTACGCCGTCGCGGAGCTCGACCCGGCCGTCCTCGTCGACGTCGCCACGCTCACCGGAGCCATGAAGGTCGCGCTCGGACAGGGGACCGGCGGCTACTTCGCCAACAACGACGCCCTGGCCGGGCTGCTCGCCGACGCGTCCGCGTCCTCGGGTGAGCCGCTGTGGCGGATGCCGCTCGTGCGCGACTACGAGGAGCAGGTCAGGTCCAAGGTCGCCGACGGGGACAACTCCGCCGGGGGAGCAGGCGCGATCACCGCGGCCTTGTTCCTCCAGCACTTCGCCGGGGACGTCCCGTGGGCCCACATCGACTTCGCCTCCATCGCCGATGCGCCGGCCGAGCGCTACGAGTGGACCAAGGGCCCCACCGGTTTCGGTCCGCGACTGCTGCTGGCGTGGCTCGGCTCCGAATCCCCCCTGGAAGGAATCGTGTGATGAAGGGTCTGACTGTTCGGTGGTCCCTCGTCGATGCCGCGGACGGCGTCGAGGAGGAGCTTGCGGCGTACGTCGCCGACACCTCCCACGCCCGGTTCACCGGCATGGCCGGCCTGCACTTCAAGGTATGGCGCCAGGTGCCCGGACAGTGGTTCGAGGGCTGTTACGTCTTCGCCACGGAGGAGGCGCGCGCCGAGTTCCAATCCGCCTTCGAGAAGACGGCGGCTGAGTCTCCGGGCTCGAAGATCATCGGTTCGCCGCCGATCCTGATCGAGGCCTGCGACATCGTGGCGATCGCCGAGGGCTGGGACGGCTTCACCGCCGCACCCCGCTTCTGACCCCTCTGCCCAGCCTCGGGCCCGGGGGTGCGTGAGCCACATTCCCGGAGCGGTGGAATGTGGGTGTGGCGCCGCGCCGTGGAACCGCCCCGCGCTCAGGCTTCGGGCTTCCAGACCTTCTTGGCCACGAGCAGCCCGTCACCGACCGGCAGCAGGACGGACACGAGGGCTTCGTTGTCGGCGATCGTCCTGCCGAGCTCACGGATCGCGGTCGTCTCGTCGTCGCGCTGGGCAGGGTCGGCCACCCGGTCGTGCCACAACGCGTTGTCGAAGGCCACCACACCGCCGGGACGCAGCAACCGGACCGCCTCGGCGAGGTAGGCGGCGTACTCACGCTTGTCACCGTCGCAGAAGACCAGGTCGTAGTGACCGTCCGTCAGCCGTGGAAGGACGTCCAGCCCGGCGCCGGCGATGGTGCGCGCCCGGTTGCCGGGGATGCCGGCATCACTGAAGGTCTCCTTGGCGAGGCGCTGGTGCTCCGCCTCGATGTCGACGGTGGTCAGGACTCCGTCCGACCGCATGCCGCGGAGCAGCCACAGGCCCGAGACACCGGTGCCGGTGCCGATCTCCACCACGGCGCGCGCGTCCAGCACCGAGGCCAGGAAGCGCAGGGCCGCCCCGCCGCCCGCACTGATCGGGGAGACGCCGACCTCCTCCGCGCGGGCTCGCGCCGCGGCGAGGACGTCGTCCTCCGCAACGAACTGCTCGGCGTAGGTCCAGCTCGCGGGCTTGATCGGGGTGGTGATGGTGTCCTCCTGGAGACAAGTGACGCGGGTGCGAGGTGCCGAGGGTTGCTCTGCGGCCGACTCTATCGCTCCTGCTCGACGTGAACGGGAACACACGAGTCCGGCCGACCGTTGGGTTGGGCACGACGAGGTTCACAGGTTCTTCTCAGACCCGGCGCCTAGCTTGAGGAGGTCAGGACACTGATCGGTCAACAGCTGCAACGCCAGGAGGCACCCGTGAGCGACGCACGCGAGGCAGTGGTCGGGGTCCCCACCTGGGATGAGATCGTCGAGAACCACTCCGATCGCGTGTTCCGCCTGGCCTACCGCCTCACCGGCAACCGTCCGGACGCCGAGGACCTCACGCAGGAGGTCTTCGTCCGCGTGTTCCGTTCGCTGGACACCTACACCCCAGGCGCCTTCGAGGGGTGGCTGCACCGGATCACCACCAACCTCTTCCTCGACGGGGCGCGCCGCAAGCAACGGATCCGGTTCGACGCCCTCTCCGACGAGCGGGCGGCGCGTCTGGAGAGCGCCGACGTCGCGCCCGAGCTGGCCTATGCCGACCAACGCTTCGACGACGACATCGAACGAGCCCTTGCCACGCTTCCTCCCGACTTCAGGGCCGCTGTCGTCCTGTGTGACGTCGAAGGTCTGACCTACGAGGAGATCGCCGACATCCTCGACGCCAAGCTCGGCACGGTCCGCTCCCGCATCCACCGCGGGCGCGCCATGCTGAGACGAGCGCTGGTCCATCGAGCGCCGACCGAGGGACGCAAGCGCTACGCCGGGCCCAGTGTCGACGCCGGGTCCACCGGGGCCACGAGGGCAGGCGCGTGATGCACCTCGGCCCGCGTGTCAGTGCGCTGCTGGACGGCCGGTTGCCGCCCGACGAGGAGGAGCGCGCCTGGGCGCACGTCCATGAGTGCCACCCGTGCCGCGACCTCGTCGAGCGTGAGGGCTGGATCAAGACCAGGCTGGCCGGTCTCTCCTTTGCCGACCGCACCGACTGCGGTGCGCCGAGCCGGCTCAAGGACTCGCTCCTGGCATCGTGCACGCTGCCGGCCGGGCAGGCGTCGCTGGTCCCGGCACGCTTCGCGGCCTCGACCAGCCCCCGCTTTCGTCACCGTTCGCTCGCGGCGATCGGCGGTGGCGCCGCTGGTGCCGCCGTGGTCGGGGTCCTGGTGCTCGGGGCAGCAGGTACCCCCCAGCTCGACCGTCGAGCCCCGAGCGACCTCTCGCGGCCGACGCCCAGCTCCAACCCGGCCCTGGACGATGGCCCGGCCGAGCCTCCTTCGCGCCCGGTGTCTCGACGCCTTCGGAACGCGAGTGACACGCCGCTGACCAGGATCGCTGCCTACATGGAGATGGAGTCTCAGGGGCCACCGGTCAGAATGACTCCGTGAGCGACGACAAGTTCCGCCCCAGCACCCCAGACCCCGACTCCGGCGGTCCCGACGTGCACCGCGAGGACGACGAGCCCACCCAGCCGATTTCCGGCACCAGCTGGACCTCGCCGTCCCAGTCGCACCCCGTCGCTGCTGAGCAGCCCCCGGCCGCACAGTTGGACCAGGGGCCGAGCGGCCACGAGCAATCCGATCCCGGCGCCCACCCGGCCGGCCCGGCCCCCGGCCCGGTCTTCCCCGTCCCGGCCCAGCCGTCGCCATGGGGTCCGCGACCCGGTGCGGGGCCCCTGCCGCCGGCGTACGGCCCGGGTGCGCCCACTGCGGTGATGCCGGTGCACCGGGAACAGCTGGCCAAGGCGCCGGTGTCTGGTTGGGTCTGGCCCGTGGTCGCGGCGCTGTCGCTGCTCGTGGGCCTGATGGGAGGGCTCCTGGGGGCACTCGGCTATGACCAGCTCGACGACGGTCCATCGAGGTTCGACGATGGCCTCGAGTCGGTGCAGACGCGCAACTCGGCTCCTCTCGACGCCCACAACGGGTCGATCGCCGCCGTCGCCGATGAGCTGCTGCCGAGCACCGTGCAGATCATCGCCGCTTTCGAGGGTGAGGACGAGGGCGCCACCGGGTCCGGGTTCGTCCTCGACCGCGAGGGGCACGTCGTCACCAACAACCACGTCGTCGCCGCGGCGGCCGAGGACGAGGGACCCATCAAGGTCGTCGACAGCCTGGGCGTGCGCCACGAGGCCAGCGTCGTGGGACGCAGCACGGTCTACGACCTGGCCATCCTGCTGGTCGAGGATCCCGAGGGACTGCAGCCGGCCGCCCTGGGGTCCTCCTCCGTCCTGCGCGTCGGTGACCCGGTGATCGCCTTCGGGTCTCCGCTGGGCCTCAGCCAGACGGTGACCTCGGGGATCGTGAGCGCCCTGGACCGACCGGTCACCACGGGTGACGCGGAGAACACCTCGTCCTACATCAACGCCGTGCAGACCGACGCCGCGATCAACCCCGGCAACTCCGGCGGGCCGCTCGTCAACCTCGCGGGCGAGGTCGTCGGCGTGAACTCCGCGATCGCAACCACTGGAGGCGGTGGCCTGGGAGGCGGCGCCTCGGGCAACATCGGGGTCGGGTTCGCCATCCCGATGGAGCAGGTCCGGATCACGGCTGACCAGATCCTGAAGACCGGTGAGGCGCGCTATCCGGTGATCGGGGCCACCGTGCAGACGGGCGGGGCCGAGTCCACCGGTGCGCTCATCAAGAAGGTCAACGCCGGCACTCCCGCCGAGGACGCCGGCCTGCTCAAGGACGACGTGGTCACCGAGGTCGAGGGCAAGCTCGTCGCCGACGGGATCGCCCTGATCGTGGCCATCCGCACCCACCAGCCCGGCGACACCATCGAGTTCACGATCATGCGCGACGGCTCGGAGCAGTCGGTCGAGATCACCCTGGACGGCGAGGTCGGCTGAGCGAGGTCAGGCCTCGTCGCCGCGGCCGCTCTCGCTCTCCACGAACGGGTGGGCAGAGACGAAGGTCTTGGTCTCGTCGTACATCCGCTCGATGTACTTCTCCAGCTCCGTCGCCTCGACCCGCCACTGGCCGCGGCCGCCGATCTTGATGGCTGGCAGGTCACCGCGCCTCACGAGGGCGTAGACCTGTGCGCTCGACGTGTTGAGCACTTCTGCCACGTCGGCCAGCGTGAGGAAGCGAGCGGTGGGGGCCATGGCGACATGGTGCCACTGGAGGCGCCGGGGACGGTACGCCGCTCCGCCGGCCTGTGCAGAACAGTTGATCGTTCTCGCACCTGTGGACAACCCCTCGTGAGCCATGGGGCCGACGGTCCATGATGTCCCGGTGTCTCGGACCACAGCCGCTGCCGACGTGCCCGCCGCCACCCGCGCCCAGCCTCCCGGTTGGCGAGATCCGAGGCTGTGGATCGGGGTGTTGATCGTGGCGGCCTCGGTGATCGCCGGGGCGCGCGTCCTGGGCTCGGCCGACGACTCGGTCACCGTGTGGGCCGTGACTCGTGACCTGGCACCCGGCGACACGCTCCGGGCGCAGGACCTGACCTCGCGGTCGGTGCGCTTCGGTGACGGTGCCGATCTCGAGCGATACCTGCGCACCTCCGAGCCGCTGCCCGAGGACCTCCGGGTCGTCCGCGGCCTCGGTGCCGGAGAGCTCGTTCCCGCCGGGGCGATCGGCTCCGGGGATGCAGCGGACACGGTGATCGTGTCGTTGGCCTTTCCTCCCGAGCTGATCCCGACCAACATCGGCACCGGTTCGGTGATCGAGCTGTTGGTCATCCCCGAGGAGAGTGCCCTCGACGACGGTGCCCTTGACGACGGTGCCCCCGAAGCCGGTGCCCCGGCCGGCACGCGCGGCGAGGGCGAGAACGAGACGGCCGAGCCGAACACCGTCCTCTCCGACGTGGTCGTGATCGATGCGCCGTCCGCTGCCGACTCCCTCGGCAGCGTGAGCCGGGGCCGCCAGCTGGTGCTGGGGATCCCCGAGTCGGAGTCCGGGGCGCTGGCCGAGATCCTCGCGGCCAGCGAGGACCAGCGCGTACGCGTGCTCGTCCGCGGTTGAGGCGGGGAGCAAGTCGATGATCTGCGTGCTGATGATGGCCTCGGGGGCGGCGTGGGAGTCGGACGCCTTCGCCCGGCTGACAGGGACTGATGGCGTCGTCGTCCTCAAGCGCTGTGTCGATGTCGACGACCTGCTCGCCACGGCCACCAGTGGTCAGGCCGACGTGGCAGTCGTCGGGCTCGACGCTCCCGGTCTGGATCCGTCGGCGGTGACCCATCTGAGGCGCTATGCCGTCCGTCCGGTCGCCGTCTCGACCGCGGCTGTCGATGACCTCGACGTCCGTGCTCGCGCGGCACGCCTGGGGATCGGGGCGCTGGTCGCCTGCGACGACCTGGACCCGTTGGCCGAGGTGGTCACCGACGTCGAGGACGTGGCCGACACACAGGTGCGGGGTGGACACGACCCCGAGCCCCGCGTTCAGGACAACGGCGCCGGTGGGCGGCGGATCGTTGCCGTGTGGGGTCCTGGTGGCGCCCCGGGTCGCACCACCGTTGCCGTGTCCCTCGCCTGCGAGCTCGCGAGTCGGGGCGGCTCGGCCGTCCTGGTGGACGCAGACCCCTACGGCGGTGGTGTCGCGCAGCAGCTGGGCATCCTCGACGAGGTGTCCGGGCTGCTGTCTGCCGCGAGGTTGGCCGCGGCCGGCCAGCTCGCCGAGCGCTTCGGCTCCACCGCTCGAGCGGTGGGGGATGGGCTCACCGTGATCACCGGCCTGCCGCGTGCGGACCGCTGGATCGAGGTGCGCCCGACGCACCTGGAGTCGGTGCTCGAGGAGGCGGGGGCCATGGGCGACGTCGTCGTCGACACCGGGTTCAGCCTCGAGGACGACCCCGCAGGTGACTTCGCTGCTCGTCCGTCCCGCAACGCCATGACCCTCACGTCCCTGGGGATGGCAGATGAGATCGTCGTGGTGGGTGCAGCCGACCCCGTGGGCCTCTCGCGACTGGCCCGCGGTCTGGTCGACCTACGAGAGGTGACCGGCGGCGTGCCCGTCCGCGTCGTCGTCAACCGGATGCGCTCCAGCCTCGGCTGGTCCGAGCGCGAGATCGCGGGGATGGTCGAGGGCTTCTCCCGCGTGTCCGGTCTTCACCTCCTCCCCGATGACCAGACCGCCGCAGACCGGGCCCTGGTGGCGGGCGCGTCGTTGCGCGAGGGCGGCGAGACCCCGCTCGTGCGGGCTCTGGGTGGCGTCGTCGACGCTGTCTTCCCCGCGTCGGCCAGCAAGGAGCCTGCGCGGCGCCGAGGGGCGCGCCGCGGCATCCTGCGCCGCTGACCGGGTCGTGCTGAGCCTGCCCCCGGCCCCCCGTGGGCCGTTGCTGAATATCCACGTTAATGCCACAAAAGATCCACAAATCGGCTTTACTGAGTCAGCCCCCCCGGCTCCGTAGGACACCGAAGGATCGTTGTGAACTGCTCGCGCGCGCGTTTGATCGCTCCCTCCGTCCTGGCCATGGCTTTGTCCTTTCCTGGCCTCGCCGCCTACGCGGGTGCCACGAACACCAACGACAGGATCAACGGCAGCGGCAGCGCCGACCGGATCGTCTCGCTCGGGGGCAACGACAAGATCAAGAGCAAGGGCGGCAAGGACACGATCCTGTCGGGTCCGGGTAACGACAGCGTCGACGGGGGATCCGGAGACGACTCGATGCAGGGCGGTCCCGGCGACGACGTCCTGGCCGGCGGCACGGGCAACGACAAGTTGGCCGGCAGCGCCGGCAACGACGGCGTGACCGGTGGACTCGGCAACGACAAGCTCATCGGTGCGGTCGGTCTCGACACCCTGGACGGCGGGGAGGGCAACGACTCGATCCAGGGTCAGGGCAGCGATGACGTGCTCCTCGGGGGAACGGGTGTGGACACCATCCTCGGAGCCGAGGGCAACGACACGATCGATGCCGGACCGGACAACGACACGGCCGACGCCGGCACTGGTGAGGACAGCGTCATCGGTGGCGACGGCGACGACGACCTCGACGGCAACGGCGACAACGACAGCATCGACGGCGGCCTCGGCGACGACAACCTGGCCGGAGCCTCGGGGGACGACGCGATCCTGGGCGGAGACGGCGCCGACCGCAGCAACGGAGGTGACGGCAATGACGTCCTCGACGGCGGGCCCGGCAATGACGGTTCCCCGGCGGTGGATGGCGGCACCGAAGGCGGCCCCGAGCTCAACGGCGGTCCCGGCAACGACCGACTCACCGGCGGTGACGGCAACGACAAGCTCATCGGCGGGGACGACAACGACTACCTCGACGGCGGCCCCGGTGACGACTGGTCGCTCAGCGGCGGCACCGGCGACGACACGATCGTCGACGGCGACGGCAACGACCAGTACATCAAGGGCGACGAGGGCAACGACACCATCTTCGTCGGTCCGGGCGCGGACAAGGTCTACTCGGAGCAGGGCGACGACACGATCTACCTCTACCCCGACGGTGTCCGCGACGAGTTCTACTGCGACGACTACGACGACATCGGCACGGCCAACGAGGGCAAGAACGACCGCGTCTACTACATCGGCGCCATCGACCCCCTCGACAAGATCGACGCTGACCGACGCACGTGCGAGTCGATCACCGTGATCGACTACCTGCCGGCCGGCTGGCCCTACGGTCCGATCGCGTCGGGCGGTCAGAACTCCCGGGTCTCCGCACCTGCGGCGTACACGACGTCCGAGGACGCGCGCCTGTTCTGATCGGCCGGAGTCTGATCGGCACGAGTCCGGTGTACGGCGCTGACACTGCCCAACGGGGGGCAGGCACGTAGCCCGTTCGGAAGGGGTCCGACCGTCTCGGATCGACCGATAGTCCGTTCGGGCAGGGCCGGACCCCCCGAAAGGTCCATCTATTTCCTGATCGCCCACGCGCGTCCCTAGCGTGCGGTTCCCTGAGCGTCGGCCCCCGGCTATGTGACAGACCCCCGACCTAGGACACTCGTGAACCGATCCAGCGCGTACGTGCTCGCCCCTCTCGTCCTGGCCATGTCCCTGTCCGTGTCCGGGCTCGCCCACGCCGGCGCGACGGGCGCCAACGACAACATCACTGGCAGCGGCCGTGCCGACCGCATCGCCTCGCTCGGCGGTCACGACAAGATCAAGAGCAAGGGCGGCGGGGACACGGTCCTGTCCGGCTCCGGCAACGACACCGTCGACGGTGGTTCGGGCAACGACTCGCTGAAGGGTGGATCGGGCAACGACAGCATCGTGGGCGGCGGTGGCGACGACAAGCTGGTGGGCGCAGTCGGGCTGGACCGGCTCGACGGCGGCACGGGCAACGACTCACTGCAGGGTCAGGGCAACAACGACGTGCTGCTGGGCGGGTCGGGCATCGACACCATCCTCGGCGCCGAGGGCGACGACACGATCGACGCGGGCACCGAGGACGACGCGGTCGATGCCGGCACCGGCAACGACACGGTCCTCGGTGGCGACGGCAACGACGAGCTCGACGGCAACGGCGACAACGACTCGGTCGACGGTGGTCTCGGTGACGACGAAATGGCCGGCGCCTCGGGCGACGATCTGCTCGCGGGCGCTGACGGCGCCGACCGGATGAACGGCGGTCCGGGCAACGACGTCATGGACGGTGGACCTGGCAACGACGGGTCTCCGGCAGTCATCGGCGGCACTGTCGGTGGTCCGGAGCTCAACGGGGGGCCCGGGAACGACCGCCTCACCGGCGGCGATGGCAACGACAAGCTCATCGGGGGCGACGGGGAGGACTATCTCGAGAGCGGGCCGGGTGACGACTGGTCGCTCAACGGAGGACCGGGGAACGACATCCTGATCGATGGCGAAGGCAACGACGCCTACATCAAGGGTGACGAGGGCGACGACACCATCTTCGTGGGACCCGGAGCGGACAAGGTCTACTCAGAGCAGGCCACCGACACGGTCTACCTGTACGACGACGGTGTCCGGGACGAGATCTACTGCGACGACTACGACGACATCGGCACCGCGAACGAGGGGCTGAACGACCGGGTCATTTTCGTCGGCCCGATCGACCCGTTGGACAAGGTCTACGGAGATCGCCTCACGTGCGATGTCATCTCGACGATCGACTACCTTCCCGAGGGTTGGCCCTACGGGCCGGTGGACCTGGGCGGTCGGAGCCAACGGACGTCGGTGGACAGCGCCTCCTCGTCGACCAGCCTGAGCCCGCGCCTGTTCTGATCAGCTCGCGAAGAGCAGGTAGAGCCCGCCCACGGTGAAGCCGACCATCGCGAAGAGCAGGGGCAGCTGACCGGTGAGCTGGTGCTTCGCGGGCAGCAGCTGGACGGCCCGCTCGTGCGCGGCGATCACCCCGAGCACGTGCCCGACGACGACCGCGATCACCTTCAGGCGCGCCAGGAACTCGGGGTGGTAGGTCAACCAGAGGTTCACGCCCAGGTCGGCGGTGCCGAGGTAGTTGTCGCCGCGGCTGAGCGGGTCGCTGAGCTGGGCGAGGGTGATCTGGCCGTACTCGACCAGGTATCTCAGGTAGTGGGCCACGATGTAGCCGATGATGATCGGCACGACCGAGTGCGCGAAGAGGTCGGGCAGGGCGCTGCGGCGTACGCCCTCGGCGACGCCCGTCGCCATGGTGGCCGTGGCGAGGATGACCCCCACTGAGACACAGAAGGCCAGCAGGGCCAGGTTGTTGAGCACGAAGCTGTCGATGCTCGACCGCTGGACGAACTGCACCCAGCGGTCGGACTCCCTGAAGGAGTCGAAGGCGGTGCTGCCGAAGAGCACCGCCACGACACCCACCAGCCCCGGCTTGGCGCTCACGGTGTCGAGGTTGGCCAGCGGCGACCGGACCAGCAGCCGACCGTCGCGCTGACCCCACACGGAGAGCTTGGCCGCCAGCGAGGAGTAGACCTCGAAGGGATCCGCGTGGGCGAAGAACGTGTCGCCGAAGAGAGCGCCGCCCAGGAGCATGATCCCGAGGTAGGCCGCACACCACAGCCGGACCGCCCCGATGTCGGTCGAGCTCGGGTAGACGAGCTCGAGCCAGACGAAGGCGAAGAGGCCGAGTGCCGCGGGCCAGTAGCCCCACCGCATCGGGTAGGAGTAGAGGCCTTCCCCGGGCTTGCTTCCCGACAGCCTGGCCAGCAGCAGGTTGATCGTGCGGCTGGGGCTGATGATTTTCCACACCGGCCCGACGAGCACCGACAGCAGCATGACGCCGACCCAGACGAGGACGTAGAAGACCCCCAGGAACGGGTTGACCAAGGTGTCCTGGCCGGCCACCGAGGCCCAGCCGACGTAGAGCATCGCCACGATGCCGAAGGCCCGCCACCCGACCCGCCACGGCGTCGAGCTGGTCAGCCGGTCGAGCCAGAGGGGTGCCGGGCGGCCACTCGACGCGGCGTCGTAGCGGGGCCTGCGCCACGCGATCGCCAACACGCTGAACGAGACGACCAGAGCGGCGACGGCACCGGCAATGGCGAGGTCGAGCGAGAGCGGAAGATCCTTGGCCCCGCCGAGCCCGTGCGCGAGGAGGCGTTCGTCCACGTCAGCGGACTTCGAGCTGGACGAGCACGACCTCGAGCTCGTGCAACTCCACCTCGACCACGCCGGGTCGGTCGAACGTCAGCGGCACCTCGGTGGTGCCGACCTCGATGGGGACTTCCTGCTCCGGCGTGGCGTGCACGTGCAGCTCGTCCGGCGCGTCGGAGGTGATCCGCAGGATGACCTCCTCGCCGACGGCGGCGTCGACCCGTTCGCCGTTGGGGACGACCTTCCCGTCCGCGATGGTGATGTCGATGACCTGATCGTCCGGAGATGCGGTCTCGGTGGGGGAGCTGGAGTCCGACGGCGTCTCGGGTGACGCGCTCGTCGGCTCGGCCGCGTCGACGGGCTCGGCGTCGTCGCCGCAGCCGGTTGCTCCGAGGGCGATGGCAGTTGCAAGGACCAGCGTCGCGACTCCTCGCGAGCGCGAAGACAGTGTGGGGGTCATGGGGTGCTCTCCTCCGTGAGATGTTCTCTGTCACAATCCCACGCGGGGTGACAATGTCCGTGCCCGGGGCTGGGAGGCTGTGGTACGCGACACCATGACGAAGGGGCACACATGAGCGAGCGGCTCCGGCCGCGGGACCTGGCGTTCCTGGCCACCGAGTCCCCCCGAACTCCGATGCACAACGCCACCCTGGAGATCTTCGACCCGGGTGAGTCCGGGTTCGACTACGCCAGGCTGGTCGACCTGATCGCCGACCGCATCGCGTTCGTCCCGCGCTACCGGCAGCGCCTGCAGTCGATCCCCGGCCGGCTGGCAACACCGGTCTGGGTGGACGACCCGAACTTCGAGCTCAGCTATCACGTGCGTCGCTCGGCGCTCCCGCGCCCGGGCGACCACGACCAGCTCCGCGAGCTCGTCGCCCGGATCGCGTCGAGGCCGCTCGACCGGTCGCGTCCGTTGTGGGAGACCTACTTCGTCGAAGGGCTGGCGCAGGGACGCATCGCGATCCTGACCAAGAGCCACCAGATCCTGGTGGACGGCCGCGAGACCGTCGACATCGGTCAGGTCCTGCTGGACACGGAGCCGGACCGGCCCCGGCTCGGGCACGACGAGTGGCACCCGCAGGGGCGCCCCGACTCGCTCTCGTTGGCCCTCGGTGCCCTCACGGACTCCCTCGAGAACCCCGTCACGATCCTCAACACCGCGCGTGCCAACAGCGCCTCACTGATCCGTACGGCGAACGCCACCCGACAGCGGTTCGGTGACGTGGCGGGAGCGCTGGCCGGCCGCCGGCCCGTCGCGTCGTCCCCGATCAACCGTCGCCTGTCACAGCAACGGCGCTTCTTGTCGATCGACACCCAGCTCGACGACTACAAGCGCATCCGCCGCGTCCACGGCGGCACCATCAACGACGTCATCCTGGCCACCATCACCGGCGGCCTACGCGGCTGGCTGATGACGCGCACCGAGTCGATGGCGGGCTTGAAGACCCTCAAGGCGATCGTGCCGATGTCGGTGATCGACGACGAGCTCGAGCCCACGTCGCTGGGCACGCAGATCGCGGCGCACCTCGTCCACCTGCCCATCTCGGAGGCCTCACCCGTCGTGCGGCTGCACCAGGTGAGCTACAGCTTCCGTGCGCACAAGGAGACCGGCCGTGGCGTGGGAGCCGACCGCCTCGCCGGGATCGCAGGGTTCGCGCCGACCACGTTCCATGCGCTCGGGTCGCGGGTGGCAGCCGATGAGCTGCGCCGCGGTTTCCACCTCTCGATCACCAACGTGCCCGGTCCCCAGTTCCCCCTCTACGCCGGTGGCGCCCGGATGGTCGAGACCTACCCGGTGCATCCGCTGTTCCCCGACCACGCGCTTTCGATCGGCGTCACCTCCTACGACGGGCGCGTCTTCTACGGCGTCACGGCCGACCGCGACGCCCTGCCCGACGTCGACACGCTCGGCCAGTGCCTCCTCGAGTCCCTCGACGAGCTCAAGGAGTCAGCCAGCGAGTCGCGCCAGCGTGCTCCGAGGGGCCGCAAGAAGGGCGAGCCGGCGGTGCCGGCTCGCGGCAGGGGGAAGAAGAAGTGAGGGTCTACCTGCCCCTCACCTTCCAGCGTCTCGCTGACGTCGCCGCGGCCGGGTCGGTGCCCGCGGACGTCGAGAAGTTCGTCGCGGAGGACGAGTCGGAGGAGGCGGAGTACGCCGCACTGATGACCGCCGCCGACGCCTCCGCGCAGCTCTCGAGTGGATCGGAGCGCCGCGTGGTGCTGGCCGCCGACGTGGTCGAGATGGAGGGCGGCGTACCCCGGACGATGTGGGCGTCGGTGCACGTCGACCTCGACGACGACCCGGACCCGGACGACGACCTCGCCTGGTACGCCAGCCAGGAAATAACGGACCTGCTGGCGGGTCGCTAGGGTCGGTCCATGGACGCGATCACCTTCCCGCCGGCTCCCACCAACGAGACCAACCTGACCTACGCCCCGGGGACTCCCGAGCGGGCTGAGCTGAAGGCGGAGCTCGCGCGGCTCGAGGGCCAGCAGCACGACCTGTCGGCCCACGTCGACGGGGAGAAGCGCGACGGTGGCGGGGCCGAGATGAAGGTCGTGCAGCCGCACGACCACCAGCACGTCCTGGGCACCTTCAAGAACGCCACGACCGACGACGCCGAGGCCGCTCTCAAGGCCGCCAAGGCTGCTGCTCTGCCGTGGCAGCGGATGCCGTTCGACGACAAGTGCTCCATCATCCCCAAGGCGGCCGACCTGCTGGCGGGTCCGTGGCGGCAGCGGATCAACGCGGCCACGATGCTGGGTCAGTCGAAGACGGCCTACCAGGCCGAGATCGACGCGGCCTGCGAGCTGATCGACTTCTGGCGGTTCAACGTCCACTTCGGTCACGAGATCCTCGGTCAGCAGCCGGTCGCGAACGCGCGGGGTGTCTGGAACCGGACCGACCACCGGCCCCTCGAGGGATTCGTCTAC
>NZ_JAOPXV010000193.1 GCF_025964975.1 Nocardioides sp.
GGCGAGAAGATGACCGACTTCGACCTCTTCCACCCCGACCGAATGGCCTCGCGCATCCTCGACATGGGCGACATGCTCACCCTGATCGAGCAGGCCGAGAAGACCTTCGATGAGGAGGAGTCGCGCAAGGCGGCCGAGAAGCTCGTCCAGACCGGCGACTTCACCCTCGACGACTTCCTCAAGCAGATGCAACAGCTGCGCAAGCTCGGCTCGATGTCGAAGATCATGGGGATGCTGCCCGGGATGGGGCAGTTCCGCGACCAGCTCGAGAACTTCGACGAGCGCGAGATCGACCGCATCCAGGCGATCATCCAGTCGATGACGCCGGCCGAGCGCGACAACCCCAAGCTCATCGACGGCTCCCGTCGCGCCCGCATCGCCAAGGGGTCCGGTCGGCAGGTCTCCGACGTCAACCAGCTGGTCGACCGCTTCTTCGAGGCGCGCAAGATGATGCAGCAGATGATGAAGGGCGGCGGGATGCCCGGGATGCCCGGGATGCCGGGCGTGGGCGCCGTCGGTGGCGGCAAGCGCGGCAAGGCCAAGCAGGCCCCCAAGAAGGCCAAGGGCAAGCGCGCCTCGGGCAACCCGGCCAAGGCCGCCAGGGCTGCGGCAGCCGCCAGGGCTGCGGCAGCCGACAAGGCCGCCAACCCGTTCGGCGGGGCTGGTGAGGACGTCGACTACGAGAAGGCAGCCGCCGCTCTCGACCTGCCGAAGGACTTCTCCAAGTTCCTGAAGTGACGCGGATGTCCGTGCTCGTGGTCGATGCCGCCAACGTCGTCGGCGCTCGCGCCGACGGGTGGTGGAAGGACCGACCCGGGGCCGCGCGGCGTCTCCACGAGGAGCTCCTGGTGGCAGACCTCCCGCATGACGAGGTCGTCCTGGTCCTCGAGGGTGCTGCGAAGGGCGGCGCGCGGGCCGGGCGCGACGCCCACGTGCGCGTCGTACACGCTCCCAAGGACGGCGACTCGGAGATCGAGCGGCAGGTCTCCGCCGCAGTCGAACGCGGCCAACGGGTCACCGTGATCACGGCCGACCGCTTCCTGCAGGCACGCGTCCAGGGTCTCGGAGCCATGGCGATGAGCCCGTCCTGGCTCCTGTCACAGTTGTAGGTACGGTCGCCTCATGACGGCGATGCGATTCCGCGGACCGGTGCTTCCCGACGGCGAGGCTCGTGACCTCTACGTCGTCGGTGACACGATCACCTATGAGCCGCAGCACGGGGCGAGCGCCGAGGCGGAAGGGTGGATCGTCCCCGGCCTGGTCGACGCCCACTGCCACATCGGTCTCGACGACCACGGAGCGGTGGGCGAGGCGGAGATCGAGGCCCAGGCGATCGAGGACCGGGACGCCGGGGCCCTGCTGATCCGGGACTGCGGCTCTGCCGCCGACACGTCGTGGGTCCACGACCGCGAGGACCTGCCCCGGCTGATTCGTGCGGGCCGTCACATCGCCCGGACGAAGCGCTACATCCGCAACTACGCCCACGAGATCGAGCCGGGAGACCTCGTCGCCACCGTGACGCAGGAGGCGCGGCGGGGCGACGGCTGGGTCAAGCTGGTCGGCGACTGGATCTCCCGGGACGAGGGCGACGTGGCGCCCTCCTTCCCCGCGTCCGATTTCGCCGACGCCATCGCAGTCGCCCATGAGCTCGGCGCCCGGGTCACAGCGCACTGCTTCGGCGAGGCCGTGCTCCACGGGCTGATCGAGGCCGGCATCGACTGCATCGAGCACGGCACCGGCCTCTCCACCGAGCTCGCCCAGACCAAGGCGGACCGCGGGATCGCTCTCGTGCCGACGGTGATGCAGATCGACAAGTTCCCGCAGTACGCCGAGGCAGGGCGCGCGAAATTCCCGGCCTACGCAGACCACATGGCCGACCTGCACGCCCGCCAGCGCGAGACGATCATGGCGGCGTACGAGGCCGGGGTCGTGCTCTACGCGGGCTCGGACGGCGGGGGAGTGAGCCGGCACGGCAACATCGCGGGGGAGGTGCTGGCCATGCGCGAGCTCGGGATGCCGGCCGACTACGCGCTCGGTGCCGCGTCATGGCGTGCCCGCGAGTGGCTTGGATGGAACGCCACCCTCGCCGAGGGCGCGCCGGCAGACTTCGTCGTCTATCCGCGAGACCCCCTGCTCGACCTCACGGTGCTGCGCGAACCCTCGCGCGTCGTGCTCCGTGGACGCGTGGTGGCCTGACCCGACGCTGGGGGTCCGACGACGAGCGTTGGTGATCCGTACGGGGGACGAAGGGCGTTCGGTGGATATCGATTGGACCCGCACTCACGGCTCCGTCCAGACTCGCGACCATGACCGACGTCGCCGACCTCCTGCCCGCGCTCGGCCTCCGCGTCAGCGGTGGAGACCTGGAGCTGCGGGGGGTCACCGACGACCTCGTCGCGGAGCTCGCGGATCTGGCGGCTCGCGGCGTGCACCACCCGGACCGGATGCCGTTCACCTACCCGTGGACGGACGCGGCGCCCGAGGACTTCGGCCGCTCGTTCGCGCAGTATCACTGGCGCACCCGCGCTGAGTTCTCGCCGAGCTCGTGGGCCCTCAACCTCGCCGTGCTGCACCGCGGACGGGTGGTCGGTGTCCAGGGCGTCACCACCTCGGACTTCCTCGTCACCCGCACCGGTGAGACCGGGTCGTGGCTGGGGCTCGCCCACCAGGGGAAGGGCCTGGGGACCGTCATGCGCCAGGTGATGTGCGCCTTCCTCTTCGACCACCTCGACTTCACCGAGATCACCTCCGGCGCCTTCAGCGACAACCCGGCCTCGCTGACCGTGAGCGCGAAGGTCGGCCACGTCGCCAACGGCACGAGGCGGCTCGAGCGGCGCGGCGAGCAGGCCGAGATGACCCAGCTGGTGCTGACGCCTGCGGCGTTCCGGCGCGGTCCCCAGGCGCTCGAGGTGGAGGGCGTCGACGCCTTCCGCCGCTTGATCGGTCTGGACGTCGCCTCCTGAGCAGGCCGGATTGGGCGGCGCTGGCGCGTTCTGGCACAATGTCGCGCTGAGTCGCGCCAGCGGACGGACCCTCTAATCTCGGTCGTTGGTGCGCCATCGAGGCAGTCCTGTCCGGTCCCCACCCGGTCTTCAGGCTCCTCACCCACTTCCACTCGCAAGGAGACACCACACACGTGGCCGTCAAGATCCGTTTGAAGCGCCTGGGCAAGATCCGGGTCCCGCAATACCGCATCGTCATCGTCGACTCGCGCAAGAAGCGCGACGGTCGTGTGATCGAGGAGATCGGCAAGTACCACCCCAAGGAGGACCCGTCGTACATCGACGTCGTCTCCGACCGGGCGCAGTACTGGCTGGGCGTCGGCGCGCAGCCGACCGAGGCCGTCGAGGCCATCCTCAAGATCACCGGTGACTGGCAGAAGTTCAAGGGCCTTCCGGGCACCGAGGGCACCTTGAAGGTCAAGGAGCCGAAGCGCGACAAGCTCGACATCTTCAACGAGGCCCTCAAGGACGCCGCGAGCGAGCCCAAGGCTGCCGCGACGACCAAGAAGGCGTCCAAGAAGACCGAGGCCTCTGAGGCCGAGGCTCCGTCCGCGACGACTCCCGCCAAGAAGGCGTCGGCCGAGCCGACCGCCGAGGCCGTCGAGGCCGACGCCGCCGAGACCGAGACGCAGACCGCTCCGGTGCCGGCGTCGCAGACCCCCGAGGGTGCTGAAGAGGCTGCTGCGGACCTCGAGAACGTCACTGCAGAAGAGGCCGGCAAGAACACCTCCGGCGTCGACGCGGACAAGCAGGCCTGAGCACCATGCTCGCCGAAGCACTCGAGCACCTCGTCCGGGGCGTCGTTGACAACCCGGACGACGTCTCGGTCCGCGACAAGGAGCTGCGACGCGGCTCGATCCTCGAGGTCCGGGTCCACCCCGACGACCTCGGCAAGGTGATCGGTCGCAACGGCCGCACGGCCACGGCGTTCCGCACCGTCGTCTCGGCCCTCGCGGGCCGCGCCGGCGCGCGGGTCGACTTCGTGGACGTCGACCGCCGGCGCTGAGTCGCAGACACGCACGAGCCCTGAGCGCCCCTCCCGATCTGGGGAGGGGCGCTCTTCTCATCTAGCCTGACCCCGTGGACAGCATCGAGGTCGTCGTCGGTCGCATCGGCAAACCGCACGGGATCCGTGGCGAGGTCACCATCGACGTCCGGACCGACGAGCCGGAGCGCCGGTTCGCCCCGGGGACGACCCTTCGGGCCGAGCCTCCGCCCGGGTCGGCAAGCGCGTTGAGAAGTCTCACGGTGAGCCGCTCGCGCTGGCACCAGAGCGTCCTGCTGGTGACCTTCGAGGAGGTCGAGGGTCGCGACCAGGCCGAGACCGTCCGTGGGCTCGTGCTCCACACGACGCTCGGTCCCGAGGACGCGCCGGCGGACCCGGAGGAGTTCTACGACCACCAGCTGATCGGCCTTGCGGCGTACGACGAGGACGGCACGCACCTCGGCGAGCTCACCGCCGTCGTCCACGGAGCCGCCCAGGACCTGCTCACGGTGCGGACGCCGGACGGTCGCAACGCGCTCGTGCCGTTCGTGGCCGCGCTCGTGCCGGAGGTCGACCTCGAGGGTGGGCGGGTCGTCATTGCCGACCGGCCCGGACTGGTGTCGCCGTTCCCCGACGAGCTGACCGACGCGTGAAGATCGACATCGTCTCGATCTTCCCCGACTACCTCCGCCCCCTGGAGCTGAGCCTGCCGGGGAAGGCCCGCGCCAAGGGGCTGCTCGACATCGCCGTCCACGACCTGCGCGAGTGGACGACCGACCGCCACCACACGACCGACGACACGCCCTACGGCGGCGGCGCAGGCATGGTGATGAAGCCGGAGCCGTGGGGTGCCGCCCTCGATGCCGTGGCGGCCGGCGCCACCATCGTCTTCACGACGCCGAGCGGGCAGCCGTTCACCCAGGCGGCGGCTCGTGAGCTGGCCGCCGAGGAGCACCTCGTGTTCGCCTGCGGTCGCTACGAGGGCATCGACCAGCGCGTCATCGAGCACGCCGCCACCCTCGGCACGGTGCGCGAGATCTCCCTCGGCGACTACGTCCTCAACGGGGGAGAGGTCGCCGCCCTGGCGATCACCGAGGCCGTGGTGCGGCTCGTCCCCGGGTTCATGGGCAACGCCGAGTCGCTGGTGGAGGAGTCGCACGAGGACGGGCTCCTCGAATATCCGGTCTACACCAAGCCTGCGTCGTGGCGCGGGCGCGACGTGCCCGACGTCCTGCTGTCCGGCGACCACGGCCGGATCGCCCGCTGGCGGCACGAGCAGGCCGTACGCCGCACCGCGCAACGCCGCCCGGACCTGATCGCGCCCACCAGCGTCGGTTCCGACGAGGTGCGCCTCGCCACCCCGGCCGATGCGGGGGAGATCCTCACCCTCCAGCTGGCTTGCTGGGTGGCGGAGCAGCAGGCCAATCCCGGCGTCCGGATCCATGCCCAGCACGAGACGCTCGAGGAGGTGCGCCGCTGGCTGGGGACGTGGACCGTCATCGTCCGGCGACGCGAAGGGCGCCTGGTCGCAGCCGCCCGCGGCCGGGTGGAGCGGCACGGTGAGCGCGCCGGTGCCTGGGACGTCGGTCGGTTGATGGTGGCCCCCGACCTGCAGGGCCAGGGGCTCGGACGCGACATGCTGGCGCGGATCGAGGACGCGGCGCCGGCCGAGGTTGCGGCATACGTGCTCTTCACCGGTGCCGGCAGCCTGGACAACATCCGGATGTACAAGAAGGCCGGCTACCGACTCCGCGGGCCCGCACCCGGCGAGCCCGGTGCCGTGGTGCTGGCCAAGAAGCGCGATTCCCCGCGCTGATTTCCTCGGGTCGTCGCCATCTGGCAGACTCGACCCTTGGTCCAGTCGGCCAAACGATCGCCCCGAAGATGACGTCCGGGGGATCCGCGACGATCACCTGCCACAGGGGGTGTGCGACGCCGCCGGCCACGATGACGGGACCGCCCGCACTGATCCGCATCAACTACATCCGTGTCCGGCCTGTGGCGAACACGTGGGAGCAACCATGACCAACGTGCTCAGCGAGCTCGTCAGCAACAACCTGCGAACCGACGTCCCGGCCTTCCGTGCCGGCGACACCGTCAACGTCCACGTGAAGGTCGTCGAAGGCAGCCGCGCCCGCGTCCAGCAGTTCCAGGGTGTCGTCATCCGGATCCACGGCTCCGGTGTCGGTCGCACGTTCACCGTCCGCAAGGTCTCCTTCGGTGTCGGCGTCGAGCGCACCTTCCCGCTGCACTCCCCGATCTTCGAGACGATCGACATCGTCACCCGCGGTGACGTGCGTCGCGCGAAGCTCTACTACCTCCGCAACCTGCGCGGCAAGGCCGCCAAGATCAAGGAGCGCCGCGAGCGCTGAGCTTGGCCGAAAGTCCTGAGATCGACCACAGACTGGTTAGTCTCAGCACGTGACTTCACACGACCGCGGTTCCGTCCCGACTGGCACCCAGCCGGAGGAGCCGCGGTCGTCGTCGTCCAAGCCGGCGAAGACCCACCACCTGCCGCTGTGGCAGGAGACCATCCTGCTGCTGGCCGTGGCCCTGGTCCTGGCCGTCGTGATCAAGGCGCTCTTCCTCCAGGCGTTCTACATCCCCTCGGAGTCGATGGAGCCCGGTCTCGTCAAGGACGACCGGATCCTGGTCCAGAAGGTCTCCTACTGGGGCGGCGGGGAGCCCCAGCGCGGTGACGTCGTGGTCTTCAAGGACCCGGGCGGCTGGCTGCCGTCGCAGGAGGCCGCCGGGCCGACCGCCACCCTCCCCAAGCTGATGACGAAGATCGGTCTGTATCCCGCCGGCGGTCACCTCGTGAAGCGGGTGATAGGAGTCGCTGGCGACACGATCGAGTGCTGTGACGACCAGGGCAGGATCCTGGTGAACGGCAAGCCCCTCGACGGGGACCTCTACGTCAAGGTCGACGAGGGCATCGCGTGCGACGGCCCCATGGTCAATCAGTGCGGCACCGACTGGACCGCCGGACCGGTGCCCGAGGGTCACATCTTCGTCATGGGCGACAACCGTGGCCACTCGGCCGACTCGAGCCAGAAGATGTGCAAGCCCAAGGTCGAGACCGAGTGCGTCCCGGGCCGGGAGTTCGTGCCGGTGGACCTGGTCGTCGGCAAGGTCTTCGTCCTGCTCTGGCCGCGCCAGCGCTTCGACGTCATCACCCGCCCGGGCACGTTCGAGGACGTTCCCGACGCGTCGTGATCGGCCGGTTCGCATGACTGTGATCACCCACCTGCCGCCCGGCGCGACGGTGCGCAGCGATGCCGGTCTGTACGGCTACGAGCGTGCCCTGCGACGGGTGGGGATCGAGCCGATCGCCGGTGTGGACGAGGCGGGACGAGGCGCGTGCGCCGGTCCGCTGGTGGCCGGCGCCTGCATCCTGCCGCCGGGCAGGGCCGGGATCGTGCCGGGCCTGGCCGACTCCAAGCTGCTCACCGAGAAGGCACGCGAACGCGTCTACGCGCAGGTCGTGCGCCGCGCCGTCGCGTGGTCAGTGGTCGCGATCGACTCCGAGGAGTGCGACCGGCTGGGCATGCACGTGGCCAACGTCGAGGCGTTGCGCCGCGCGGTCGCCCTGCTCGACCACCGCCCGTCCTACGTCCTGACCGACGGCTTCCCGGTCGACGGCCTGGAGGTGCCCGGCCTGGCGGTGTGGAAGGGCGACCGGGTGGCGGCGTGTATCGCGGCCGCCTCGGTGCTCGCGAAGGTGACGCGTGACCGGATGATGGTCGAGCTCGATGCGACGTACCCCGCCTATGACTTCAAGACGCACAAGGGCTACATCACCGACGTGCACTCCGCTGCGCTGGACCGGAACGGACCCTCGTCGGTGCACCGGATGCGCTTCGTCAACGTGCGGCGGGCCGCCGGGCTCGAGTGTGGCCCTGATGTGCAGAATGGGCTGGAGCACGTCGACCCGGCGCCAGCCGAGGGTCCGTCGAGGAGGGATCACTGATGAGCGCCGAGGAGCTCGAGAAGTACGAGACCGAGATGGAGCTCACCCTCTACCGGGAGTATCGCGACGTCGTCTCGATCTTCAAGTACGTCGTGGAGACCGACCGCCGCTTCTACCTCTGCAACCAGGTGGACGTGCGGGCCCGCACCGAGAACGGCGACGTCTTCTTCGAGGTCTCGATGACCGACGCGTGGGTCTGGGACATGTATCGCCCGGCGAGGTTCGCCAAGAGCGTCAAGGTGCTGACGTTCAAGGACGTCAACGTCGAGGAGCTCAGCGTGCAGGAGATCGAGCCGCCCAAGGACTGACCGGGTCTTCCGGGCCGCAACTCGTCCACAGGGGTCTGTGCGGCGGCGTCCTCCACAGGCTCGTCCCAGCTCCACGTGCGGCTGTCCGTGCCCGGCGGTGTGCTGTGACCTCCCCACCAGGAGGTTCCATGGACAGCACGATCGACACCCCGCCGCGACTCAACCACAACCAGGCGTTGGGGGCGTACGGCGAGCTCCTCGCCGCGCGATTCCTGACCGCGCAGGGGCTGGTGCTGCTCGACCACAACTGGCGCAGCCCCGAGGGCGAGATCGACCTCGTGCTCCGCGACGGCCGCACGCTGGTGATCTGCGAGGTGAAGACGCGCTCCTCCAACGACTACGGCACGCCGCACGAGGCGATCGGTCGGCGCAAGGTCGCTCGGATGCGCCGGCTGGCCAGCTGCTGGCTGCGCGCCCACTCCGTCCATCCCGACGACATCAGGCTTGACCTGGTAGCCGTGATCGTGCCTCGGGCCGGCGACTTCGAGATCGACCACGTGGTCGGGTTGACGTGATGTCACTGGCAACCGCTCGCTGCCTCGCTCTGTCGGGCACCCAGGGGCACCTCATCGACGTCCAGGTCGACATCTCGCCCGGCACCCCCGGGACCTACCTGGTCGGCCGGCCGGACAAGGCGCTCCAGGAGGCTCGTGACCGGGTGCGGATGGCGATCAACAACGCCGTCCCGTCGTGGCCGGCGAGCAGGCGCGTGACGATCCTGCTCGCGCCGGCCGACCTGCCCAAGAGCGGCACACACTTCGACCTCGCGATCGCTGTGGCCGTGAAGTCGGCGGACCAGACGCCTCCCAAGAACGGCCGCGACCACCGGATCCCGCAGTCCGCGCTGGACGACACTGCCTTCATCGGCGAGCTCACCCTCTCGGGCCACCTGCGCCCGGTGACCGGGGTGCTGCCGATGGTGCTGGCCGCTCGACAACGTGGGATCCACCGCGTCTTCGTCCCCGAGCCACAGGCGAGCGAGGCCGCGATGGTGCCGGGGATGACCGTCTTCGGGATGCGCTCCCTGGCCCAGGTGGTGGCCGAGCTGCGCGGTGAGACCGTGCCGGAGGCGCCGCCCGTCGAGGGCACCACGTCGGGACGGCTGTTGTCCTGGCGCGGCCAGGACCTTCGTGAGGAGGTCGACATGTCGGAGGTCGAAGGGATGCAGGAGGTGATCTATGCCGTGACCGTGGCAGCAGCAGGCGGGCACCACCTGATGCTCAGCGGTCCCCGCGGTGCCGGGAAGACGACCGTGGCCGAGCGGATCCCCACGATCCTGCCGGACCTGACGCTCGAGCAGTCGCTGGAAGTCACGGCGGTGCACTCGCTGGTCGGTGCCCTGGACGCACTGGTCACGAGGCCGCCCTTCTTCTCCCCTCACCACGACGCCAGCCGCGCGAGCATCCTGGGCGGCGGCACCGGGAGACCGCGACCCGGCGAGGTGAGCCTGGCCCACCACGGCGTGCTCTTCCTCGACGAGTTCGCCCTGTTCCGCGCCGATGTCATCGATGCCCTGCGCCAGCCGCTGGAATCGGGGGAGGTGTCGATCGCCCGGGGCGAGGAGTCCGCCACCTATCCGGCTCGCGCGATGGTCGTGCTGGCGGCCAATCCGTGTCCCTGCGGCAACTTCCATGCCCGGGCCGGTGGCCATGCCTGCGAGTGTCTCGACCAGGTGCGGCGCAACTACCAACGCAAGCTGAGTGGACCCGTCGTGGACCGCATCGACATCTGGCGAGAGCTCCAGCCCATGGCGGCGCATCGCGGCGGCGACCGGTTCGCTCCGCGCTGGACCTCCTCCGAGCTCCGTGACCGCGTGGCAGCGGCACGCGCTCGGCAGGCGGTCCGCTACGCGGGGCTCGGGTATGGCGTCAACTCCGCGGTCCCCGGGCCAGCCCTGACCGAGGGCTGGCCGCTTCCGCTGGCGGGTCAACGGGTGCTCGACGAGGCCATGGCCGACGGGAAGCTCACCCGCCGCGGCCTGACGCGCGTGCATCGTGTCGCGCTCTCCGTCGCGGACCTGGCCGGGCGCGACCTGCCCGACGTTGCCGACGTCCGCACGGCACTGGCGCTGCGCTCGAGCGAGCCGGTGGCGATCACCGCCATGGAGCTGGCCTCGTGAGTGCGGAGCAGGAGCGCCTGGCGAGGGTGCGTCTGAGTCATGCCCTGGAGCCGGGCGATGCGAAGGTGGCGGACGCCGTGGCGACCCTCGGCGCGATCAGGACGCTCGACGAGCTGCTGGCAGACACAGAGTCCCGGCCCCAGCTCGTCGACAGGGTCCACGAAGCGGATCCGGACCGGTTGTTGTCAATGGCGGAGCGTCAGGGCATCCGGTTCGTCACCCCGGCCGACGCGGAGTGGCCGACCCAGCTCGATGACCTCGCACACGGCCAGCGCGTGCAAGGACTCGGCGGCGTGCCGGTCGGGTTGTGGGTGCGCGGGCCGATGACGCTCGGCGAGCTGAGCGCCTCGGTGGCCGTCGTGGGCTCGCGTTCGGCGACCTCCTACGGCTTCGACGTCGCCACCGACGTGGCGGCGACGCTCGCCCGTGCCGGTGCCCCGGTCATCTCGGGCGCGGCATTCGGGATCGACCAGGCCGGGCACAGGGGTGCGCTCGCTGCAGGTGGGGGGACGGTCGCTGTGCTGGCGTGCGGGGCCGATCGGGTCTACCCCGCGGCGCACCGCGAGCTCATCGAGCACATCGCCCAACGCTTCGCAGTCGTCTCCGAGGCCCCTCTGGGCTCGTCGCCCACCAAGGTGCGGTTCCTCTCGCGCAACCGCCTGATCGCGGCGCTGAGCCGTGGCACCGTGCTGGTGGAGGCCGCGATCCGCAGCGGTGCCCTCAACACCGCGCACTGGGCCGACCAGCTGAGTCGGGTGCTGATGGGGGTCCCCGGACCGGTGACGAGCCCGACGTCCCAAGGCGTCCACGAGCAGATCCGTCGCGGTGGCGCCAGTCTCGTCACCTCTGGGCTCGAGGTGCTCGAGCTCGTCGGCGCGTCCGGCGAACACCTGATGGCTGTGCCTCGAGGCCCCGAACGGGCCCACGACGGGTTCTCGTTGCAAGAGATCCGAGTGCTCGACGCCGTCCCCGTGTCGCGAGGTGCCGGCAGCGAGTCGATCGGCCGGATCGCAGGGGTCGGGGTTCAGGAGACCGAACGCGTGCTGCTGGCACTGGCCGGCGCGGGGTTGGTGCTCGAGGGCGCGGACGGCTGGCGTCTGGTCGCCGGAGCGGGCCGAACCGGCGGGACCTGAAGCACGTGCGGCCGACACGACCGCTGGACGACACGTCCGTCGTGGCGCCGATGTCTCGGATCGCGACCGACCTACCATCGGCCCATGGCACAGGGAGACGGGGACGAGGACGGGGTGTCGCTGCCCGAGCCGATGGCTCGGGTGCTGGCCGACTACGAGCGGCACCTGATCTCCGAGCGCGACCTGACGCCCCACACCGTTCGCGCCTACCTTGGGGACCTCGGCGGGCTTCTCGAGCACGCGACCCGGCTCAGCTGCTCCGACGTGGGTGACCTCGACCTGCGGGTCCTGCGGAGCTGGCTGGCCAAGCAGCAGACCATGGGCAAGTCCCGGACCACCCTCGCGCGCCGGGCCACGGCTGCTCGAGTGTTCACCGCGTGGCTCGCGCGGACGGGTCGGGCGCCCAGCGACGCGGGCGCATCCCTGGGATCTCCGAAGAAACACCAGGCGCTGCCGTCGGTGCTGCGGGTCGACGAGGCAGCAGACCTGATCCGCTCGGCAGCCGCGCTGGCGGACGACGGCTCGCCCGGCGGTCTTCGGGACGTCGCCATGCTGGAGCTGCTTTACGCCACCGGCATCCGGGTCGGCGAGCTGGTCGGCCTCGACATCGATGATCTGGACACCGAGCGTCAGGTGGTCAGGGTCTTCGGCAAGGGACGCAAGGAACGGTCCGTCCCCTATGGACACCCGGCCGCCCGCGCCGTGGACCGCTGGCTGACCTCCGGGCGGCCCTTCCTGCGCATCGAGGGATCCGGGCCGGCCCTCTTCCTGGGCGCTCGCGGTCGCCGCATCGACCAGCGCGTCGTGCGCGAGTTGGTGCACCGCCGGATCGCCGACGTCCCCGGTGCTCCGGACATCGGGCCCCACGGGCTGCGTCACTCGGCGGCGACCCACCTGCTCGAAGGGGGAGCCGATCTGCGCTCGGTCCAGGAGTTGCTCGGCCACGCGTCGCTGGCGACGACCCAGCTCTACACGCACGTCACCACCGATCGGCTGCGCCAGGCCTACCGACAGGCGCACCCCCGCGCCTGATCGGGCGTGCCGAGGTCAGGGGAGGAAGTCGCGCAGCGGCAACCAGGCGGCGTACGGCAGCGGAAGGGTCCCGACGGACGACGGACGCCACCACGGAGCGCTCTCGTAGTCGACGGGCTCGTCCCGCCACAGCGGGAGCAGTCGCACCCGGCGGGTGCCCACCAGCGTGAGCGGGTCAAGGTAGGTCTCGCCGCGGAGCCAGCCCCAGTGAAGACACGCGCGGGGGAAGCAATGGCTGAACGGAAGCTCCAGCGACCCGATCCGGCGGCCAGCCGGGACCGGGTCGCCGACCTCGAGGTCGGAGGAGACGGGTTCGTAGGTCGTCCGGGTCTCCCCGTGGGAGACGGTCACCACGGGCTTGCCGGCGATGTGGCCGACGAAGGCGATGGCGCCGGCCATCGCGCTGTGCACGGATTGGCCCGCAACGCCGGCCAGGTCGGCGCCGCGGTGGCCGGCGCCGTAGGGCCCGGACGGCGGTTCGAAGGCATGCATGACCTCGGGAGTCGGACGCAGGGGCCAGACGCCGACCGGATCGCTCTCGGCCTGCGCGGGGAGAGGGACGACTCCGAGCAGCAGCGCGGGCAACGACAGGGTCAGGACGGGAAGGAGGTGTCGCCAGGGCTGCATGGCCCGATCCTCATGGCAGCGCTCCTGCGCGGCACGGGCGCGGCGGCGTACCCGTGGACGACGGCTCGAGCCGGGTGCCTGTGGACGGTCCGGAGCCCGGCTTGCGTTGGACTGCGGCTCGATTGGCCCGTCGATGGACGAGTGGCTTACGATTCGCGAAGCAGCCCAGCACCGTCCAGATCGATCCGGGCTGACTTCGCACGCTCGCCGACCACGACGGCCTCTCTCCGGAGACCGACCACCCGTGGGCGCCGATCCTCGGTTCCGGCTCACCTGAGTCGGATCGGATCGCGCGCGAGCGTCAGGGCAACCGACACCCGTCGGGCGCAATCAACTGAAACCACGTCGGAGCTCGTTCCCCGGCTCGACCTGCCACAAGGTCGAGTGTGACGGAGAGCGTCTCCACCACACAGGAGAATCACATGGCAGTCGTCACCATGCGCCAGCTGCTCGAGAGCGGCGTCCACTTCGGTCACCAGACCCGTCGTTGGAACCCCAAGATGAAGCGCTTCATCATGACCGAGCGCAACGGCATCTACATCATCGACCTGCAGCAGTCGCTCGCCTACATCGACCGCTCGTACGCCTTCGTCAAGGAGACGGTCGCCCAGGGCGGCGTCGTGATGTTCGTCGGCACCAAGAAGCAGGCCCAGGAGGCGATCGCCGAGCAGGCGACGCGCGTCGGCATGCCCTACGTCAACCAGCGGTGGCTGGGCGGCATGCTCACCAACTTCCAGACCGTGCACCAGCGGATCAACCGCCTCAAGGAGCTCGACGACGTCGACTTCGACACCGTCGCCGGCTCGGGTCGTACGAAGAAGGAGCTCCTGCAGATGCGTCGGGAGCACACCAAGCTCGAGAAGACCCTCGGCGGCATCCGCGAGATGACCAAGGTCCCCTCCGCGGTGTGGATCGTCGACACCAACAAGGAGCACCTGGCCGTCGAGGAGGCGCGCAAGCTCCGGATCCCGATCATCGGCATCCTGGACTCCAACTGCGACCCCGACCTCGTCGACTTCCCGATCCCGGGCAACGACGACGCCATCCGCGCGGTCGGCCTGCTGACCCGCGTGGTCGCCGACGCCGTCGCCGAGGGCCTCGTGGCCCGCTCGGGCGCCAAGGCCACCGACGGTGACGAGTCCGTCGGCGCCGAGGAGCCGCTCGCCGAGTGGGAGCGCGAGCTCCTGCAGGGTGACGCCGAGAAGACCGCCGTCGCCGCCACCGGTGGCGACGCCACCACGGAGGCTCCGGCCTCCGAGGCGACCGGTGCCGCTGCCGAGGCCCCGCAGGCCGAGGCCGCTGCCGACGCCGCGACCGAGGCTCCGGCCGAGACCGCTGCCGAGACGGTGACCGAGGCTCCCGCCGAGACCGAGGCTGCGACCGAGGCCCCCGCCGAGACCGAGGCTG
>NZ_JAOPXV010000203.1 GCF_025964975.1 Nocardioides sp.
ATCATCGCCGACCACGCCACGACCGAGGGTGACACCGGTTCGCCCGAGGTGCAGATCGCGCTGCTCAGCCACCGCATCAGCCACCTCACCGAACACCTCAAGCAGCACAAGCACGACCACCACAGCCGTCGTGGCCTGCTGCTCCTCGTGGGCCAGCGCCGGCGGCTGCTCAACTACCTGCAGAAGACCGAGATCGCGCGCTACCGCTCGATCGTCGAGAAGCTCGGCCTGCGTCGATGAACATCTGAGGAGCGGTTCCCCACCGGGGCCGCTCCTCAGCTTGTGGCCCACCCACCGATAAGGTCGGGCTGCACCACAACTGCACATTCCAGATCCAGGAGCGACCCGCCTCGCCCGGCTCGGTCCTCGGTAGTGGCTCTCAGGTGCCAGGCCGCCAGTTTCCTGGCCGCACCTGCGGGCCTCGATCGAAGACCGGCACTCACATGAGCGGCGTCGCGGATCGCTCCGCGAAGAGAAAGGGAAACCCTTTGAACGAGGGCCCCATCATTTCTGCCGTCGAGACCGTTCTCGACAACGGCAAGTTCGGCAAGCGCACCGTCAAGTTCGAGACCGGACTCCTGGCCCGTCAGGCAGCGGGTTCCGTGACCGCCTACCTCGACGACGAGACCATGCTGCTCTCGGCCACCACCGCCGGCAAGACGCCGAAGGACCACTTCGACTTCTTCCCGCTCACGATCGACGTCGAGGAGCGGATGTACGCCGTGGGCCAGATCCCCGGCTCCTTCTTCCGCTCCGAGGGTCGGCCGGGCGAGGACGCGATCCTCACCTGCCGCCTCATCGACCGCCCGCTGCGCCCGACCTTCAAGAAGGGCCTGCGCAACGAGGTCCAGGTCGTCATCACCGTGATGGCGCTCGACCCCGACATGCCCTACGACGTGCTGGCCATCAACGCCGCCTCGTTGTCGACCCAGCTCTCCGGCCTGCCGTTCTCCGGACCCGTCGGTGGCGTCCGCGTGGCGCTCATCGAGGGCCAGTGGGTGGCCTTCCCGTCGCACTCGCAGCTCGAGGACGCCGTGTTCGACATGGTCGTCGCCGGTCGGGTCACCGACTCCGGCGACGTCGCGATCATGATGGTCGAGGCCGAGGCCACCGAGAAGACCATCGCCCTCGTGCAGGACGGTGCCCAGGCGCCGACCGAGGAGGTCGTGGCCGGTGGCCTCGACGCCGCGAAGCCCTTCATCAAGCAGCTGGTGGAGGCCCAGGCCGAGCTGGCCAAGGAAGCCTCCAAGCCGCTCCAGGAGTTCCCGGTCTTCCTCGACTACGAGGACGACGTCTACGACGCCGTCGAGGCCGCGGCCAAGGACGACGCCGCTGCCGCGATGAAGATCGCGGACAAGCAGGAGCGCGAGCTGAAGACCGACGAGATCAAGGGCGCCCTGCTCGAGAAGCTCGCCGGCCAGTTCGAGGGTCGCGAGAAGGAGGTGGGCGCAGCCTTCCGCTCCCTCACCAAGTCGATCGTGCGCGAGCGCGTCCTGCGCGACAAGATCCGCATGGACGGTCGCGGCCTGGCCGACATCCGTCCGCTGCACGCCGAGGTCGGCGTGATCCCGCGCGTCCACGGCTCCGCGCTGTTCGAGCGTGGCGAGACCCAGATCCTGGGTGTCACCACCCTCAACATGCTCAAGCTGGAGCAGCAGCTCGACACGCTGTCCCCGGAGAAGCACCGTCGCTTCATGCACAAGTACGTCTTCCCGCCGTTCTCCACCGGCGAGACCGGTCGCGTGGGTTCGCCCAAGCGTCGTGAGGTCGGCCACGGTGCGCTCGCGCGCCGCGCGATCCTGCCGGTCCTGCCGACCCGCGAGGAGTTCCCGTACGCCATCCGCCAGCTCTCCGAGGCCATGGGCTCCAACGGCTCGACCTCGATGGGCTCGGTCTGTGCGGCCACCCTGTCGCTGCTGCAGGCGGGTGTGCCCCTCAAGGCGTCCGTCGCCGGCATCGCCATGGGCCTCATCTCCGGTGAGGTCGACGGTGAGACGCAGTACGTCGCACTGACCGACATCCTCGGAGCCGAGGACGCCTTCGGCGACATGGACTTCAAGGTCGCCGGGACGCGCGAGTTCGTGACCGCCCTGCAGCTCGACACCAAGCTCGACGGCATCCCGGCCGAGATCCTGGCAGCGGCGCTGACCCAGGCTCGCGACGCCCGTCTGGCGATCCTCGACGTCATGGCCGAGGCCATCGACGCGCCTGAGGAGATGTCGGTCCACGCTCCGCGGATCATCACGATCAAGGTGCCCGTCGACAAGATCGGCGAGGTCATCGGCCCGAAGGGCAAGATCATCAACCAGATCCAGGACGACACGGGCGCCACCCTGTCGATCGAGGACGACGGCACGGTCTACATCGGGGCGACCAACGGTGAGGCAGCGCAGGCGGCCAAGGACGCCGTCAACGCGATCGCCAACCCGACGATGCCCGAGGTCGGCGAGCGCTACCTCGGTACGGTCGTCAAGACGACCAACTTCGGTGCGTTCGTCTCGCTGATGCCCGGCAAGGACGGCCTGCTGCACATCAGCAAGCTCCGCTCGCTCGCCGGCGGCAAGCGCGTCGACAACGTCGAGGACATCGTCTCTGTGGGCCAGAAGATCCAGGTCGAGATCGGCGAGATCGACGACCGCGGCAAGCTGTCACTGATCCCGGTCGTCGAGGGTGGCGAGTCGGCCGAGAACGAGGCCGAGGTCGACGAGCTCATCGACGCGACTGACGACGAGTGACCTTGTCACACATGCACGAACCGACCGGCCAGCAGAGCTCCTCTGCTGGCCGGTCGGCCGTACCCGCGAACATCGGCTCCACCCGCACCCTGCAGACCGTCAAGGACAGCGACGGCCACGTGACCTCCCGCGTACGCCGCACGGTGCTGCCCGGGGGCTTGCGAGTCGTCACCGAGCAGATGGCCGGTGCCCGCTCGGCGAGCATCGGCGTGTGGGTCAACGTCGGTTCGCGCGACGAGACACCCACCCTGCACGGCTGCTCACACTTCCTCGAGCACCTGCTCTTCAAGGGCACCCGCGAGCGCTCGGCGCTGGACATCTCCGTCGCGCTCGACGCCGTGGGGGGCGAGTTCAACGCGTTCACTGCGAAGGAATACACCTGCTTCCACGCCCGGGTGCTCGACGCCGACCTGCCGCTGGCCGTCGACGTGCTCGGCGACATGATCACCAACTCCCTCATCACGACCGCAGACGTCGAGGCAGAGCGGGACGTGATCCTCGTCGAGATCGCCATGCACGACGACGACCCCGACGACGTCGTCCACAACCTCTTCGCCCGTCAGGCCTTCGGCGACTCGCCCCTGGGGCGTCCGATCGCCGGCACCGTCGCCTCGATCACCGACATGACGCGCGAGCAGGTCGAACGGTTCTACCGTCGTCACTACCGCGCGGACAACATGGTGGTCGCCGTGGCGGGCAACCTCGAGCACGCCAAGGTCGTCCGCGAGGTGCGCCGGGCCTTCGGTCGCCACCGCTTCCTGGCCGGATCCACCACGCCCGTCGAGCCCCGCAACACGACCCGGGCCCGCCCCGTCGCGGCAGGGGAGTCGCGCACGGCGCGGCCCTTCGAGCAGGTCAACGTCGTGCTGGGGATGAAGGGCATCACCCGTACAGACGAGCGGCGCTACGCCCTCGGCGTGCTCAACACGGCGCTGGGCGGCGGCACCTCGTCGCGACTCTTCCAAGAGGTGCGCGAACGCCGCGGACTGGCCTACTCGGTCTACTCCTTCGCCTCGCACCACGCCGACGCCGGGCTCGTGGGCGTCTCGGTGGGCTGTCTGCCCAGCAAGCTCGATGACGTGCTCGCCACCGTCCGTGCCGAGCTGGCCAAGGTCGCTGCGGAGGGCATCACTGCTGACGAGCTCACGCGTGGCAAGGGACAGCTCCGTGGTGGTCTCGTCCTCGGCCTCGAGGACTCCGGCTCGCGGATGTCACGCCTGGGCAAGGCGGAGCTGGTATATGCCGAGCTGCTGTCCATCGACGAGGTGATCGAACGGATCGACGCGGTGACCCTCGATGAGGTCCGGGAGATCGCGGCCGCCTTGTTCGCCCAGCCCGAGGTCCTGGCCATCACCGGCCCTGCCTGAACGCAGCCTGGCGGTCAGCGCTTGCCGATGATCCCGATCACGGCGGGTGCCTTCTGCTCCACGACGGAGACGCGGAAGCCGGCCTTGGCCAGGGCCGCGGAGCTCTTCTTCACGATGTTCGGCACGAGCTCGGGCTGGTGGGCGTCGTAGAACAGGTAGACCGCGCCACCGGGGACGACGCGCTCGTGCAGCAACGCCACCTCGTCGTCACACGGACGGACCCAGAACAGGTTGACGTTGAAGGCGAAGACCTTGTTGAGCCGCTTGACCGGGACTCGCAGCGTGGCGAGGTCGATCTGCCGGACCACGAGGCGCCCTGCCTCGACCGAGGCGTGGTTGCGTCGCTTGGTGCGGTCCACCCCGGACTCGGAGCGGTCGATCGCGAACAGCTTCCCGGTCTCCAGCTTGGCGCAGATCAGCTCGGCCCCAGCGCCGGGTCCGCACCCGACCTCGAGGACCTGGTCGTTGGGCTGGACGTCCATGAGCTCGACCGCCCAGCGGATGCGCGGCGGGATCGTCTGCACTGGCATGGGTCATAGCCTGCCACCTCGGCGCCCGCGTCAGGCACCCCCACCCGGGATCGGGTCGGATCGCAGTAGGTTGGGCCCGTGAGTGAACAGTTCCGGGTCGGTGTGCTGGGTGCGCGTGGCAAGGTCGGCGCGGAGATCTGCCGGGCCGTCTCGGCGGCCGAGGACCTCGCACTGGTCGCGGAGATCGATGCCGGCGACGACATCGGTGCACTCCTGTCCGGGGACGCCCAGGCGGTAGTCGACTTCACCCACCCCGACGTGGTCATGGACAACCTCGCCTTTTGCATCGAGCACGGCATCCACGCAGTCGTGGGCACGACCGGCTTCGACGAGGCACGACTGGCGCAGCTTTCGGAGTGGGTGGGCGACCAGCCCGTCGGTGTCCTCGTCGCCCCCAACTTCTCCATCGGCGCCATCTTGATGATGCGCTTCGCAGCCCAGGCGGCCCCGTTCTTCGAGTCTGTCGAGGTGATCGAGCTCCATCACCCCGACAAGGCGGACGCCCCCTCGGGGACGGCCCGGCGCACGGCCGAGCTCATCGCGCAGGCCCGTCGCGACGCCGGCAGCCCGCCCATGCCCGACGCCACGTCCACCGGCCTCGAGGGCGCACGAGGCGCCGACGTCGACGGGGTCCGGGTCCACGGCCTGCGGATCCGCGGCCTCGTGGCCCACCAGGAGGTCGTCCTGGGCGGCGTGGGGGAGACGCTCACCATCCGTCACGACTCACTCGACCGGGCCTCCTTCCTTCCCGGTGTCCTGACCGGACTCCGCGAGATCGAGAGCCATCACGGCCTCACGGTGGGGCTCGAGCACTTCCTCCCCCTCGGCTGAGCACCCTCACACAAGGCGGATCAGCGCAGCGACCGCCGCGGCGCCGATGACGACGACCAGGAAGGGCGCCCGGAGCAGCAGCGCGACCACGGCGAAGGCCAGTCCCGCGGTGCGCGCGTCGATCGTCAGGGAAGGCCCGGCCGACCACACCTGGACCGCGATGAGGGCAGCCAGGAGGGCGACGGGGATCAGGTCGGCGACACGCTCCACCACCGGGTTGGACAGCACCCGCTGGGGCAGCGAGAGCCCGGCGAGCTTGAGGGCGTAGCAGCCCAGGGCCGCGACCAGGATGGCCAGCCACATCAGGCCTCACCCCTCGGCGGGCTCAGCACGCCGCCCAGGAGGGCGACGGCACCGGCGGCCAGCACCGGGACGCCGGCGGCTGTGAAGGGCACGAGGGCCAGCGCCACGCCCGCCGCGAGGATCGCGACGACCCGGGACCGCGCGACGCCCAGCCGGGGCCAGAGCAGCGCGAGGAAGGCCGCCCCGACCGCGGCGTCGAGCCCGTAGTTGCGGGGGTCGCCCATCGCCGTACCGGCCAGGGCGCCTGCCAGCGTCGCGGCGTTCCACAGGACGAACACCGAGACCCCGGTGGCCACGAAGCCGAGCCGGGCCGCCGGCACCGTGTCGCGGTTGACCGACATCGCGGTCGACTCGTCGATCAGGATCTGCGCCGCGCCGACCCGGCGCGCGCCGGACCACTGGAGCAGGGGGGCAAGACGCAGCCCGTAGAGCGCGTTGCGGGTGCCGAGCAGGATCGCGGTCATGGCCCCGCCGATGGGCGCACCGCCGGCCGCGACGACCCCGACGAAGGCGAACTGCGAGGCGCCTGTGAAGACCAGCAACGACAGCGCGCAGGCCTGGAGGACGCTGAGCCCCGAGCTGACCGCCACGGCGCCGAAGGAGATGCCGTACGCCCCCGTGGCGACTCCCACGGCGACCGCGTCGCGGATGATCCCCGAGCGCTCGGCGCTCGGCAAGGGGGCCTGCGACATCAGCCGATCGCGGTGTGCAGGCGGACCTGCTTGACGGTGGTCGTCCCCGTCCCGTCCAGGTCGAGCTCGCGGTGGGCACCGTCGGGCGCCCAGCCGGCCTCGGTCAGGAACCGGCGGTGGTCGTCATCGGACGCGATCACCCAACAGACCGCGCGGGTGAACCGGTCGGCCGCGAGCGTGTCGACGGCCGCCTGCAGCAGCCGGGACCCATGGCCCTTGCCCCGCTCGGTGGGATCGAGGGTGAGCTCGGAGATCTCGCCGTCCGCGATCGGGTCGGCATCGGGGTCGGTGGCCGGGCTCGTCAGCGCGAAGCCGGTCACCCGGTTGCGCTCGAGGGCCACCAGCACCCGGTTGCGGGCATCCGCCGGCTTCCTCAGGGCGGAGCGCCAGGCGTCGGCGACGGGAGCAGGGTCGGAGGGCAGGGCATCAGCGGGTAGGACGTCGGCGTACAACACCTGCCAGGCGCGCACCTGCACGGCGGCGATGGCGTCTGCGTCGTCGGCCCACGCGATCCGCACGGAGACGTCGGCGGTGGGCTTGTTCATGCGCTCATCCTCACACCCGACCCGGCGGCGGCAGACCCCGGCTGGCGGCCGAGGTGGATGGCTCCCGCGATCGAGAGGGCGAGCCCGCCGACGACGGCGGCGGTCCACCCTGCGCGGACGGTGTCGCCGAAGGCCAGGACCCCGACCAGTGCCGGGACGCAGGTCTGCATGACGATCAGTGGGGCCGTGGAGGACGCGACGTCGGCCCGTCCCAGGGCGATCGAGTAGAGCCAGAACGCCACCACACCCAGGGCGGACACGATGACCAGCGCGGCCAGCGACACCAGCGGCGTGCCGAGGTCCAGGCCCCGCGTCGTGACGGCTGTTCCTGCGTAGCCGAGGCCGGACCACGCTCCCAGGACTCCCGCACCTGCTCCGATGCTCCACCGGGCGCCGAGTCCCAGCACGAGCAGCCAGAGGCCGCCCACCACCGCGAGGGTGGCCGCGGAGGCGGTGTGCTCGACCCCGCCCGCGCCCAGCGCCACCAGCACGAGGCCCGCGATGACGGCGGCCACTGCCAGCCAGCGCCCCGGCTCGAGTCGCTCGTGCAGGACCACTGCGGACACGACGGCCGTCACCGGCAATGACAGCGAGATCGACGCCTGGGCGAGGTAGAGCGGCAACAACCACAGGGCGACTGCGTGCAGTCCGAACCCCGCCAGGTAGGCGCCGACCACGGCACGAATTGGCCAGGAGCGTACGGCGGCGCGTGCGAAGGTACGCAGGCCCGGATCGCCGTCCGGCACACCCCGCATGGCGTGGGCCTGGAGCACGGCGGCGACCCCGAAGAGGGCGGCCGATCCGAGCGCGCAGACGAGTCCCAGGATCACCGGACGCTCAGCGGTACTGCTCGGGCAGCGTCTGCCCGATCTTGACCTTCGCCTTCGGCATCCGCATGAACTTCATCTGCAACGAGCGCATCACGGCGTAGTAGGTGGTGCCCTTGAGGGGTTCCTCAGGGAAGCGACGAACCAGCTCACGACGAAGCCGGAACCGCATCAGGATGATGTCGAGCGTCACCAGGAGCACGGTCCCCAGCAAGATGGCGTTCCCCATGTTCGCCAGGGAGTCGTTGCCCGAGTAGCCCAGCAGCATCGTCAGGACCAGCATCGGCACCATCAACTCCACGAAGGAGAACCGCACGTCCACGAAGTCGCGGATGAAGCGACGCACCGGCCCTTTGTCGCGGGCCATCAGGTAGCGCTCGTCTCCCGACTTCATCGCCGCCCGGATGCTCTGGCTCGACTCGGAGCGCGCACCCCGCTCCGCGAGCATCTGCTCGCGGCGGGTCCGCGGGACCTTCGCGCGAGCCTTGGCGGCCGCTTCGGCCTCCTTGCGGCTCGGCGTCGGACGACCCTTCCCGCCGGGCTTCTCGACGACGGTAGCGGTGGATGTGGTGGCTTGCGACTTGCTACGACCGAACACGCGGGGCCTCTGGGATCAGGTGAGTTGAAGCTCCAGCCTACCGGCGCCTATCACTGGGCTTGGCTTTGGTCCTAGGGTGATGGAAGTACCCCGAGGGAGACACAGGAGAGAACATCCCCATGAGTGTGATGAAGCGCTTGAGTCTGATCTTCCATTCCAAGGCGAACAGGGCGCTCGACCGCGCCGAGGACCCCCGCGAGACCCTGGACTACAGCTACCAGCGCCAGCTCGAGCTGTTGAGCAAGGTACGCCGCGGGGTGGCCGACGTCGCCACGAGCCGCAAGCGCGTCGAGCTGCAGATCAAGCAGCTCGAGACGCAGCAGGCCAAGCTCCAGGGGCAGGCGGAGAAGGCCATCGCCGCCGACCGCGAGGACCTCGCGCGCGAGGCACTGACGCGTAAGTCGGGCATCACCCAGCAGATTCACGACCTGCAGGGCCAGCCCGCGAACCTGCAGGGCGAGGAGGAGAAGCTCGTCCTCGCGCAGCAGCGGCTGCAGACGAAGGTCGAGTCCTTCCGCACCCGCAAGGAGACCATCAAGGCCAACTACACCGCCGCCGAGGCGCAGTCGCGCATCGGCGAGGCGATGTCGGGCATCGGCGAGGAGATGGGTGACGTCGGGCTGGCCATCCAGCGCGCCGAGGACAAGACGGCGCAGATGCAGGCCCGCGCCGGTGCCATCGACGAGCTGATCGCTTCCGGTGCGCTCGACGACGCGTCGTCGATCAACTCAGGTGACGACATCGCCCGTGAGCTCGACGCCCTCAGCTCGGCTTCGGACGTGGAGAGCGAGCTGGCCCGGCTCAAGAGCAGCAGCCAGCCGCAGGCGATCGAGGCCGGCGACGGTGACGTCAGCCAGCAGCCCGCGGTGCAGCGCGAGACCTCCGAAGGAGGGCCGTCGTGATCGTCCGCATCCTGGGTGAGGGCCAGTTCGACCTGGACGACCACGCCCTCGACGCGCTCAACGGGCTCGACACGCAGATCGAGCGTTCCATCGAGTCCGGTGACGAGGAGATGTTCAAGGTCGCCCTGGCGGGCCTGCACGCCGCCATCCGGTCCAGCGGGACCCACCACGAGGCCGCGAGCCTCGACGAGTCCGACCTGATCCTGCCGCCCGCCGACGCCACCCTCGACGAGGTGCGGCAGATGCTCGGGGACGACGGCCTCATCCCCGGCTGACCCCGACGTGGCGCGTTCGCGTTTCATCAAGGACACCGGCCTCACCGTCCGGATGACGCTGGTGATGTTCCTGCTCGGCGCGTTGTTCGTGGGGCTGGGGTGTCGCTGATGTACCTCTTCCGCGACAGCCCGGGAATGATCGTCCTGATCGGCCGGGCCGGCATCGGTGTCGCGTTCTACCAGTGGTGGTCCTCCGACAAGATGGCCATGCGCGCGATGCGGGCTCGCGAGGTGACGCCGTAGGAGGCGCCGGAGCTGCACGGGATGATCGACCGGCTCTGCGCCCTTGCCGACATGCCCGAGCCGCGCGTCGGCGTCGCCGACATGGCCCTGCCCAATGCCTTCGCGACCGGCCGGTCGCCGGACCGCTCGGTGGTGTGCGTGACCACCGGCATCCTCCAGACCCTCGATGCCGAAGAGCTGGAGGCCGTGCTGGCGCACGAGCTGAGCCACGTGGCCCCCCGCGACGCCCTCGTCATGACGCTCGCGTCGTCCGACGGCATCCTGGCGGGCATGCTGACCCGCGGTGCCCAATACGGTGGCCTCTCGCGCGGACGCGGCAGCAACGGCGCCCTGCCAGGCCTTCCTGGTCGCGCTCGTGATGAGCCTCCTGGTCTATGCCGTGAGCTTCGTCCTGCTGCGACTCCTGTCGCGCTACCGCGAGCTCTGCGCGGACCGGTCTGCGGCCTACCTCACGATGAAGCCGGCTGCCCTTGCCTCTGCCCTCACCAAGATCGCGGGTGGCCGGCGCCATACCGCAGAGGGACCTGCGAGCCACCAGCGCAGTGAACGCGCTGTTCATCGTGCCCGCCGTGGCCGGCATCAGCCTGCGAATGCTCACTGCCACCCACCCGACCCACGAGCAGCGCCTCGAGCAGCTCGCCCGCATCCAGGCCGAGCTCGGCTGTCCGATGGCCTGAGGGGGTGCCGTGCGCTGGCTCGATGCCGTGACGGGACGCAGAAGGCCTCCCAAGACCAATCTGGATGCGCTGTTCCTCGTGCGTTCGCGCAGACCCAGGACGAGATCACCGCGCTGATCAACGACGACCCGGACTCGCCGGACGTGCAGGTGAGTCGGGACGACTTCGGCTTCACCTGGTTGGTCGTCGAGGGCAGCCCCGACGACATGGCAGACCTGTGCACCGACCTGCACGCGGTCAACACCAGCCTGGAGGCGCAGGGCTTCGCCGACGGCTTGTTGTGCTCGAGGGTGACGTTCGAGGGGCACGGACCGACGGTCGGCCTGGTTTATCTGTACAAGCAAGGGACCTTCTACGCCTTCGCCCCCACGGGGACCCACCAGCGCGACAACCTCACCGAGATCGGCGTCCGGGACCTCCTCGCGGCGGAGCTTCCGATGGAGCCGGAAATGCACCAGCGGCTCACGCTGTGGAATGCTCCGGGACTGTGAACACTCGTGAGGAACTCGTCGCCTTCGCGGCGTCGACGGCGCACGAGCTGAAGAACGCCGTGGCAGCGATCGCGATGGCAGCCGAGATGGCGCTGGACGAGACCCCCGAAGATGTCCCGGAGCTCCAGGCCCTGCTGACCCGGATGCAGGGCAGCGCCAGCCGACTCGCAGCGCTCCTCGACACCCTCCCGGCCGCCGCCTCCGTGTGGCCGCTGACCGACGACTGACCTCCGCCCGTCAGTCGCGGTGCGACTTGCCCGGCAGGTCCAGCATCCGCTGGAGCGCCACCAGGGCATGACGCTCGGTGTCGGGGTCGACCTTGATCTGGTTGACCACCTGACCGGCCACGAGCGACTCCATCACCCACACGAAGTGGGGCAGATCGATGCGGTTCATCGTCGAGCAGTAGCAGACGTTGCGGTCGAGGAAGACGATGTTCTTGTCCGGGTGAGCCCGCGCCAGCCGCTGGACGAGGTTGAGCTCGGTGCCGATCGCCCACGTCGTGCCCGGCTCGGCGGCTTCGATGGTCTTGATGATGAACTCGGTCGAGCCGACCAGGTCGGCACTGAGGACCACCTCGTGAGGGCACTCGGGGTGGACCAGGATCTTGATGTTTGGGTGCTTGGCTCGCAGCTCGTCGACGACGTCGACGCTGAACCGGCCGTGGACCGAGCAGTGGCCCTTCCACAGGATCATCCTGGCTGACTCGAGCTGTTCCCGGGTCAGGCCACCGGCGGGCTGGAGGGGGTCCCACAGGACGCAGTCGTCGAGGGAGAAACCCATCTTCAGCACGGCGGTGTTGCGGCCGAGGTGCTGGTCGGGGAAGAAGAGGATCTTCGCGTCGGGCTTCTGCTCGAAGGCCCACTCGAGGGCCACATCGGCGTTGGACGATGTGCAGACGACGCCACCGTTGCGGCCGCAGAAGGCCTTGATGTCGGCCGAGGAGTTCATGTAGGTGACCGGCACGATGCTGTCCTGGACGCCGGCGTCGGCCATGGCGTCCCATGCGTCCTCGACCTGACCCAGCCGTGCCATGTCGGCCATCGAGCAGCCGGCGGCGAGGTCGGGCAGGATCACCACCTGGTCGTCGGAGGTGAGGATGTCGGCCGACTCGGCCATGAAGTGCACGCCGCAGAAGACGATGAACTCGGCGTCGGGGCGCCCTGCTGCGTCGCGGGCCAGCTTGAACGAGTCACCCGTCACATCGGCGAACTCGATGACCTCGTCGCGCTGGTAGTGGTGACCCAGCACGAACACCCGCTCCCCGAGCGCGGCCTTCGCGGCACGCGCGCGAGCGACCAGGTCGGGGTCGGAGGCCGACGGCAGCTCACCTAGGCACTCAACGCCGCGTTCGGCGGTGAGGTCACGGCCCTTGCCGAGAGGGAGCAGGGGAAGGTCGACGAGACTCATGGCTACATCCTAGTGGCGGGTGTGGACCGAGTTGTGGCGTGCAAGGCTCTGAGGCATCGGCCCACGAGCGCATCGGCGCTCGGGCCAGGAGGAGGAGCTGTGGCGCGACGTGGTGAGGTCCTGGCCCTGGTGCAGGCGGGCGGGCAGGGCGGGCGGATGGACGTGCTGACCCGCGAACGCGCGAAGCCCGCGCTGCCGTACGGCGGAGTCCACCGACTCATCGACTTCGCGCTGTCCAGCCTGGTGCACGCGGACCTGTCCGACGTGTGGGTCTCGCTGGAATACCAGGTGACCTCCATCGACGAATACCTCTCGGGCGGTCGTCCGTGGAGCCTGGACCGCAACCGCGGGGGGTTCAGGCGCATCGTCCCGCAGACCGGGACCGGGCCGGCGACGGAGAGCGGCTTCGCGCACGGCAACGGGGACCTCCTGCTGCGGATCTCGGCCGACCTCGAGGCGTCCGGCGCCTCCACCCTCGTGGTGTGCAGCGCCGACCACGTCTTCAACATCGACCTGGGGCCGGTGATCGACGAGCACGTCGCCGCCGGCCGGGTGGCGACGGTGCTGACCACCGCGGTCACCAAGCGCGACGCGTCCGACAACGTGGTCGTCGTGGCGAAGCGGGACGGCACCATCACCGCGGTCGAGCACAAGCCCTCCCGGCCCTCGAGCACCACGGTGGCCACCGAGATCTTCATCTACGACCTGGCCGTCCTGCTCCCCACGCTGCGCGAGCTCCGGGCAGAGCTCTCGGGCGAGCAGGAGGACGACGACAGCGGGCTGGGCGACTTCGGCGAGCACCTGCTCCCGAGGCTCGTGAAGACCGGTCGGGTCGTCTCCGTCCCGATGACCGGCTACTGGCGAGACGTGGGCCAGCCGCGTCTCTACCTGCAGTCCCACCGAGACCTGCTGGCCGACCGGGTGGACGTGTTCGACCACCCCGGCCGACCCGTGATCGCCCACTGGCCCGACCGCCCTGCCGCTCGGGTGCGCGCGGTCGGGTCGTGCAGCAACTCGCTCCTCTCGCCCGGTTGCGACGTGTCGGGCGAGGTGGTGGACAGCGTGCTGGGTCCGGGCGTGGTGATCGAGAAGGGCGCGGTCGTGCGGGACAGCGTGCTCATGGAGGGCTGCGTCGTGCGCGCCGGGGCCGTCGTCCACACCGCAGTCGTGGACGAGCGGTGCGAGGTGCTGGCCGGTGCTCGCGTGGGAGCGCGGCCGACCGCCCGCTTGGCCCGCGACGAGGACATCGTGCTTGTGGGCCGCGACTCGCGGGTCGGTGGCGAGGTGGTCGCCGGCGCGCGGCTGGAGCCGGGCACCGACACCGGTCGCTAGAGCAACGAGCCGTGGTGGACGTACGGCGAGGGCGGCTTCATGCCGCGCAGGCACAGGTAGCCGCTCTGGTGCAGCGACATCCGGGCCGCCATCCCGACGTCGATGGCCCACGCGTTGGCTGCCGTGATGTGGTGGACCGACACGCTCGAGCCCGGCGTCGACGAGCCGAGCCCCTCCCACATGACGTCCTGCGCCGTACGCCGGGAGGTCCCGGCCACCAGGCAGGGCGAGCCTGACTCGTCGACGTACGCATAGGCCGCTGCGTTGTTGCGTTCGCAGACGAGCAGGCGGAACTGCCCGAGCAGCAGCTCGTGGTCGGAGAGATGAGCGGCCCCGCGGGTCTGCCGGTCGATCGAGTTGAGCAGGTCGATGTCGCCGGCAGAGCCGTCACGCACCCGCTCGACGACAGGGATGGCGCCGCGGTCCACCACGCCCGTGACGAACATCTGCGGGTGGAGGCTGAAGCCGGCGAGCCGATAGCGGCGTACGGCGCCGGGATCCGCACTGGCCGCGAACATGCCGCGCAGGCAGCTGCGCCCGTGGTACATCGCGGCCGCCAGCAGCTGCAGGCCGATGCCGTGGCGCTGGTGCTCGGGCCGGACCGCGAAGGACGCGAGGATCCACATGAGCTCACGGACCCGGGAGATCGCGCCGCCGACGACCTCGCCGTCGACCTCGGCCACCCAGCAGCCCTCGGGGTCGGTGACCAATGCCTGCCTGGTGCGCTTGATCCAGGCGCCGTTGCGCGTAGCCGGCCGCGGCTGTGGGTCCGGCCACGAACGCTGGAAGGTCCGGGCATCGACCTCGTAGTAGCTGGTGGCCGTGATGGTCGCCATCGCCTCGAGGTCGGTCTCGCGTGCTGGCCTGATGAGTGCCTGTGCCATGCGCGACATCCTTGCGCAGCGCAGCACTCCCGCATGAGACAGGATGGCCGCCATGCGCGTGCTGATCGCCCCCGACAAGTTCGCCGGCACCCTGACGGCCGTCGAGGCGAGCGAGGCCATCGCCCGGGGGTGGGCTCGGCGATCGCCGGGCGACGTCCTGGACCTGGCCCCGATGGCCGACGGCGGCCCTGGTTTCGTCGATGTCCTGCACGCCGCGCTGGGCGGGGAGCTGCTCGGCGTCACCGTCGAGGCTCCGCACGGCGAACGCGTCCCGGCCACGCTCCTGTTCGTCGAGGACGTCGCCTACATCGAGACCGCCCAGGCAGTCGGGCTGCACCTGATGGACGGCGGTGCCGAGTTCGGCTCCAGCAACGGGGTGGGCGAGCTGATCCTGGCCGCCGTCGAGTCGGGTGCGCGCAAGGTCGTGGTGGGCCTCGGTGGGTCCGGGACCAACGACGGGGGCGCCGGCGTGCTGGCAGCCCTCGGTGCGACGTCCGACGGCATCCTCGACAGCGGCGCGATCGCGCTGGACACCGTCACCACCGTCGACCTGGCGCCCGCCCGGGAGCGGCTGGCAGGTGTCGAGCTGGTCGTCGCCTCCGACGTCGACAACCCGCTGACCGGCATGTTCGGCGCGACCAAGACCTTCGGGCCCCAGAAGGGGATCGAGGAGGACCGGATCGTCGAGGTCGACGGGTGGCTCGAGACGTTCGCGGCGGCCACCGATCGGCGCACCAGCCTGGAGAAGGGTGCCGGCGCAGCCGGTGGGATCGGCTTCGCCCTGCTCGCCCTGGGGGCCTCCCGTGAGCCCGGCATCGCGCTCGTCGCGCGCCACGTGCGCCTCGCCGAGCGGGCCCGCAACGCGGACCTCGTCATCACCGGCGAGGGTGCCTTCGACTTCTCCAGCCGCTCGGGCAAGGTGCCCTACGGGGTCGCCGAGATCGCGGCCGCCGCGTTGCGACCGTGCGTCGCACTCGCCGGACAGGTGCTGGTGGGGTCACGGGAGATGCGCGCGCTGGGCATCGAGTCGGCCTACTCGCTCGTCGACCTGGTGGGGGAGGAGCGGGCGTTCGCCGACCCGTCAGGTGCCCTCGCCGAGCTCGCCGAACGTACTGCTCGCACCTGGTCTCGCTGACGCTCAGTCGTCCGTCTCGGCCTCGGAGTCCTCCTCGGACCCGACGACCGTGAAGTCCCGATCGAGCTGTACGTCGACCTGGTCCCCGTTGTCGAGAGTGACCTCGACCTCGTAGTAGCTCTCCTCGTCGCCGACCTCGGTCTCGGTGACGGTGCCGCCGCCGGTCTCCTCGAGGGCAGCCTCTTCGGCCCGCTCGAGGGCCGGGCCCTGGATCGGGGTGTCGGAGGCGTCGTCGTCACCGGACGCGCCGGCCACGGCAGCTCCAGCGCCACCTACGACGATGATGGCTGCTGCTGCTGCGGCCGCTGCCTGCTTCGAGCGATTCATCAGGATCTCCTCGGGTGGGTGGTGGGGCTTGACCGGTCCAGAGTGCACCCCGTGGCCTGAAGCCACGCTGAACGAGCAGTCAGCGGGCGTTCAGCGCGCCTTCAGCCGATCCGTGCCACCGTGTCGTGTGCGCATCCTGGTGGTCGAGGACGACAAGCGGGTCGCACGTGCCCTGAAGCGCGGCCTGGAGGGCGAGGGCTTCGCGGTAGATGTCGCGTTCACGGGGGAGGACGGCCACTGGCTGGCGACCGAGAACCCGTACGACGCGATGGTGTTGGACGTGATGCTGCCCGGTCTCAACGGCCTCGACCTGTGCGTGGCGTTGCGGGAGGCCGGCAACTGGACGCCCATCTTGATGCTGACGGCACAGGACGCAGCAGACGACGAGGCAAAGGCGCTCGACCGGGGCGCGGACGACTTCCTGACCAAACCGTTCTCGTACGCCGTCCTGGTGGCCCGGCTCCGCGCCCTGTTGCGGCGAGGTGGGGGCGCCCGACCGACCGAGCTGGTGGTCGGCGACCTGCGGCAGGACCCAGCGGCACACCGGGTGTGGCGTGGCGACGTCGAGGTACGCCTGACCCCCCGGCAGTTCTCGCTGTTGGAGTTCTTCATGCGCCGGCCCGGGGAGGTGTTGTCGAAGTCCGAGATCCTCGAGCACGTCTGGGACTTCGCCTTCGACGGCGACCCCAACATCGTCGAGGTCTATGTGCGACAGCTGCGGCAGCGGATCGATCTGCCGTTCGGCAGGGGCGCGATCCAGACCGTACGGCTGGCCGGATACCGACTGGACGTGGACGGTGGCTGAGAGCTCAGCACGGCGGGTGCGGCTGCGCCTGACCGCCGTGGCTTCGCTGGTGCTGGCGGTGATCCTGCTGCTGGCGTCGGTGGTGATCGTGCTGCTGTTCCAGCGATCGATCTCCGCCGCCGCCGACGACCTGTCGAAGTCGCGCGCGCACGACGTAGCGGCCTCATTCGAGGCTGGGGTGCTTCCCGCGGTGCTGGACGAAGTCGGTGACGACTCCGTCGGCCAGGTGGTGAGCGAGGACGGACGGGTGCTGGCGGCCTCCGCCAACCTCGGTTCCTCCGGGCCGATCACCGAGCGCACGCCTGGCGACGAGGGCGTCGAGGCCTTCGACCTGCAGGACGTGCCCGACGACGACGAGACCGAGGACTTCCGTGTCTGGGCCATCTCCGCGCACAGCCCTGACGGCTCGGCCGTCGTCTA
>NZ_JAOPXV010000003.1 GCF_025964975.1 Nocardioides sp.
CGCCACCCGGCCTCCAGCGCCCGACGACGGGTGGTGGGTGCCAGGTCGTCGGGGGCGTTCAACAGCTCGCCCAGAAGGGACGCGCGTGCCCGCGCATCCCGCTCGACGGCCAGTCGCCGCAGGCTGGCGCGCTGTCCGATCACGGCCGCGGCGACCGAGAGGGCGGCGCTGGCGGCGGCGCTCTCGGCGGGCAGGTCGTGGGGGAGCCGGGTGACCAGCCACATGGTCGCGTCCCGCGCCGTCGTCGGCGGGACCGGGTGGGCGATCAGGAGCGCCGACCCGGACAGCTCGACTCGCTGCGTGGCGCGGGAGCGAGTAGCCACGGCGGTGAGCGTCTGGGCCACGGTCTCGCGGTCCCCCTCCAGCACGACGTCGGTGCCCAGGAGCGTGTCGCCGCCGGCGGCCACCAGGGCCAGGGGACGACGCAGGACCGAGCCGACGGCCTTCATCACGTCCTCGACTCCCTCGCCGGAGCGGACGGCCATGGACGTCACCCGCAGGACCGTGTCGGCCACGTGCATCTCCGCCTCCGAGACGAACCTCCGCGCGGCCAGAGCGGCGGCCAGCGGGTCGTCCGCGCCGAGGACGGTCAGCCCCACGCGCGCGGCCAGGGCGGACGACGGCTGTGAAAGCGGGGACGAGTCGCCGATCAGGACGGCCGAGGCGCCGCCGGCGGCGGCGGTCTGGATCAGCACGTCGATGCGCCAGTCGCTGCGCGACGGCGGTTGCAGCACAGTGAGCAGCTGCCCCCCGATGTCGCTCGCCCGACCTCGGATGTCGGGGACCAGCGACACCCCCTCGACCAGCAGGGTCGGTGCGGGAGGCGACGCCAGGACGCTCACCTGGTGCCAGTCGGGGTGACCGAGCAGGGCGACCAGCGGCACGGGCGTGTCGGCGCTCACGGGCGTCCCGCCAACAGCATGGGCGGACAATCGATAGCGAACGCAGAGGGTGACACCCGGTCGAGGTGCTCCGGGGCGAGCCACCACGCGGGAGCGGGCAGCACCAGCACGAAGACCTCGTCGCCCCGGCGGAGGGCGTCGACGGCCAGCGGCCGGTTGGTACGACGATCGAGCAGGCAGATGAGGTCGGGCACCGTGGCGCGGGGCTGGCCGTCGACGAGCACCATCAAGAACTCGTTCTCCGTCTCGATCCGGAGCACGGCGCCGTGGCGGTCGAGGACCGTCACCGACGACTCGGCGTGCAGTCCGCCGTCCGAGCTGTGACGCAGCACGTCGAGGACGCGACCCTCGCCCAGGATCTCACCGCCCAGACCCTCGGCGACCTCTGCAGCCTCCGCCATCATGCGCAGGGAGCCGTGGGCGCGCCCGAGCGCGAGCGCCCGGCCCAGGGTCCCCACGCAGGCGGTCTCCTCCAGCGACGCGGCGGGACCCGGGGCGAGCGCCAGGGCTGCCCAACCGCCGGTGCCTGCGAGCGCCGCGCGGATCGTCCGTTCCACGTCGGTGGGGGAGGCGCGGTCGATGAGCAGCGTGTGGCCGCCCGGGAACGCCAGCGCGCACGGGGTCAGGGGCAGTCGCGCCGCCGCCCACGTCAGCTGGTCCAGCCGGGGCAGGCCGCGTCCGGCCAGGTCGGCGTCGACGTACGGCAGCCCGAGGTGCAGGGCGGCGACGAGCGCGGTGATGCCGTTCAGGCCGGCGGTCTCGATCGCCATGACCGCGTCGGGCGCCGCGCCGGTCCACCGTCCGGTGGCGGCGACGGCAGTGCCGAACTCGCCGCCGTGCGGGAGCTTCTCGGTGAACACGCTGGTGGCCCCCACCATCCCGACCGGGACGACGCTCGCGCCCGCCAGCTCGGCGGGCGCGTGCAGCACGAGCTCTGCGTCCCCGAGCTGCGAGCGCAGCACGGACGAGAAGGGGTGCGGGTCACCGGCCCCGCCCGAGCCCAGCAGGCACAGTCCGACGGCCAGCGCCTCGAGGTCCGCCGCGCGCAGGGTCAGGGGAACCGGGAGGCTCATACCCGGATCCTCTCACTCGCCGGGTCCGCTGTGCAGGTGGCATGCCATGTGGATGTCGACCGGGCGATGTGCACATATCTCCCGCGATCCGCCGTTGGGACCATGAGTTAGTCGAAGCGCCAAAAGGGTGCCGGCCGTCGGCAGTCGCCGCGGGATGACAGTGGAGGAACCGAACGATGAAGAAGCAGATCCTGTCTGCACTGTGTGTGCGGTTGCGTCGCCAGCTCGCGGTCGTTGCAGTGTTGCTGCCCCTGGCTCTGGCGGCCTGCTCAAGCCCCGGTGACTCGTCCTCGGCGTCGTCGAGTGGCGGGTCCGAGAAGGGCGAGGTCTCGCAGGCGGCGACCGACACGGTCGAGAAGTTCAAGGCGGTCGGCGACTTCGTCTCGCCCGGCCCGGCGGTGGACGTCGCCAGCCTCGCCGGCAAGAGCGTGTTCGTCATCCCGCTGCTCACGACCAACGACTACAACATCCAGATCAACGCAGCGATGGAGCGCGTGGCCGAGCTCGCGGACGTCGACTTCGAGGTCTACACCAACGAAGGACAGCCCAACCAGTGGGTCGCGGGCATGAATCAGGCATCGCGAAGGGCGTCGATGTCATCATCCTCAGCGGTGGCACGGACCCCCGCGCGCTGGAGCCGCAGATCCAGGAGGCCCGCGAGGCGGGCATCAAGGTCGTCGTGAGCATGTTCTGGGACACCTCGGCCCAGTTCGCCCCCGACTGCTCCGGCCTCAGCGTGGACTGCGTCGACGGCGTGGACGCCATCGTCGCGGCGCCGTACCAGACCGCCACCCGCCTGAACGCCGACTGGATCGCCGTCGACTCCGGCGGTGCCGCGAAGATCCTCGTGGTGACCTCCAACGACGCCGGCCCCAGCCCGGGCCAGGAAGCCGCCTTCAAGGACGAGATCGCGAGCGCCTGCCCCGCCTGTGAGACGACGTTCGCCAACGTGCCGATCAGCAAGTGGACGACCTCGGTGCAGTCGACCGTGCAGTCCGAGCTGGTGCGCGACCCCGAGATCAAGTACGTCGTGCCGCTCTACGACAACATGGCGAGCTACGCCGTCGCCGGCATCACCGCGGCTGGCAAGCAGGGGCAGGTCGAGGTGGTCACCTTCAACGGCACGCCCGCCGTGCTGAAGATGATGCAGGACGGCAACATCGTGACGATGGACGTGGGCGAGTCTCTCGAGGGCGCCGGCTTCGCGGCCATGGACAACGCGTTCCGGCTGATGGCCGGGATGGAGCCCTCCCGGGTCATGGACATCGTGCCGGTCCGCATCTTCGACACGTCCAACGTCGACGAGGCCGGCACCCCGCCCGAGGTCAACAAGGGCTACGGGGACGACCTGGAGGCCCAGTACCTCGAGGTCTGGGGCCTCGGATGACCGATCCGGCCCAGCCTGTCCTCCGGATGACCGGCGTCGGGAAGACGTTCGGGCTCACCCGGGTGCTCAGGGACGTGGACCTCACCGTTCGCCGCGGTGAGGTCCACGGGCTGCTGGGTCAGAACGGGTCGGGCAAGTCGACCTTGATCAAGGTCCTCGCCGGCTTCCACACCCCCGACGAGGGCACGGTCGAGCTCGACGGGACGCCCGTCGAGCTCCCCCTCTCCGCCGCCGACCGGCGCGACCACCGGCTCCGGTTCGTCCACCAGGACCTCGCGCTGCTCCCATCGTTGACGGTGCTCGAAAACTTGATGGCCGACGACGTGGCAACGGGTTCCGGCATCCGTCCGCGGCGCAAGCGCGCCGAGCTGGCCCGTGCCACGGCGCTGTTCGAGCGGTTCGGCATCTCGCTGCGAGCCGACACGCTCGTGCGGGACATCTCGCGCCTCGAGCGGGCCAAGCTGGCCATCGCCCGCGCCGTGAGCCACCTCGACGCGGAGGACAGCGGGGTGCGGGGACTGCTGGTGCTCGACGAGCCGACGGCCTTCCTGCCGCACGCCGAGGTCGCCGAGCTCATCGCGCTGATGCGCACGGTGGCCGCGCAGGGTGCGGGCGTGCTGTTCGTGTCGCACGACCTCGACGAGGTCCTTACGGTGACGGACCGGGTGAGCGTCCTGCGCGACGGCGAGCTGGTCGGCAGCGAGGACACCGCGTCGCTGGCTCGCGAGGGCCTCGTCCGGATGATCGTGGGCCGGCCGGTCTCGACGCTGAGCGCCGGGTCCGCCCCCGTGCCCGCGGTGCGAGAGCGGCCGCGCCTCCAGGTGACCGCCCTGCGCGGCCGGGCCGTGGAGCACCTGGACCTGAGCGTGCAGCCGGGCGAGGTGGTCGGTGTCACTGGCGTGATCGGCTCCGGGTTCGACGAGGTGAACCAGTTGCTCTTCGGGGCACTGCAGGCCACGAGCGGGTCTGTCGCGGTCGACGGTCTCGAGCTCGAGGCGCGCCGCCTCTCGCCCTCGAAGGCGATCCGGGCCGGAATCGCCTACCTCCCCAGCGATCGCGCGGTCGAGGGCAGTGCTCCCGCCCTGACCGTCGGCGAGAACGTCGCGCTGCTCTCGCTCCGGCAGGGTGGCGGGCCGTTCGCCCTGACGGGCAGGAAGCTTGAGCGGCACGCCGGCAAGCTGCTGCGCGACCTCGACGTACGTCCACCCCAGCCGGCGCTGGCCTACGCCTCCCTCAGCGGCGGGAACCAGCAGAAGGCGATGCTGGCCAAGTGGCTCGTGACCGGACCCAAGGTGCTGCTGCTCAGCGAGCCCACCCAGGGTGTCGACGTCGGGGCGCGTGAGCAGATCTTCAACCTCGTCGCCGAGGCGGCCCGGCAGGGCTGCGCGGTCGTGTGCTCGAGCTCAGACCTCGACCAGCTGGCCCAGCTCTGCAACCGCGTGCTGCTGATGCGACGCGGTGTCGTGTCCGACGAGGTGCACGGCCGGGCCGTCACCAAGGCCGGCCTCACCGACATGCTGTTCGCCGACGCCGACGCCGACGCCGTCACCCGGCCGCACCGCGCGGCCTCGGACGCCTGATCATTCCGCAATCCCAGCCCGTGAAGAGAGTCGACATGTCAGTGGGAACAACTATCGAAGAAGGCACGGTGGCAGTCGCGCCCACCCTGCCTCGCCCTCGTCGCTGGACCTCGCGCATCGAGGCCGGGGCCCTGCCCGTGGCTTGGCTCGTGATCTTCGTGGTGTTCGCCGTGCTGCTGCCGGACACCTTCTTGAGCACCGCCAGCATCGCCAACATCCTGGGATCACAGGCGGTTCCCCTCGTGCTGACGCTGAGCCTGGTGCTGCCGCTGGTGTGCGGTGACTACGACATGTCGGTCGCCTCGGTCGCCACCCTCACGGCCATGGTGATCGGGATCCTGAACGTCAATCACGGATGGTCGATCGGTGCCGCCATCGTGGCCGGCCTGGTGGTGGCACTGGTGGCGGGGCTGGTGAACGGCGCCGTGATCGTGTTCTTCGGGGTCGACTCGCTGATCGTCACGCTGGGCACGGGCACCGTGATCCAGGGCCTCGTCCTCTGGATCAGCAACTCCACCACGATCAGCGGCATTTCGAGCTCGCTCGTCGACCTCGTCATCGGCTACAAGCTCCTCAGCGTCCCGGCGGCGTTCTACTACGGGCTCGTGCTCTGTCTCGTGCTCTGGTACCTGCTCCAGCACACCGCCCTCGGCATGCGGATGCTCTTCGTCGGCCGGGGACGCGATGTTGCCCGGCTCAGCGGCATCAGGGTCGGGCGCGTCCGGATGGGCGCCCTGGTGGGCTCCGCCGGCCTGGCCGGAGTGGCGGGCACGCTGTACGCCGGCACCACCGGGTCGGCGGACCCGAGCTCGGGCACCTCGTTCCTGCTGCCCGCCTTCGCCGCGGTGTTCCTCGGGGCGACCACCGTGATCCCGGGCCGCTTCAACGCCTGGGGCGCGTTCATCGCCGTCTACTTCCTCGCCACCGGCATCACCGGGCTCCAGCTCCTCGGTGCGGAGAGCTTCGTGCAGCAGCTGTTCTACGGTGGCGCGCTGGTCATCGCCGTCTCCCTGGCCCAGCTGGCCCGGCGACGCGAGGCGCGCAGCGGGGGCACCGCCTCCTGATGACGGCTCCGTCGCTGCCGGTGGCGGACTGCCACAACGACCTCCTCCTCGGTGTCCTGCACCAGCGCGAGCGCGGCCTGTCCGACCCCTTCGGGGACTTCTGGCTCCCGCAGCTGCGGGCCGGAGGAGTGGTCCTCCAGGTGCTTCCCGTCTTCACCGAGGAGCAACACGTGGGGGAGGGAGCGCTGCGCCGGAGCCTGCAGGTGCTCGAGGAGGCCCGCCGGCTGGCCGACGTCCACGCCGCCGACGTGGTGATCTGCGAGCGGGGCGAACAGATCCGGCCCGTCATCCAGAGTGGTCGCATCGCGCTCGTCCTCGCCCTCGAGGGATGCGAGCCGATCGGCCACTCCCTCGAGCTGCTGGACACCTTCCACCGCCTCGGGGTACGGGTCGCGTCGATGACCTGGAACCGCCGCACGATGATGGCCGACGGGGTGGGCGAGCAGGATGCAGGCGGTCGCCTAACGACGCTGGGGCTCGAGGCGGTCGCGGAGATGGAGCGCCTGAGCATGGTCGTCGACGTCAGCCACCTCTCCGAGACGGGCTTCTGGCACCTGGCGTCGGTCGCCACCAGGCCCTTCGTCGCCAGCCATTCTTCCTGCCAGGCCCTGCAGGCGCACCCGCGCAACCTGACCGATGAGCAGATCCGGGCGGTGGCCGACAGCGGCGGGTTCGTGGCCATCAACGGCTTCGGGCCGTTCCTGTCCGACGC
>NZ_JAOPXV010000009.1 GCF_025964975.1 Nocardioides sp.
CTGGAACACCATCCCGACCTCGGCGCGCAGCGCGGCGAGCGCCTTGCCCTCCTGGGGGAGCGCCTTCCCGTCGAGGGTGATGGAGCCCTTGTCGATGGTCTCGAGGCGGTTGATGGCCCGGCACAGCGTCGACTTCCCCGACCCGGACGGCCCGATCACCACGACGACCTCGCCGCGGTGCACGGTCAGGTTGATGTCCTGGAGAACGTGCAGCTCCCCGAACCATTTCTCGACCTTGTCGAGCACGACGAGCGGCTCTCCCGTCCCCGGGGCCCGTTCCTCGTTCTCCAGCACAGTCATGCCGGGACCCTAGCGGCACATAGTCCGATCGGGCCATGCCGAGACTGGGGTGTTGCAGAGCCGTGACCCGGGGGATTCGGGCGGGCGAGCGCGCCGCCGTACGCTTTCGTGGTCATGTCTGCCACTCCCGCGAGCACAGCCGCAAGCCCGGCCGTCAGCACAGCACGCACCTACGAGGTCCGCACCTACGGGTGCCAGATGAACGTCCACGACTCCGAGCGCCTGACCGGGCTGCTGGAGGACGCCGGCTACGTCGCCCACGCCGCGGGCGAGCTGGCTGACGTCGTCGTCTTCAACACGTGCGCCGTCCGCGAGAACGCCGACAACAAGCTCTACGGCAACCTGTCGCACCTGGCCCCGATCAAGGCCGCCAACCCGGGGATGCAGATCGCTGTGGGCGGTTGCTTGGCGCAGAAGGACCGCTCGACGATCATCCGCAAGGCGCCGTACGTCGACGTCGTGTTCGGCACCCACAACATCGGCTCGCTCCCCGCCCTGCTCGACCGGGCGCGCTCCCAGCAGGAGGCGCAGGTCGAGATCCTCGAGTCGCTGTCGGTCTTCCCCTCGACGCTGCCGACCAAGCGTGATTCGGCGTACGCCGCCTGGGTCTCCATCTCCGTGGGGTGCAACAACACCTGCACGTTCTGCATCGTCCCTGCCCTGCGCGGCAAGGAGAAGGACCGGCGACCGGGCGACATCCTCGCCGAGGTCGAGGCGCTGGTCGCCGAGGGCGTCATCGAGATCACCCTCCTCGGGCAGAACGTCAACGCCTACGGCGTCGAGTTCGGTGACCGGCAGGCGTTCTCGAAGCTGCTCCGCTCGTGTGGCGCGATCGAGGGGCTCGAGCGGGTGCGCTTCACCTCGCCGCACCCGGCCGAGTTCACCGACGACGTGATCGAGGCCATGGCCGAGACGCCCAACGTCATGCACCAGCTTCACATGCCGCTGCAGTCGGGCTCGGACCAGGTGCTCAAGGCGATGCGCCGGTCCTACCGCTCCTCGAAGTTCCTCGGCATCATCGACCGCGTCCGAGCAGCCATGCCCGACGCCGCGATCACCACCGACATCATCGTCGGCTTCCCCGGCGAGACCGAGGAAGACTTCCTCGCAACGCTGGACGTCGTCCGGCAGGCCCGCTTCTCCGGCGCCTACACGTTCCAGTACTCACCCCGCCCCGGCACGCCGGCCGCGACGATGGGCGACCAGGTCCCGCCGGAGGTCGTCAAGGACCGTTACCAGCGCCTGGTCGAGGTCGTCAACGAGATCGCCTGGGACGAGGGCAAGGCGCTCGTCGGCCGATCCGTGGAGCTCATGGTTGCCGAGGGGGAGGGCCGCAAGGACGCTGCCACGCACCGGCTCTCCGGTCGAGCACCCGACAGCCGGCTGGTGCACTTCAACCCCGCTGGCGCTCCCGACGTGCGCCCCGGCGACATGGTCACCACCGAGATCACCTACGCCGCCCCACATCACCTCGTCGCCGACGGACCGGTTCTCGCCGTACGCCGCACGCGGGCCGGTGACGCGTGGGAGGGACGCACCTCGTCGCCTGCCACTCCCGGGGGAGTCGGCCTCGGCATGCCGGGGGTGGGCGCCCCCGCGCCGTTGCCCCCCGCGCCGGTCTGCGGCTGACCCACTCACTGTGGATTCGGTGTCGTCAGGTGACACCTATCCCACAGTCAGTGCGACGACACGGGTGGGGCTGGCCCGTCCAACCGCGCGCTCGGTGTAGGGCGGCCACCTTCCAGGCGGTCTGGCACGCACGGTCGAAGACCTGACCCCAGCCCAGTCGCACCGTCTCCTTGCCCTCCACAGATGCGTCGAGGTCTCGTTCCATGTCGGCATCGCGTTGGGTTGCCGTGTCGTGAAACAGCCGACCGTCGAGCTCGACGATGAGTCCGCTGGTGTGCTCGGTGTCTCGGTAGGCGACTCTCGTGCCGCTCTCGTGGCGGACCTGCCTCTGGCCGCTCGGCAGCCCGTGGCCACGGACCACGCGGTGGAGGTAGCCGTGCTCGAGGACTGAGCACGTGCCGTCGGCGATGTCGGTCAGGACGTCCCGCATCCAGTCCCTGCGTGGGATCCGTGTCCGGCGATCGATCTCGGCGGTGAGACGGGGTGCCGTCGAGCGTCGCGACTGCACCATGTCGGCCAACGTAGAGAGGGTGTCAAGCTCCGTGGCAGCACGGCTGGCGACCTCGATGGCTGCGTCTTCGTAGCGCAGGCGGGGCGGACCGGTGTTCCACAACGCTCGTTCGGAGAGGCGCTCGATGCGGCGCACGCGTACGCCAGGTGGGGCGATCACCGTCCGCGACAGGTCAACGGCAACCTCGATCGTGCCTAGGTCTCGACCCCTCCTCCCGGGGCCCTCGTGCGCACGGAGTGCAGTGTCTCCGGACAAGGCTGCCGGCCATGCGTGCAGCACCCCCGCCCAGGCACGCTCGATCCAGGTCGGCTCTCCGGTGTGGCCGAGGTAGACCCCGGGGTGCACGATCGCGAGCTCGCGGCGGCGGATCCGCCGCCGGATGGACGCCGGCGTCTCACCTGCGCCGATGAGCTGTATGCGGGACACGACGCCCGACTGGTCATCCAGGAACTCGCTGATGCCCCAGTCGCGGGGCCATGCTCTGGTCGTCTCGCCCATGAGGGCACGGTTCCCTCGGCTGCGCCTGTGCAGTCCCGAGCTTTGCAGGCCTGTGGACAACGCTTCACTGTGGGTTCGGTGTCGCCAGGTGACACCAAACCCACACTCAGTGCATCAGCTACTCCGGCGGCTCGACGGACCCGTCCTCGGCTTCTTCGCCGGCGTCGGGGTCGTCGGAGAACCCAGCCTCGGCGTTGGCGGGGTCGCCCTCGGGAGCCTGGGACTTCTCGTCGTCCGGAGCCGCCACCTCGTCGGGAAGCTCGTCGTCGACGGCCGGGTTGTCCTCAGGTTTGAGGTCCCGAGCGAGGTTCTGGTCGAACTCGTTCTCGGGGATGGCGTCCGCGCCACCGGGGTTGGGCTCCTTGTCCTCGATGACGGGTTCGGGCTTCGGGCCGAGGTCGTCGTTCATGCTTCCTCCGGGTGTCAGGTGTGGAATCCGTGGGTCAGGTAGCGGTGCGGAGTGCCCAGCTGGCTGAGGGCGAAGGCCTCGTGCGGCACCACCGGGTCGGGCAGGTCGTCCAACAGGCACCAGCGCAGCTCGGCACACTTGTCGGGCTCGACGATCCTCGGCTCGCCCGTCCAGGAACGCGCCGTGAAGAAGAAGTCCACGCGCTCGTCGATCGGCTCACCGCCCTGGGTGCGCTGCATCGTGAACTCGAAGCAGAGATCGACGGCGGTGATGCCGAGCTCCTCGGTCGCTTCGCGTTGTGCTGCCGCGAACGCCGTCTCGCCCCGCTCGACGTGCCCCGCTGCAGCGGCAGCCCAGTGCCCGTCCATGTAGGTCGTGCCTGACCGCAGCTGGAGCAGCACCTCGGGGCCGCGCGTCGCATCGTCGCGAAGGAGATAGACGTAGGACGCGGGCACCACCACGAAGCTCGTCACGTCCGACAACCTAGCCCGAGGTCAGGGGCGGGGTCCTCCCGTGGCGGGGTTGCCGGGGTCGGTCGGGATCCCGGGGCCGGCAGGGGCGGGCTCGGTGACCGGCTCGGTCGGGACGATCGGCGGCAGCGGCTCGCCGGGGGAGGAGGGCTCGATCGTCGGCTCGGTGGTCGCGACCGCGTCGTTCTGCTTGTCCAGGACGTCGTCCAGGAAACCCATGTGGTCCTCCGTCATCGGTGCGGCCCGCGGGTGGGCCGTGGCTCTTTGGGACACTACCGACCATGTCCGCTGAGTCCCACCCCGTGATCGTCGCCATCGTCGGGGCGACGGCGTCGGGCAAGACCGGACTGAGCCTGGACCTGGCGGAGCGGCTCGGGGGCGAGATCGTCAACACCGATGCGATGCAGGTCTATCGAGGTATGGACATCGGTACCGCGAAGCTCCCACCCACCGAGCGCAGGGGGATCGCCCACCACCTCCTCGACCGTCTCGACGTGACCGAGACCGCGACGGTCGCCGACTTCCAGGTCTGGGCGCGCGAGGCGATCGCCGAGATCCGGGCCCGGGGCAACGCGCCCGTGCTGGTGGGCGGCAGTGCGCTGTACACCCGCGCGATCCTCGACCGCTTCGAGTTCCCCGGCACGGACGAGTCGGTCCGTCGTGAGCTCGAGGAGGAGCTCGCACGGGGAGGTCCGGGCGCCCTGCACCAGCGCCTCCACGCCGTCGACCCGGAGGCGGCCGCGAAGATCGGACCTGAGAACGGCCGCCGGATCGTTCGAGCGCTCGAGGTGATCGCCCTGACCGGCCGGCCCTACTCCGCCAGTCTCCCCACGCCGACGTACGCCGACCCACGCACTGTGCAGATCGGCGTCGACATCGACCGGCCGACCCTGGACGCGCGCATCGCGAGCCGGGTCAGACAGATGTACGCCGACGGGCTGGTCGAGGAGGCCGAGCGCCTCGACCTCCGCTTCGAGCGCGCCCGTACTGCGAGCCGGGCCATCGGCTACCACGACGCGGCAGACCACCTGCGCGGTGAGATCACCCGGGACGAGGCCATCGCCCGGACCCAGGCAGCCACCCGGCGCTTCGCCCGGCGACAGGACGGCTGGTTCCGCAAGGACCCCCGCGTGGTGTGGGTGCGCTTCGACGACCCCGACCGCGTGGACACAGCACTTAGGGAGGTGGCGGCCCTCGACAGATCGCCCGCTCCGACGCAAGGTGGACCCAACTGATCCTTCCGGGAGGTCCACATGCGCGTCACCCCTGTCCTGACCAGTGCTGCGGCCACCTCGGCCCTCGTCGCCGGATTCCTGGTGGCGGCACCCCCCGGATCAGCCGAGGAGTCGACGGGCGAGCCGGCTGCTCGTCCCACCGCGAAGATCCCGACCGCGGTCGGCAAGGGCGGCGCCGTCTCGACGGTCGACCCGGAGGCGAGTGCAGCGGCTCTGCGGGTGTTGAAGAAGGGTGGCAACGCGGCCGACGCGGCGATCGCCGCGGCAGCCACGCTGGGGGTGACCGAGCCCTATAGCGCCGGCATCGGTGGCGGCGGCTACTTCGTCTACTACAACGCGGCAACGGGCAAGGTCGCCACCGTCGACGGTCGGGAGACGGCGCCGAGGAACATGCCCACCGACGCCTTCATCGACCCCGCGACGGGCAAGCCCTACAACTTCACCCCTGAGCTCGTCACCAGTGGCGTCAGCGTCGGCACCCCCGGTACCCCGGCCACCTGGCACCGCGTCCTGAAGCGGTGGGGCACGCTGACCATGGCGCAGGCGTTGAAGCCGGCGATCAAGGTCGCCACCCGCGGGTTCGTGGTGGACGAGACGTTCCACCAACAGACCCTCGACAACCAGGAGCGGTTCGAGGCCTACCGCGCGACCAGGAAGCTGTTCCTGCCCGGAGGCGACGCTCCGGAGGTCGGCACGATCTTCCGCAACCCCGAGCTCGCGGCCACCTACGCCGACCTCGGCGAGCGCGGGCTGCGGGCCTTCTACCGCGGCAAGCTCGCCAAGCTGATGGTCGACGTCGTCCGCAACCCGCGGACCACGCAGGGCACCGACCTCCCGGTGCCGTCCGGCTACCTCTCGCGCAAGGACCTCTCGACGTACAAGGTGCGCAACCAGTCGCCGACGAAGATCTCCTACCGCGGCTACGACATCTACGGGATGGCGCCGTCCTCCAGCGGCGGCTCCACGGTGGGTGAGGCGCTGAACATCATGGAGCGCACCGACCTCAGCGCGAAGACGCCCGAGCAGGTGCTGCACACCTACCTGGAGGCCGGCGCCCTGGCCTTCGCCGACCGTGCCAAGTACGTCGGCGATCCCCGAGTCGTGGACGTGCCGCTGCGGACTCTCCTGAGCGACAAGTACGCCGCCGAGCGGGCCTGCAACATCGACCCCGACAAGGCATCGGTGAAGCCGGTCGCTGCTGGTGACGCCTCGGCGTACGACGGCGTGTGCCCGGCGCCTGCCGCGCGCGGCACGGTCGACACCGACACGGAGAACATCTCCACGACCAACCTCACGGTGGCCGACACGTGGGGCAACGTCGCGGAATACACCCTGACCATCGAGCAGACCGGTGGCTCCGGGATGGTGGTCCCCCGCCACGGCTTCCTCCTCAACAACGAGCTGACCGACTTCTCGACCGTCTACAACGAGGCCGACCCCAACCGGATCCAGCCGGGCAAGCGGCCGCGCTCCTCGATGAGCCCGACGATCGTGCTCGAGAACGGCAAGCCGTTCCTGGCCCTCGGCTCGCCCGGTGGCTCGACGATCATCACCACGGTGCTGCAGATGATCGTCAACCGGATCGACCTGGGCATGACGATCGAGCAGGCCATCGCGGCTCCGCGAGCGGCTCCGCGCAACACCGCCAACGTGACCGCCGAGCCGGAGTTCATCACCGCCTACGGTCCGGTGCTGACCGACCGGGGTCACACGTTCGTGCCGGCCGGCGATGCGTTCACCAGCGCCTCGCAGATCGGCGCCGCGACGGCGATCGAGTTCGGTCCGGGCCGGAAGCTCACGGCCGTCTCGGAGCCGGTCCGACGTGGCGGCGGCTCGGCGCGCGTGGTCAGCCCGAGGTAGTCGGTCGTGGTGGCGATCTACTACACGGGCTGCTCGCTCGACGGGTTCATCGCCACCACCGACCACTCCCTCGACTGGTTGTTGTCCCGCGACATCGACCAGGCAGGGCCGATGAGCTACCCGAGCTTCGGGGAGCGCATCGGCGCCTGCATCATGGGCGCCACGACGTGGCAGTGGATCGTCGACCATGACGACGACCCGTGGGGCGACCTGCCGACGTACGTCCTCACCCATCGCCGCTTCGATCCGATGAGTGCAGTGACGTTCACCGACGAGACGGTCGAGCAGGTGCACGCCGAGGCGGTCGACAAGGCGGGCGACAAGGACGTCTGGCTGGTCGGGGGCGGCGACCCGGTGGGGCAGTTCCACGACCGGGGACTGCTCGACGAGGTGTGGGTGCAGTTTGCCCCGGTGACCCTGGGTGCCGGGATGCCGGTCCTGCCACGGCACGTCGAGCTGAGGTTGGAGGAGGTGGCCCGCAACCGTGACTTCGCCTGCGTCCGCCACAGCGTGGTGAAGCCTGCGACACTGGAGGGGTGACCTACCGCTTCCTCAAGGGCCACGGCACCGAGAACGACTTCGTGCTGCTGCCCGACGCCGACGGCTCGGTCCACGGCGACCTCTCGGCCGAACGGGTGCGGGCGCTGTGCGACCGCCGCTCGGGGATCGGTGGGGACGGCGTGCTGCGCGCGGTGCGGCGCGACGACAGGTGGTTCATGGACTACCGCAACGCCGACGGCTCCATCAGCGAGATGTGCGGCAACGGCATCCGCGTCTTCGCCCGCTACCTCCTCGAGCACGAGGGCGAGTCGTCGCCGCTCGAGGTCGCCTCGCGCGACGGGGTCAGGACCATCACCCGCGAGGGCGATGCCTTCACCGTCGACATGGGCTCGCCGGAGGTCTTCGCGATGACGAAGGTCGGCGTCGAGGGCGTCAGCCACCCGGCGCTGCACGTCTCGACCGGCAACCCCCACGCCGTGGCCTTCGTCGACTCCCTCGACGTGGCCGGCACGTTGCTCGAGGAGCCCGACTTCGACCGCGCGGTCTATCCCGACGGCGTCAACGTCGAGTTCGTCGTACGCCGAGGGCCACACCACGTCGCCATGCGCGTCCACGAACGGGGATCCGGCGAGACCCGCTCCTGCGGTACCGGCGCCTGCGCCGTGATGGTCGCCTCGGCACTGGCGGACGACGCTCCTCGCGGGACGACCTATCGCGTCGACGTACCGGGCGGCAGCCTCGAGATCACCTGGACCGAGGACCACCGGATGCTGATGACGGGTCCTGCTGTGCTCGTCGCCGAGGGCACCACCGACCTCTGAGTCGGCCCTGTCCGGGCGGGATCTAGGATCCGGCCATGGACATCACCGGAGCCACAGCCATCGTCACCGGAGGCGCCAGCGGCATCGGTGCCGCTGTCGCCCGCGCCCTCGCCGCCCGCGGCGCGGTCGTCGTCGTCGCCGACATCAACGCCGAGCAGGGCGAGGCGCTGGCCGACGAGATCAAGGGCGTGTTCGCGCGCGTCGACGTGACGAAGACCGAGCAGATCGCCGGTGCCGTCCAGGCCGCCGCCGACATCGCTCCGCTGCGCGCCTGCGTCAACTCCGCCGGCATCGGCTGGGCGCAACGCACGATCGGGCGCGACGGTGAGCTGGCCTCGGCGCACGACCTCGACGCGTTCCGTCGCGTGGTCGAGATCAACCTCATCGGCACCTTCGACATGACCAGGCAGGCCGCCACGGTGATGTCCCGCAACGAGCCCGACGCCGACGGCCAGCGCGGCGCGATCGTCAACCTGGCCTCGGTCGCGGCCTTTGACGGGCAGATCGGCCAGTCGTCCTACTCCGCGTCCAAGGGCGGGGTGGTGGGCATGACGCTGCCCGTCGCGCGTGACCTGTCGGCCGCCGGCATCCGGCTCAACACGGTCGCGCCCGGGCTGGTCGACACCCCCATCTACGACGCCTTCCCGGACCCGGAGGCCTTCAAGGCCAAGCTGGGCGAGTCGGTGCTCTTCCCGAAGCGCCTCGGTCACGCCGAAGAACTGGCCAGCATGGTCGTGGAGTGCCTCACCAACTCCTACATGAACGGCGAGACGATCCGCGTCGACGGCGGCATCAGGATGCCCCCGAAGTAACGAACTCCCTGATCCGTGGGACGTCCGGCGAGGATCAGGTCGACCCGCTCTGCGTGGACCGTGGAGCCGTCGAGCAGCTCTGTCGTCTCGGCGCCTCGCCGTTCTCCTTCGGGGCGCGGTGCGCACAAGCCTAGGACCGTCAGAAGGGTGGTATCCCGCTTAACCGCTGGGCAGGTGCTCGACAGCAGCCTAAACTCGCAGGCATATGACGAACGCACCTGACTTCAACCTCGCCGAGTCCCTCGACGCCACCGACGACTGGGACGACGACGCGATCGACCTGGTCTCGCCCGACGGGCCCGACCCCGAGGAGATCGAGGAGCTCACCACCGGCGAGCAGGACCTCGCCGAGCGCCACGCCCTGCGGCGCGTCGCCGGGCTGCGCACCGAGCTCGAGGACATCACCGAGGTCGAGTACCGCCAGCTCCGGCTGGAGAAGGTCATCCTCGTCGGGGTGTGGACCTCCGGCACCGTGCAGGACGCCGAGAACTCCATGGCCGAGCTCGCACTGCTCGCCGAGACGGCCGGCTCGGAGGTCCTCGACGCGATCTACCAACGCCGGCAGACCCCCGACCCCGCGACCTTCATCGGCCGCGGCAAGGTGGACGGGCTGTTCGAGATCGTCCAGGCGTCGGGAGCCGACACGGTGATCCTCGACGGCGACCTGGCGCCCAGCCAGCTGCGCAACCTCGAGGACAAGCTCAAGGTCAAGGCGATCGACCGCACCGGGCTGATCCTCGACATCTTCGCCCAGCACGCGAAGTCGAAGGAGGGCCAGGCCCAGGTCGAGCTCGCCCAGCTCAACTACATGAAGCAGCGCCTGCGCGGCTGGGGTGGCAACCTCTCCCGGCAGGCCGGTGGCCGCGTGTCCGGCGGCGAGGGCATCGGTGGCCGCGGCCCCGGTGAGACCAAGATCGAGACCGACCGGCGGCGGATCAACACCAAGATCGCCAAGCTCCGGCGCGAGCTCAAGGACCTCAAGGGCACCCGCGAGACCAAGCGCCAGGAACGCCAGCGCAACCACATCCCCAGCGTCTCGATTGCCGGCTACACCAACGCCGGCAAGTCATCGCTGCTCAACCGCCTCACCGACGCGGGGGTGCTCGTCGAGGACTCGCTGTTCGCGACGCTCGATCCCACCACGCGCCGTACGACGACCAGGGACGGCCGCATCTACACGGTGTCCGACACCGTGGGCTTCGTCCGGCACCTGCCCCACCAGCTCGTTGAGGCGTTCCGGTCCACGCTGGAGGAGGTCGCCGACTCCGACCTGATCCTGCACGTCGTCGACGGCTCGCACCCCGACCCGGAGGGCCAGCTGGCCGCCGTCCGCGAGGTCCTGGCCGAGATCCACGCCTCCAAGGTCCCCGAGCTGGTGGTGATCAACAAGGCCGACGCCGCCGACCCGATGGTCATCGCCCGTCTACGGGCCCGCGAGCCGCACACCGTGGTGGTCAGCGCCCGCACCGGCGAGGGCATCGAGGACATGATCGCGGCGATCGAGGCAGAGCTGCCGCGCCCGAGCGTGGAGTTCGAGGCCCTGCTGCCGTACGAGCGCGGAGACCTGCTCAACCGGCTGCACCAGCAGGGCGAGATCGCCTCGATGGAGCACACCGGCGACGGCACTGTGGTGAAGGGGCGCGCCAACGCGGACCTCGCGAGTGAGCTGGAGGCCTACCCGGTGTGAGGCGAACCACCCCAATTGGGGCCCTCGGGCCCTCTGGGGGAGGATGGCGCGCATGTCACGCGGTGCCGTCGTTCGTTTCCTGCTCGTTCTCGGTCTGCTCGGCGGCTGTCTCGCCCTCGCACTGAACCAGAAGCCCAACCTGGGGCTCGACCTGCGAGGCGGCGCGCAGTTCGTCTTCCAGGCCAAGGACACCGAGACCACCGAGGCGACCTCCGACAACGTCGACAAGACGGTCGAGGTGCTCCGCGGGCGCGTCGACCGGCTCGGCGTCGCCGAGTCGACGCTCGTCCGCCAGGGCGACGACCGGATCCTGGTCGAGCTGCCCGGCGTCAACACTCCCGAAGAGCGTGACGACGCGAGGGACCAGATCGGGCAGACGGCGCAGCTGAGCGTCCACCCGGTGATCGCCGCGGCGGCCAGCGCCGACGCCGAGCCGAGCAAGAAGGACAACCTGATCCTGCCGGACGAGGACGGGACCTTCCTCGAGGTGGGACCCGTGGTCCTGCAGGGTGACCAGATCACCGGCGCCTCGGCCGTCCAGCCCGAGGGCCTCGGCTGGGCCGTGCGGGTGGACTTCAACGGCACCGGCTCGGAAGCCTTCGGCAAGCTGTCGGGGGAGGCGGCCTGCGCACAGGGCGACAAGAAGCGCATCGCGATCGTGCTCGACAACAAGATCATCTCCAGCCCCTCGGTCCAGGTGCCCTGTGGCGCGGACATCAGGGACACCACCGACATCACCGGGGACTTCAACCAGAAGTACGCGACCGAGCTGTCGACCCTGATCGAGGGGGGCGCGCTCCCGCTCGAGCTCGAAGCCATCTCGGAGCGGCTCGTCGGGCCGACCCTCGGTGCCGAGGCGATCGACGCCTCCATCGAGGCCGGGATCATCGGCCTGATCCTCACCGGCCTCTTCATCATGTTCGTCTACCGGCTGGTCGGCGCCATGGCGACGCTGGCGCTGACCTCCTACGCCCTGCTGGCCTACGCCATGCTGCTCGCGCTTGACTCCACCCTGACCCTGCCCGGCCTCGCCGGCTTCGTGCTCGCGATCGGCATGGCGATCGACGCCAACGTGCTGGTCTTCGAGCGCGCGCGGGAGGAATACGCGGCCTACCCCTCGGCCGGGCTCCGGCGCGCCCTGGTGGTCGGCTTCAACAAGGCGTGGTCGGCCATCCTCGACTCCAACGTCACCACCCTGCTCGCAGCCGCGCTGCTGTTCCTGCTCGGCTCCGGCCCGATCAAGGGTTTCGGCGTGACCCTGTCGATCGGTGTCATCGCCTCGATGATCTCGGCGCTGGTCATCGCCCGGGTGCTCGCCGAGATGAGCGTCTCGAGCAAGGCCGTCGAGAGCCGTCGGGGGCTCAGCGGTCTCGGCAATGTCGGCCGGGTCCGTGAGTGGCTCGACCGCTCCAACTTCGACATCATGGGCATGCGGGGCAGGTGGCTCGGCGTCTCGGCCGTCGCGCTCATCTTCGCGATCACCGGCATCGCCCTCAACGGCCTCAACCTCGGCGTCGAGTTCACCGGTGGCCGCCAGCTCGACTACTCGGTCACCGAGGAGGTCTCGGTCGAGGAGGCGCGTGCCGCGATCAGTGACGCCGGCTTCACCCAGGCCGTCGTGCAGGGCGCTGACACCGCCGACTTCACCGTGCGTACGGGCGAGATCACCACCGAGGACGAGCAGAAGATCCAGGGCGCCCTCGCCGAGATCGGTGGCGACGTCACCCTTGAGGACGACCAGTCGATCGGCGCCTCCCTCGGCAACGAGCTCCGCAACAAGGCCCTCATCGCCTTCGGGATCGCGCTGCTCGCACAGCTGCTCTATCTCGCCGTCCGCTTCAAGTGGACCTTCGGCGTCTCGGCCGTCGTCGCGATGGCCCACGACGTCATCCTGGTCGTCGGCATCTTCGCCTGGCTCCAGAAGCCGATCGACGGCATCTTCCTCGCTGCCGCGATGACCATCATCGGTTTGTCGGTCAACGACACCGTGGTCGTCTTCGACCGGATCCGCGAACGCTGGTTCGCCTCCCGCCCCGATGACACCTTCAGCGAGATGGCCAACCGGGCCGCCATCGAGACGATGCCGCGCACGGTCAACACCGGTCTCGGCACGATGTTCATCCTGGCCGCGCTGGCCTTCCTCGGCGGGGACTCGCTGCGCGACTTCGCGATCGCGCTCCTGATCGGCCTCGTGGTCGGCACCTACTCCTCGGTCTTCACCGCCACCCCGATGCTCACCTACTTCCAGGAGAAGTGGCCGATGAGCAGGGCGAAGCGCGAGAAGGTCGTGCGGACCCCCGAGGACTCCGGGGCCGTGATCTGAGCGTCTGCATGCGTACGCCGCACTGTCGGTGCGCGCCCGTAGGGTGCTCGGGTGCCTGACACTGCCGAGCAGACCGAGCGACGCGCTCCCGACGTCACCGGGGTGCTCGCTGCCGCGGTGACGGCGCTCGGCGGCCAGGAACGCACCGGCCAGATCGAGATGGCCGAGGCCGTCTCCAAGGCGCTCGGCGACCAGCAGCACCTCCTCGTCCAGGCCGGCACCGGCACTGGCAAGTCGCTGGCCTACCTCGTCCCGAGCCTGCTCCACCACGATCGTGTGGTGGTGGCCACCGCGACGCTCGCCCTTCAGCACCAGCTCGTCGAACGCGACATCCCGAGGCTGGTCGAGGCGATCGGCGACCAGGTCGATGCGTCCTACGCCGTGCTTAAGGGCCGGGGCAACTACGCCTGCCTGCACCGCATCCGAGAGGGCGTCCCTGACGAGCAGGGAGCGCTGGTCGAGGCGCCGGTCGGGTCGATGGCCGAGAAGGTGCTCGAGCTGCGGGCGTGGGCGGAGAAGGAGAGCGAGGCCAGCGGCAGCGGCGAGCGCGACAACGCACCCCGGCACACCGACCGCGAGTGGCGCCAGGTCAGCGTCAACCACCGCGAGTGCCTGGGTGCCACGAAGTGTCCCTTCGCGACCGAATGCTTCGCGGAGCGGGCGCGGGAGAAGGCCCAGCGCTCGCACCTCATCATCACCAACCACTCCCTGCTCGCGATCGACGCGATCGAGGGGGTGCCGATGATCCCTGACTACGACGCCGTCGTGATCGACGAGGCCCACGAGCTGACCGCCCGGGTGACGCAGGCAGCCACCGACGAGCTCGCGGTCAACGACATCGAGCGCGCCGCGCGGCGCTCGCAGCGCTGGGTCGAGGACGAGTCCGCCGATTCGCTGGGCGAGGCGGCCGACTCGCTGGCCGAGGCGATCGAGGCCACCTCACCCGGCCGGATCGAGCGCCCCTCCGACCAGCTCGCCGAATCGCTCGCCCTCGTGCGCGACGCGGCCCGCAGGTGCCTCTCGGCCTACCCCAAGGACACCACGACGGCAGACGGCGACGCCGGGCGCACCCAGGCCAAGGGGATGGTGCAGGAGGTCTTCGTCAACGCCGAGCGGATGGCTGCCAACCTCGAGAGCGACGTGCTCTGGCTCAACGAGGCGCGCGACCGCATCCCCGCGCGGCTGCACGTCGCACCGCTCCAGGTCTGGGGTCCGATGCGCGACAAGCTGCTGTCCGACAAGACCGTCGTCTTCACCAGCGCCACCCTGATGCTCGGCGGTGACTTCAACGCCGTCGCCACCTCGCTGGGCCTCAAGCCCACCGAGCGTGACGCGCCGTCGCGCACCCAGGACGTCCTCCCGTGGCGCGGGCTCGACGTGGGGTCACCGTTCGACTACGGCCAGCAGGCGATCCTGTACGTCGCCCGCCACCTGCCCCCGCCGGGCCGCGACGGCCTCGTGAAGGCCCAGCTCGACGAGATCTGCGAGCTGGTGGATGCCGCCGGCGGGCGCACCCTCGGGTTGTTCTCGTCGCGCCGTGCTGCGGAGGCGGCCGCCGAGGTCGTCCGGGAGCGGCTGCCGCACCTCACGACGCTGGCCCAGGGCGACGCCCAGCTGCCCGAGCTCGCCAAGCAGTTCGTCGACGACCCGCACACCTGCCTCTTCGGCACGCTGTCGCTGTGGCAGGGGTTGGACGTGCCGGGGGAGACCTGCCAGCTGGTCCTGATCGACCGGATCCCCTTCCCGCGGCCCGACGAACCGCTGATGTCGGCGCGCCAGAAGGCCGCCGACCGGGCCGGTGGCAACGGCTTCATGCAGATCGCCGCCACGCACGCCGCTCTCCTGTTGGCCCAGGGCTCGGGGCGACTGATCCGGACGACGACCGACCGTGGCGTCGTCGCCGTGCTCGACCCGCGCCTGGCCACCGCCCGCTACGGCGGCTTCCTCAAAGCCTCGCTGCCGCCGATGTGGACGACGACCGACGGCGCCCTTGTGCGCAACGCGCTCGCGCGTCTTGCCGCGGGCTGAGCGAGGCCCGCGACTCAGCGCAGGCGCGGCAGGAGCGAGGTCTGCCTTGGTGTCGCAGCCCTCCGTGAGCCGCGAGTGCCAGCATGCGCCAGACCACAAGCACGATGGCCCACCCGGCGACGACGTCGAGCAGCCAGTGGTTGCCGGTGCCGATGACCACGACGACCGTGATGACGGCGTGCGCCCAGCCCGCCGCACGCAAGGCGCGGTTGCCGGTCGCGGCCGTGAGGGCGAGGGCCACCCAGAGTGCCCAGCCGGCGTGCATGCTGGGCAACGCAGCCAGCTGGTTGGTCATCCAGCCCATTCCTTGGGGCGCCGATGCGGCCTCGCCCCACCAGCCCTGAGCGGCGTGCATTGCCATCAGGTCGGGGAACCGCACGAGCCTGGGAGGCGCGGTCGGCACCAGCAGGTAACCGATCAGGGCCACCAGGGTGCTGGCGACGAGGGTCTGTCGGGCCCGCGCGTAGGCGCCCTTGCGGCCGAGGAAGAGCCCCACCAGTACGATCGCGGTGACGAGGTAATGGGCGCTGGCGTAGTAGTACGCCGCCATCAGCCCGGCTGCGTCGTGGTCGACGAACCAGGAGGTGACCGCCTGCTCGACGTCCAGCAGCATCGAGTCCTCGAGGGAGTGGATGCGGAAGGCTCGCTCACGCGCGGGCGCCATGGAGTCGTCCGCGAAGACGCGGGAGACCGCGTAGGCGACGTACAGCAGCGCGAGGAAGCCGAGCTCTCGCCACCCGCTGAGGGTCCGCGTGCTTGCCGTGGTGTCGGTCGAGAGGGCCGGCGCAGGCAGGAGTGTGGTCACAGGTCCATTCCAGCGTCTCCCTGCTCGCGCCGCATCAGGGAATTAGGGGGCGCTCCCCTGAGACTGCTGAGGCGGTCTCAGGGGAGACCCTGAGTCACAGGCGGCGCAGGACCGCCGTGACCTTGCCGAGGATCGTGGCGTGCGTGCCGTCGATCGGGTCGTAGGCGGCGTTGTGCGGGAGCAGCCACACGTGCCCGTCCTTGCGCTGGAACGTCTTGACGGTGGCCTCCCCGTCGATCAGCGCAGCGACGATGTCGCCGTTGCTGGCGGTCTGCTCCTGGCGGATCACCACGTAGTCGCCGTTGCAGATCGCGGCGTCGATCATCTAGACGCCGGAGACCTCGAGCATGAACAGGGTGCCGTCGCCGACGAGCGACTTGGGCAGCGGGAAGACCTCTTCGATCCGTTCCTCGGCCAGGATCGGCCCGCCGGCGGCGATGCGGCCGACCATCGGGACGTAGGTCGCCGGGGGAGCGCTGTTGCCGATGTCGGTCTCGTCGTAGGAGGTCTCCTCCGCGCTCGACATCGAGCGGCGAGCCGCCATCACCTCGGGCAGGAAGACTTCGAGCGCGCGGGGGCGGTTGGGGTCGCGCTTGAGGAAGCCCTTCTCCTCGAGCGTCTTGAGCTGGTGGGCCACGCTGGAGGAGCTGGTGAGCCCGACCGCGGTGCCGATCTCGCGCATGCTCGGCGGATAGCCGCGGTTCTCGATGGAGTCCTTGATGGTGGCCAGCACGCGTTGTTGGCGCGGCGTCAGGCCTGTGGCGTCCGGCGGCCCGTCGGGCATCGCCAGGACCTTGGCGTCTGGTGCTTGCTTCTTCGCCATGGCGGCGCCTCCTGCTGATCGACTGGACTCAACGTAGCGATAGCGACGCGGTTGTTCAAACATTTGTTCGAAGGCGTGTCGGCCTCGTTCTGGCCGCGCATTGGCCCGTTCGCCCCCCCGAAACCGGCTCAAACAATTGTTCGCTCCGATTGTTGCATCGTTCGAACATATGCTCTACCGTCGTACACACGTTCGATCGAACGTCTCTTCGACCCACCGCCCATTGTCGGTGGCTCCGTCTAGACAGAGATCGACACCACGACCGGCTGATCTTCCCCAGGAGGCCAACATGAGCACCCTCAGCATTTCCCCCGCTTTCACCGCCCCGAGCTCGATCCGCGTGACCCGTCCTAGCGTGCGGCTCACGCGCCGGGGTCGGATCGTCGTCTTCCTGGCGGCGCTCGCCCTCCTCCTGCTCGCTGCCTTGTTCCTCGGCTCCGTGGCCGTCGGCTCCGAGTCGGCGGGTCAGCCCGAGCCGACCGAGATCGTGATGGTCGGCACCGGCGACACCCTGTGGGGGATCGCCGCCGAGATCAACACCGACGGCGACGTCCGCTCCACCATGGCCGAGATCGAGCGCCTCAACGCCCTCGACTCCGTCGCCCTCTCCGCGGGCCAGAAGCTCCGCGTCCCGGTCAGCGACGACTGACCGCACAAGCCTCCGCCAGTCGACTCGACCCCGGCTGGCGGATTGGGGAAGACGAGGGGCGGGTCCACTTCGGTGGGCCCGCCCCTCGCTGCATCTCCACTTCGGTGGGCCCGCCCCTCGCTGCATCTCCGCTGCCTGTTCGCCGGCGTCCCACTCGGACCCCCTTGACTGTGGCTTTGGTGTCGCTGGGTGACACCGAAGCCACACCT
>NZ_JAOPXV010000028.1 GCF_025964975.1 Nocardioides sp.
ACGGACTTCTCGATCCCGGTGGGGCCGTCTGGGACCTCTCCTGTGCGGTGCCGCGACAGCGCACCTGGACGCTGATGGTCTACCTGAACAGGCCCGGCGCGGGCGGTGAGACGCGGTTCGTCGCCACTGAGGAGCTGCACGAACCCGAAGAGGGCAACCTGCTCGCTTGGAACAACCTGCGCGCCGACGCGACGCCCAACCACGCCACACTGCACCACGCGATGAAGGTGCGGGACGGGCGGAAGTACATCATCACCAAGTGGTTCCGTGAGCGTGCGTGGCCCTGGCCGGTCGACGTACCCCGGTAGCTCAGACGGGTTCTCGATCGATCAGGGCGCGCAGTGTCCGGACAGCAGTGCGGGCACGGGCTCCATCGGAGCCCTGGATCGCGAGCAGCGACGCCGTCGTGCCGTCGGCCAGGTCGATCGTGGCCCACGGGGCACCCGGCGGCAGGTGGACGGCCAGCACCTCGGGCCACTCGTAGTCGTGACGCCGGTAGCCGTTGACGACGGCCAACCCCTTCTCGGAGGCAACGACCCGCGAGCGCGTCAAGGCATGGCCGACCGAGCCGGCGAGCAGGCCGAGGAAGACGAGCGTCGAGCGCTGGAAGAACGTGAACTTGGCTCGTACCTCCGGGTCGAACCCGAGCCAGGCAAAGGTGCAGAGAAGGAGCAGCATCGTGCCCAGCACGATGACCGCGATGCGGGCCCCGAACGGCCGCCAGGTGCGTGGCAGGGACGAGACGTCCGGATCCGCCATGTCAGAGGGCATCTTCCAGGACCAGGTCAGAGACGGCAGGCGTGGATGTCGGTGAGCAGGATGGCGCGAGCGCCGAGGCTGTAGAGCTCGTCCATCAGCCGCTGGGAGCCGGCGCGCGGCACCATGACCCGCACTGCGACCCAGCCCTCCTTGCCGAGCGGGGAGATCGTCGGTCCCTCGAGGCCCGGCGCGAGGGCAGCGGCCTCGTCCAGGTTGGTCCGCTCGATGTCGTAGTCCATCATCACGTAGCCCCGCGCGACCATGACGCCGTCGACGCGACGCTTGAAGATCTCGAACTCGGCACCGTCCGCACCGTCGCGGGTGATCATCACTGCCTCGGACTCCAGGATGACCTCGCCGAAGGTCGCGAGCCCGGCGGCCCGGAGCGTCGAGCCGGTCTCGACGACGTCGGCGATGACGTCGGCGACACCGAGCTGGATGCTCGTCTCGACGGCGCCGTCGAGACGGGTCACGGTCGCGTCGATGCCGTGCTCGTCCAGGAACCCCTTGACCACCCCGACGTAGGACGTGGCGATGCGCTTGCCCTGGATCTGGTCCAGGCTGGTGTACTCCCCCACCGGCCCGGCGAAGTGGAAACGGGAGCGGCCGAAGCCGAGCTGCAGTGCCTCGGTCGCCTTCGCGCCCGAGTCGAGCAGCAGGTCGCGACCGGTGATGCCGACGTCGAGGGTGCCCTCGCCGACGTACAACGCGATGTCACGTGGCCGGAGGTAGAAGAACTCGACGTCGTTCTCGGCGTCGATGAGCACGAGCTCCTTGGAGTCGGTGCGCTGGCGGTAGCCGGCCTCGCGAAGGATGTCGCTGGCGGCCTGCGACAGGGCGCCCTTGTTGGGTACGGCGATGCGGAGAGTCATCTCAGGGTTTACCGGTTCCTCAGAGGTGGGCGTAGACGTCGTCGAGGGTGAGTCCGCTGGCAAGCATCAGCACCTGTGCGTGGTAGAGCAGCTGACTGATCTCCAGCGCGGTGGCGTCCTTGCCCTCGTGCTCGGCGGCCATCCACGACTCGGCCGCCTCCTCGATCAGCTTCTTGCCGATCGCATGCACGCCGGCGTCGAGCTGTTGAACGGTGCCAGAGCCCTCGGGCCGCGTGGCGGCCTTCTCGCTCAGCTCGGCCCAGAGCTCCTCGAACGTCTTCACGAGCGCCAAGCGTAGGCGGTCAGCCACTCCCATCTCGCCCCGGTCCATGCGACTGCGGGCGGACGTGCGCGAGACTGACCCGCATGGACGACCTCACCGGTGTCCCCGACTGGGGACGCTTCTCCTGGCCACGCACGACCGAGCGCCTCAGCCTCCGCCCGGCGACCCCGGACGACGCTGCCGCGATGTTCGGCTACCGCAGCCTGGAGCAGGTGTCCCGCTGGATGACCCAGCTCCCGACGGATCTCGAGTCCTGGCAGACCCACTTCGAGGAGCGGTCTCCCTATGCCCTGATGATCTGCCGCGACGACGAGGTCATCGGAGACCTGTTCCTCAAGACCGAGGATGCCTGGGCACAGGGCGAGGTCCGCGACCGTGCTCGTGACGTGTTCGCCGAGATCGGCTGGGCCCTGGATCCCGCACACGCCGGTGGCGGCTACGCCACCGAGGCCGTTCGCGAGCTGCTGGCCATCGCCTTCGACGGCCTGGGCCTTCGTCGCGTCACCGCCAACTGCTTCGCCGACAACGAGCCGTCCTGGCGCCTGATGGAACGGGTCGGGATGCGCCGCGAGGCCCACAACGTCGCCGACACCCTGCACAGAGACGGCCAGTGGTACGACGGGCTCGTCTACGCGCTGCTAGCGGAGGAGTGGCGAGCAGGTTGAGCGCTGGCCGCTTCAAGAGCAGGTCCAGAGATGGTGGCGCTCAGCCCGGAGCGCTGCCTGCGTCCGCGGCCTGGGCGTAGGCGTACTTCCGCAGATACTGCCCTATGACAACCCGCCCCGCCCCCCGTCAGACCCTTCGCCGTGAAGGACGATGAATCTGTCCGAACGTGGCCATACTGGGCGCGGGCGGTCGACAATGGGGCCCCCTGGGCGGGAGCGCTGCTGCTGAGCCTATTCCTGATGAATGCCGGCCTATTGGCGGCCCACCGGCGTTCCATGGCACTGGAAGAATCCTCCCGACCTTTGCGGCTGCTGGCCGAGATGAATGTGCACGTCAACCGCGAGATCCTCCTCAACGCAGATATCGAGCTCATCTATCGCACCACACTCAATTATCTTTTCAACGTCTTCGACCGGGCCACCACAGGTTCGGTACTGATTCTCGGGGATGACGGATAGCTCACATTCGCGGCCTCCAACGGTTTCACCGAACAATGTGTCCACACCTTCCGGTTGAGGTGGGAAGACAGTTTTCTGTACCGGGCCACCGGTGGTGACATCCGAAAAGCACGCCTGATCGACAGCGAGGACTTCGGGCGCATCGAGACCGTGCTCGACCCCGGGGAATGGGAGTACAGATCCGTGATCTCGGCACCGCTGTTCGTTGGGGATCGACTGTTCGGCGTCTTGAACCTGGACTCCCCGGTGTCTGGCACCTACAACACGGAGGATGTATCCATCGTCGAGCAGTTCCGCAGCCAGATCGAGATCGGCCTGCTGCCCGGGAGCGCTACACCAAGACGGCGGGGCTGCTCTCCGTGGTGCGCGCCCAGGCCGAGCACTGGCCGCCGCTTCGAGCGCCAACAGCAGCTCGATGTCGAACTGCAGCACCTCGATGCCTACCGCATCAGCATGATTGCGACCATCTCCCATGAACTGGAGAGTCCGCTCACCGCCGTGAGCGGTCACCTCGAGCTGATGTCATCGCTTCCTGACCTACCGCCCGAAGGTGTTCACTCCACCGCAGTGATGCATAGAGGTGTGGAGCGGCTGGGTGCGTGGGCCAACAGCTCGGTCGAGCTGACCCGGCTCGAGCAGAGCGAAGAACCGCGACAAGAGCTCGTTGACCTTGACGCCTTGCTCGCCGGGACTGTCGAGCTGCTCGAGGTCGTGGCTGCCGGGGATTCCGTGCGCATCGACCACACACCGGCGCCGGGCCCTGTCCACGTGCTCGGCGACGCAGACGAGCTGCACCGCGCCTTGGCCGATCTGGTCGGCCATGCGATCAAGTACAGCAACGTGGGAGACACGGTGGTGATAGGAGTCCAGCACGTCGACGACGAGGTCGTGCTCAGCTGCGCCGACCAGGGTCTCGGCATCTCCGCGCCCGACCAGACGCGGCTGTTCACCGAGTTCTTTCGCTCGACGAACCAGCAAGCGCTCGACCGACCCGGCACGGGCTTGGGGCTCGCCCTCGTGCAGCGCATCGTCGTACGCCACCGAGGGCGGGTCGAACTGACCTCTGAGCTCGGCGTAGGCACGACGTTCAAGGTGCACCTGCCTGCAGCGTTCCCGCCTGACTGAGCCCTCGAGCCGCTGCTGGACGACCTCGAGGCTGTCGGCGTTCGCGCGACGCGGCACGTCGGCTCGGCACGCTTGTCCACAAGACGGCATCCTGCCACCGGTCAAGAGACGAACACCCGCATCAGCCGCCATCCGAGGATCCAGTCATGCCGACGGGCCGCCGAGGGTCAGGCGAGCGCGGCCTCACCAGCATCAGTGATGACCAACGAGTGCATCGGGCTCCACGCGTCGGGATCGGCAAGAACCTCGCGGGCCCGGACGCGAGGCACGTCCTGCTGTGAGTGGGTCAACATGACATCGAGCAGTCCTGCGTCGAACCAAGCCGGGAGTACCGATGCGCAGTCGGCCGTCGCTCTGCCGGTCACCTGACTTCGTTGGCCGACCCCGGACTGTCCACCTCGGGTAGTGGCAGCTGGTGCAGCATGGCTTCCTCGCGACCCGCCCAGAACATCCTCTGTTCCAGGCGACTCATCTCGTCGTCGGACTTCCACCGCACGTCCGCAGTGTGCCAGTCAGACGGCCACTCTGCCGCGGTTGGTGCTTGTGCGCCTACCGCCTTCGGCCAGGTCACGACGGTCACATGTCCAGCGCTGCGAGATAGTCGGCGCGGATCTACCGCGATCCCTGGACCCGCTCGTGGCGCCGGTTTGCCAGCACTCGGGAGTTCCTGGCGTCGGCAGTTGGACGGGGTCGGGGCGAGGTTCTCGCCCAGGCCCACGCGCACCGCCTCGAAGCGCCGACGCCCGGCGGTACCGGACGCAGCGGGCCAGCGTGGCGGCGTCCCACATCACAGTGGACTGGCGATGCCGGTCCGAGCGGGGTCACTGCGCCGGGCTCAGCCTCACACCGCGGACCCCGCTCAGCACGAGCGCAGTCGCCAGCGCGGCGGACGTCGCCTCCCAGCCCTTGTCCTCTCTCGAGCCTTCGAGACCGGCGCGATCCAGTGCCTGCTCGTCGTTGTCGCACGTGAGTACGCCGAAGCCGACCGGCACTCCGGTGTCGAGCATGACCCGGGTCAGTCCGTCGGTCGCAGCGCTGCACACGTAGTCGAAGTGCGGCGTGCCCCCACGGATGACGACACCGAGGGCCACGACGGCGTCGTACCCCTGCTGGGCAAGCGCGAGGGCGACGACCGGCAGCTCGAAGGTGCCGGGCACCCGGACGACCGTGGCGTCCGTGACCCGATGGGCGCCCAGCGCGCGTTGCGTGCCCGCGAGGAGGCCGTCCATCACCTCGGTGTGCCAGCTCGCCGCGACAACGGCGACCTTGAGCGCGGAGGCGTCGAAGGCCGCCTGATCCGGGGCTCCATGTCCACTCATGCGCATCCTCGCTTCGCTCCGTGCGCCGATGGCGCACCAGTCACGCTGTGTCGGATGGTTCGCTCGCTCACTGGTGCAGCTCCTCGGTCATCAGCTCGGGCAGGTCCGGCAGCACGTGACCCATCCGGTCGCGCTTGGTGCGCAGGTAATCGATGTTGTCGCTGGTGGGGTGGATCGCGAGCGGGACGGTCTCGGTGACCGAGATCCCGAAGTCCTCGAGGCTGGCGGTCTTGGCGGGGTTGTTCGTCAGCAGGCGCACCGACTCGACCCCGAGGTTGCGCAGCACCTGGGTGGCGGTGCCGTAATGGCGGCTGTCGGCCGGCAGGCCGAGGTCGAGGTTGGCGTCGACGGTGTCGCGCCCCTTGTCCTGCAGCGCGTAGGCCTGCAGCTTGGCCACCAGCCCGATCCCGCGTCCCTCGTGACCGCGGAGATAGACCACCACTCCCCTGCCCTCGGCGACGATCTGCGCCATCGCCTCGTTGAGCTGCGGGCCGCAGTCACAGCGGTGGCTGCCGAACACGTCGCCGGTCAGGCACTCGGAGTGAACCCGCGTCAGCACGGGTGCCGGGCCGGAGACGTCGCCGTACACCAGCGCCACGTGCTCGCTGTCGTCGATGGTGATGCGATAGCCGTACGCCGTGAACTCCCCGTGCGTCGTCGGCAGCCGGGTCTCCGCGACGCGCTCGACGTGCAGCTCGTAGCGGCGGCGGAAGCGGACCAGCGCCTCGATCGAGATCATCGCCAGGTCGTGCTCGTCGGCGAACTCGCGCAGCTCGGGACCTCGTTTCATCGTCCCGTCGTCGTTGACGACCTCCACCAGCACGCCCGCGGGTGTCAGCCCCGCCAGCCTGGCGAGGTCGACCGCTGCCTCGGTGTGGCCGCGCCGCACGAGCACGCCACCTTCGGCATAGCGGAGCGGGAAGACGTGACCGGGACGCGTGAGCTCCCACGGCTCGGTCGCCGAGTCCGCCAGCGTCCGCGCGGTGTGCGCGCGGTCGGCGGCGCTGATGCCGGTGCTGACTCCATCGCGGGCGTCGACCGAGATCGTGTACGCGGTGCGCAGCTTGTCCTTGTTGTGCGGGGTCATCAACGGGATCTCGAGGCGGTCGAGCATGCGGCCCGGCATCGGCACGCAGATCACTCCGCTCGAGTGGCGGATCGTGAAGGCCATCAGCTCCGGTGTCGCCTTGGCGGCCGCGAAGATGATGTCCCCCTCGTTCTCCCGGTCCTCGTCATCGACGACGATCACGGCCTTCCCGGCGGCGATGTCGGCGATTGCCCGCTCGACGCTGTCGAGACGTATGGACTCGCTCATGGGGTCGATCCTTCCGGTTCCTGATTCTGTTGCTGCGATTGCGTTCATGCGTCGTTCCCCTTGATGGCGAGGCGGTCGAGATAACCGGCCGCGAGCAGCTTCTCGACGTGCTTGGCGATGACGTCGACCTCGAGGTTGACCCGGTCGCCGGGCTGACGGCTGCCCAGGGTGGTCCGCGCCAGGGTCTCGGGGATCAGGCTCACGGTGAAGCTGGTGTCCTTGGCCTCGACGACCGTCAGGCTGACGCCGTCGACGGTGATGGAGCCCTTGTCGACGAGGTAGCGACCGAGCTCGGGTGGCATCGAGATCTCGACGACCTCCCAGTGCTCGCTGGGCGTACGCCGCACGACTTCTCCCACCCCGTCCACGTGCCCCTGCACGATGTGACCGCCGAGGCGCTTCTCCACCGTGACGGCACGCTCGAGGTTGACCCGGTCACCGGGCGCCGCACCGTGGAGGCTGGTCTTGTCGAGCGTCTCCTGCATGACGTCGGCGGTCCACGAGTCCCCGTCGATGGTCACGACCGTCAGGCAGCAGCCGTTGACGGCGATGGAGTCACCCAGGCCGGTGCCTGCCAGGACGGTGCTGGCGCGCACGGTCAGCCGGATCGCGTCGCCCTGCTCCTCGATGCTCGCGATGCTGCCGAGCTCTTCCACGATGCCGGTGAACATCAGTTCTCTCTTCCGGGGGTCAGGGTGAGCCGCACGGTGGCATCGGCGCCCGTGCCGATGACGCCGGCGCGCTTGAGGTGCCAGCGCAGCTGGTCGGTGACGGTGGTGATGCCGAGGTCGCCGACGGCACTGGCGCCGGCGCCCAGGAAGGTCGGCGCGACGTAGGCGATGATCTCGTCGACGAGACCTGCGCTAAGGAATGCAGCGGCAACAGTCGGTCCGCCCTCGAGCCAGACGTGACGGCGACCGTCGTCGTAGAGCTGCTGGAGCGCCTCGGCCGGGTCGCGGGTGGCGAGGTGACGTGCCTCGCCGGGACCGGCGAAGATGCGGCTCTCGGCCGGGACGTCGCGCTCGCCCATCACGACGCGAAGCGGCTGGTGCGGGCGGGGCTGGTCGACCTCGTCGCGGACGGTGAGGCGCGGGTCGTCGATGAGCACGGTGCCGGTGCCGACCAGGACCACGTCGCACTCGGCCCGCATGGCGTGGGTGTCGCGGCGGGCGTCCATCCCGCTGATCCAGCGGCTGGTGCCGTCGGCTGCGGCGCTGCGCCCGTCCAGCGTGGTGGCGAACTTCCAGGTGACGAAGGGTCGCCCGTGCTCGACGGCGAAGGTCCACGCCCGGTTGATGCCCCGGGCGACGGGCTCCATGACTCCCCCCTCGACCTCGATCCCGGCTTCCCGGAGTGCCGTCGCCCCACCGGCGGCGATCGGGTTGGGGTCGCGCTGGGCGAAGACCACACGGCGGACGCCTGCGGCGACCAGCGCCTCGACGCACGGTCCGGTTCGGCCGGTGTGGGTGCACGGCTCGAGGGTGACGACCGCCGTCGCGCCCTGCGCGGTCCCGCCGGCCTGGGCCAACGCTGCCAGCGCCGCGACCTCGGCGTGCGGCGTACCTGCTCCGCGGTGGAGGCCCTCGGCCGCCACGGCGCCGCCGGCGTCCAGCAGCACACACCCGACCCGAGGGTTTGGCCCGAGCGGTACGCCCGGGGTCGCTGCGAGCACAAGGGCGCGGCGCATCGCGGCCTGCTCGGCTGGTGTGGTGGTCATCGCTGTCCCTCTGGTCCGTGAAATGGACTCCGGGGGCGCGGGCGCAGGCGTCGTTCGGACACCAGGCGCTTGCGTGATCCTCTCATCCGGACTTTGACCGTCGGTCCAGGATTCTCACCTGGTCAACCGGCCACTGGCTGTGGCCGGGTCGCGGACTGCCGGTCGAAGCGAATCGCTTCGACCAGGTCACCGCCGGTGCGGATTTTCACCGCCCCCAGAGCACGCTCTTGCTGGGCCGAACTCTGTCACACCCGTAGACATTCCCGGGCGGCTGTCCGGTGTGATGTCGGCAACGTCAGGAGCTCCAGGTCCTCAGTCGGCCCATACCAGCTCTCCGTCGGCGCCGAGCGTGATCTCCTCCTTCTCGCACACCGGTCGATCGGCGAACTCGTGGCGGACCAACACAGTGCCGTCGCGACGGATGACCTGGAGGTAGCCGTCCGTGGCGACGTAGCACTGCAGTTGGCGGTTGGTCCACTGCGTGTCGAAGGAGTAGACCTCCTCGACCAGCCCGTCCTCCAGGATGTGACCGTCGGGGCGATGCACCTCGACTGTCAGGCCCTGCTCGCCGGTCTCGTTCAGGAGGAACGCTTGACCTCCCACCGGCTCGCACGCGCTGAGGAGTGTCACCGCCAGACAGGTGACCGTCAGGGCGACGCCGTGTCGGTTCATGGCTTGATGCTCCTCCCCTTCGCTGCCCACTGCACCATCTCAGCCACGTCCCGGCGCGTCGCGCGCCGTGGTCAGCGGTCCAGTGCGTGCTCTCGCAGCCAGGTCTCGGCGCGGCGACGCGAGGCCTGCGCCAGCCAGGCGTCCTGGACCAGCTCGACGATCTCCTCCCGGTCCACCTCACCGACCCGCGAGCCGCGCAGCAGCACGGAAGGGTGTCCGTCGAAGTGCGGCGTGGTGAAGAACGGTGAGGTCTCGTCCTGCACCAGCGCGAGCTTGTCGCCCTCCGAACCGACCCAGAAGACGATCACGTCGTCGTAGCGCTCCCGCGTCTCCGGATCGAACGCGTCGGGCCGAGGGGTCCGGAAGAAGACGAACGACTTGCTGCCGACCTGGTAGACGGGCAGCGTGTCGGGCCTGGCCACGGTCACGTGCGGCATCGCCCGCGCGGTTGCGTGGATGTCGTCGACCGTGGCCCGGCTGCTCACGTCGTCGCGGCCTCGGCCTTCGCCTTGAGCTCCCGCACCATCGCGTCGGGGTCGGTGGCGGAGAAGACGGCGCTGCCGGCGACGAACACGTCAGCGCCGGCTTCCGCACAGCGCTCGATCGTCTCGAGGCTGACTCCTCCGTCGACCTGCAGCCAGGTCTCGACGCCGTGCTTGCGCATCATCGCCCGGGCCGCACGGATCTTGGGCAGGCAGAGGTCGAGGAACTTCTGGCCGCCGAACCCCGGCTCCACGGTCATGATCAGCACCATGTCGAGCTCGGCCAGGAGCTCCTCGTAGGGCTCGATGGGAGTGGCGGGCTTCAGCGCCATGCTGGCCCGGGCGCCTTGGTTGCGCAGCTCGCGGGCGAGCCGGATCGGGGCCTTCGTCGCCTCCACGTGGAAAGTGACGCTGCTGGCGCCCGCCTCGGCGTACAACGGTGCCTGCGTGTCGCAGTCCTCGATCATCAGGTGGGCGTCGAGGGGGATGGCGGTGGCCTTGCTGAGCGCCTCCACCATCGTCGGCCCGAAGGTCAGGTTCGGGACGAAGTGGTTGTCCATCACGTCGACGTGCACCCAGTCGGCGCTCCCGATGCGGCCGATCTCCTCGCCGAGCCTGGCGAAGTTGGCGTTGAGGATGGACGGAGTGATCTGGATACCCACGGGCGTCAGCCTAGGGTGCTGCGGCCCTCAGTCGAGGAGGGAGTCGTCGTAGGCCGCCGTCAGCTCGCCGCCGGCGGAGCCGGTGTTGACCACGCCGGCCGGCTCGATCAGCATCACCGCCACGTCCCCGTCGGTGACCGGACAGTGCTCGACCCCCCGCGGGACCACGAACAGCTGACCCGGGCCCAAGGTGACGTCGCCCGCACGCAGCTGGATCGTCAGCCGGCCCTCGATAACGAGGAACAGCTCGTCGGTGTCGTCGTGGGTGTGCCAGACGAACTCGCCCTTGAGCTTGGCCAGCTTGATCTCGTAGTCGTTGAGGCGCGCGATCACCTTGGGCGACCAGGCCTCGGAGAACAGCGACAGCTTGTCGGCGATGTCGATCGGCTCGGCACGGGAATCGGACATGGGCCGATCCTAGGCCGGCGGGGTCGCGTCGGCCTCGGGATCGGGGGGCGGCTCGGCACCGGCGGCCTCGTCGCGCTCCGCCCACTCGAGCAGCGGGGCGATGTCGAAGACCTCGTCGTCGATGCCGGCGTGGAGGTCACCGATCTCGGCGAAGCGGGCAGGCATGGTGAAGATGGTGAAGTCGTCCGGCTCGCAGTCGTCGATCTCGTCCCACCGGACCGGTGCGGACACGCGTGCCTCCGCCACACCGCGGACCGAGTAGGCGGCGGCAATGGTGTGGTCGCGCGCGTTCTGGTTGTAGTCGACGAACAGCTCCTCGGGCGACCGGTCCTTGCGCCACCACGCGGTCGTGACGTCGCCGCCGGCGCGCCGCTCGACCTCCCGGGCGAAGGCGAGCGCGCCGCGGCGTACGTCGCTGAACCCGTGGTCGGGCGGGATGCGGACGTAGATGTGGAGACCGGAGCCGCCGCTCGTCTTGGGGAAGCCGACGGCGCCGAGCTCGTCGAGCACCTCGTGTGCCACCTGGGCCACCCGCCGGACCGTCGCCCAGTCGCACTCCGGGCCCGGGTCGAGGTCGATGCGCCACTCGTCGGGCGACTCGGTGTCGGCGCGCCGACTGTTCCAAGGATGGAACTCGACGGTGGACATCTGTACCGCCCAGATGACGCTGGCGAGCTCGGTGACGCAGAGCTCGTCGGCGGTGCGGTTCCAGCGCGGGAAGTGCAGGCGGACCGTCTCCAACCACGGCGGGGCACCGGCCGGGACGCGCTTCTGGTGGACCTTGTCACCGGCCAGCCCCTTGGGGAAGCGGTGCAGCATGCACGGCCGCTCGCGGAGCGCGTTGACGATGCCGTCACCGACGGCGAGGTAGTACTCCACCAGGTCGAGCTTGGTGGATCCCGACTCCGGGAAGTAGACGCGGTCGGGGTTGCTGACCCGCACCACGCGGTCGTCCACCTCGATCTCGATGCTGGGTGAGGACGCCATGAGGTGACCCTAGCCAGTCGAGCAGACGTGGGTCAGGGCGCGACCGTCACCAGGACGGGCTCGCTGGCTCCCTCGTCGGCATACTCGCTCTCGGGTCGGAGCCAGCGGAACTCGCGGGTCTCGCTGACGGTGACTCCTGCCCACGATGCGCCATCGGGACCGGAGTGGGTCACCGACGACACGTCGGTCCACTCGCTGGCTCCGGGGACGCGGGACTGGAGCACCAGCGGGTCGCCCGTGACGCGACCGCCGGCGTCGGTCACGGAGCCCGCGACGGAGAGCTCGTCACCGGACGACAGCTGGGTGGCCGAGGGCAGGATCGACGTCACGAGAGCCATCCCCTCGAAGTCCCACGTAGCGCCGTTGCCGCGGACCGCGTCGAGGTTGAACGCTTGGCCGTCGCAACCGAACCCGGTCACCAGCAGGCCCGGACCGTCGCCGTGCGTCGTGACGAAGTCGAGGGGCGTCGCCGACTCCTGGGCCAGCGCCTCGCCGGAGGCGAGGTCGACCAGGACCCATTCGTGGCGGACCGCGGCGGTCTCCACGTGTTCCCAGGCGCCCGGTGTGATGCTGAGATCAGCACGGCCGCGCCAGGCCTGGCCGGGCTGGAGGTCGGGGGGCGTCACCCAGATGTAGGAGGCCCCGGTCGTGCCGGACGCGGCGTGCACGTCCACTCCCGCTCCGAGCGCGCCGAGCGAGAGGAAGGAGAGGGTCGGCCCGGAGGCGGTGCCCGGACCGAACGGGACCAGACCGAAGCTGCGCCGGCCCAGCGGTGCCACGTCGGGGCCGCGGTTGATCCGGGTCGTGGGTGCCGCGGCAGGTGCGCCCATCGCGTCGCAGCCGACGTAGGTGAGGTACATGCCGTCGAGGGGCGAGCCGGGTCCGGTCAACGTGGTCACCGGGTCCGAGGCTCTTGCCTGGGCCGGGGCCGTCATCGTTGAGGTGGCTGACGAGGCGGACAGCAGGACTGCAACCGCGGTAGCGGCTCGTAGTCGACGACGCACAGAGACCCACCCATCCCCAAGATCTGACGATCCCCTCGAATCGCTTCCCGGCCATCATCATGCACGCCACCAAACGCACGGGAAACACCCATCTGGGGGAAAAGGCGAGAATCGAGGGCTCAGCCGCGCCGGATCGTGGCGATGAACATCGCGTCCGTGCCGTCGCGGTGTGGCCACAGCTGGCGCGAACGCTCCAGCACTGCATCACTCCGTCGCCCCAGCACCGCTTCGACGACCCCCGTGGTCTCGTCCAGGACCGGCGAGCAGGTCGCGTAGACCACCACGCCCCCCGACCTGGTCGCGGTGATGGCCGCGTCGAGCAGGGCTGTCTGCAAGGGCACCAGTGCGTCCAGGTCCGCAGGCATACGCCGCCAGCGGGACTCCGGACGCCGCCGGAGCGCCCCCAGCCCCGAGCACGGGGCGTCCACCAGCACGCGATCGAAGGTCTGCTCACGCCACGGCGGCCGGGTGCCGTCACCGGTCACCACGCCGAGCATCCCCGACGACGTCGCACGGGTGCCGCGCGACACCAGCCGCGCTCGGTGCTGCTGGCGTTCGTTGGCGAGCAGCCGCGCGCCCCTCTGCGCAGCCAGCGATGCGAGCAGAGCGGCCTTCCCGCCGGGACCGGCGCACACGTCGAGCCACCGCTCGTCGCGACCGGACAGCCCGGCCTGCGCGAGCTCGAGGGCGACGAGCTGGGAGCCCTCGTCCTGCACGCCGGCACGGCCGTGGGCGATGGCGGAGATGGCCGACGGATCGCCGCCGGTCAGCTCGACGGCGTACGGCGACAGCGTGCCCCTGCTGCCGCCAGCAGCAACCAGCTCGTCGGTCGTGGCGAGCCCGGGCAGCGCGACGAGCATGACCCTGGGCGCGGCGTTGTCCGCGGCGAGCAGGGCGGGCAGCTCCTCGGGGCTGCCCAGCGCCTCGTCGAGCGCCTCGACGACCCACCGCGGGTGCGAGTGGGCAATGGAGGCGAACCCGACCGGGTCGTGGCTGGGGTCCGGGGCGACCTCACGGATCCAGCCGTCCAGGTCTTGTCTGGAGACCTTCCTCAGCACCGCGTTGACCAGCCCCGCCGGACCGATGCCGACCCGCGCTCGGACGAGGTCGACGCTGGTGCTGATGGCTGCGTGGTCGGGCACCCGCATCGCCAGCAGCTGGTGGACGCCGAGCCGCAGCGCGTCACGCACCTTCGCCTCGAGTCGGGGCTTGGTCAGGCAGGCGTCGATGATCGCGTCGTAGGTGCCCTGCCAGCGGATGGTGCCGGACACCAGCTCCGTGGTGAACGCGGCGTCCCGACCGGACAGCCGGTGCTCGGCGAGCACCAGCGGCAGCGCGAGGTTGGCGTAGGCGTCGTCGAGTCGCACCGACTTGAGCACGTCGTAGGCGGCGAGCCGCGAGGGGTCCACCCGGTTGCGCTCAGCCATCCGCAAGGAACTCCCTGCACAGTCGCTTGGGCGCCACCGCCAGCCACGCCTCCTGGACGAGCTCGGTCAGCCCCTCGACGCCCAGCTCGCCCAGCCGCGACTGCTGGACCAGCACGGCGTTGAAGTTGCGGAAGTGGTCGATGGTGAAGCCGGACTCGGGGTCGATCACGGTCGGGTGCGGGTGGCGGTAGAGCAC
>NZ_JAOPXV010000047.1 GCF_025964975.1 Nocardioides sp.
TGAAGGTGACCTACAAGGTCGAGGCCACCCGTGTCGAGCAGCGCACCGACTTCGACAAGCTCGTCATCGACGTCGAGACCAAGCCGTCGATCCGTCCCCGCGACGCGATCGCCTCGGCCGGCAAGACGCTCGTCGAGCTCTTCGGCCTGGCCCGCGAGCTCAACGTCGAGGCCGAGGGCATCGACATCGGCCCGTCGCCCGTCGACGAGCAGCTCGCTGCTGACCTGGCCCTGCCCGTCGAGGACCTGCAACTCACAGTCCGTTCCTACAACTGCCTCAAGCGCGAGGGCATCCACACCGTGGGTGAGCTCATCAGCCGCTCGGAGCAGGACCTGCTCGACATCCGCAACTTCGGCGCGAAGTCGATCGACGAGGTCAAGGCCAAGCTGGTCGAGATGGGCCTGTCCCTCAAGGACAGCGCGCCCGGCTTCGACCCGCACGCGGCCCTGGCTGCGTACGGCGACGACGACGACGACGCATTCGTCGAGGACGAGCAGTACTAATCCCAAACCGACCGGCGCCCGCCGGTCGTCTACCCCGGTACCTGACACGGCCGGAGAGAAACGAGAAGTGACATGCCCCAGCCCAAGAAGGGTAAGCGCCTCGGCGGTTCTGCCGCCCACCAGCGCCTCATCCTTGCCAACCTCGTGACGGCGCTCTTCGAGCACGGCCGGATCACCACCACCGAGGCCAAGGCGCGCATGCTGCGCCCGTTCGCGGAGAAGCTGATCACCAAGGCCAAGCGCGGCGACCTGCACAACCGTCGCGAGGTTCTCAAGACCATCCGCGACAAGGGTGTCGTGCACGTCCTCTTCACCGAGATCGCGCCGACCTTCGCCGACCGTCCCGGTGGCTACACCCGCATCACCAAGATCGGCCCCCGCAAGGGCGACAACGCCCCGATGGCAGTCATCGAGCTGGTGACCGAGGCGTACGCACCCAAGGGCACCTCGTCGAAGAGGACCGCTGCGGCGGCTGCTCCCGTCCAGGTCGCGCCCGTCGAGACCGAGGCCGAGGGCGTCGACGGCGAGACCGAGGTCCTCGAGACCGCGCCCGCCGCCGAGACCCCGGCCGAGGACACCGTCGAGGACGCCACCGAGACCGAGGGTGCCGACACCGAGTCCGACGACGACGTCGACCCGGTGGAGGCCAAGGCCGAGGAGGCCGGCATCGCGCCGCTCGTCGAGGTCGAGGGTGTCGACATGGAGGTCTTCGAGGAGACCACGGGCGGGTTCGCGGGCAAGTACGACGGTTCGCACATGCCGATGGAGAACGTCGAGAGCGCCCCTGAGGGGTTCCCGATCAAGGGCAACGAGGATTCGATGAAGTTCCACGAGCCCGACGGTCAGTGGTACGCCCAGACGACGGCAGAGGTGTGGTTCGACTCCGTCGAGTCCGCCGAGGCCGCTGGCTTCGCGCGCGCTGGCGAGTGATCTAGCTCCACGTCAGGTCGACGGGCCGGTCATCCCCCTGGGGTGACCGGCCCGTTGTCATTTCCCTGTGTCCAGCTCGACCAGCACGCTCGCCGCGTCCAGGCTCCGGGCAGGACCGCGCGTTGCCGCCAGCTGACGCGTGGCAGCCACGATCGCCTCGCTCGCGGGAGTGGGGATGCCGTGGAGCCGACCGAGGAGCACGACCTCACCCGCGAGGTAGTCGATCTCCGAGTCGCCGCTGCCGCGTTGCAGGCTCTGCCAGGTGGAGCCACCTGCGGCTGGGACGTCCTCGCGACGCCGCAGCAGGGCTCCTCGACGCTCACCGTCCTCTGCGGCAGTGACGACCGTCAGTCCAGCCGCAGACAGCACCCGCTCGCCCTCGGCACCGGCGCGCTCGGCGAGCTCCTTGCTCGCGGCGTCCTGCCGGAAGGAGGCGTCGACGCCGTTGCCCACGTCGAGCGGGAGCTTGCGGCGCTTCCACGCCAGGATGTCCGGCCGCTCCTCGGAGACGAAGCCCGCAGTCCGAAGGTCAGCGGCGACGTTCGCGGTCAGCTCGTCCGTGCCGCCAGGGATGCGTCCGATGTCGAGGATGCCGGGGGTCGGGTGGCACTTCGCCACGACCACACCGGGGTCGAGGTGGGTCGAGGGCAGCATCACGCAGACGGCGTACACCCCGCTGAGGAGCCGGAGCGGCCGGTGCCTGGTGCGACTTCACCGCAAGGATCACGGCCGTGTCCTCGGTCGATGCCACGCCGGCCGCTGTATCGGTCGCCGGCGCCACGACCTTGGACACTCCGGCACCGGTGTCGAGGGCCAGTCCTCGTGCGCGGCTCGCCGCCAGGTGGGCTCCGCGGGCCACGAGCGTGACGGGGTGTCACGCCTGGTGCAGGAGCCCGCCGACGACACCGCCGACCGCACCGGCTCCGTAGACGACGTACTTCACTGTTTCCAGCCGGTCTCGACCAGGCGCACTGCCTCTGCCTGGGTCAGGCCGTGCCGGCGACAGGCCTGCACGTAGGCCGAGGAGGCCTCCCGGACGTCGACGCCCGGGCTGGTCGATGACACATGGGTCCCGCGCCGGCCCTCGGTGACGACGAGCCCATCGGCCTCCAGCTCCTTGTAGACCCGGGCCACCGTGTTGACCGCGACGTCGAGCTCGGAGGCCAGTGCACGGACGGTCGGCAGGCGGGTGCCGCTCGGGAGCTCGCCGGCGGCGATCCGGGCGGCGATCTGGGCCCGGGCCTGTTCGAAGGGAGGCACGTCGGTGTCGTGGCGGATCGGGTCGAGCTGCATGACACCGACCCTACGGCGGGCATCGGGACCGCTGGGAGTGGTAGACCATCGGGCATGGAACAGGTCGCTCTGGTCGTGGGTGAGGCGCTGGTCGACGTGGTGAGGACCAGCGACGGTCCCGATCGTCACCATCCGGGCGGGAGCTCGGCCAACGCCGCGGTGGCCCTGGCCCGACTTGGACGGCCCGTCACCTTTCTCACGGCCTTCGCCCAGGACGACCACGGCCAGCTCCTCGCCGAGCACCTACGGGACAACGGAGTGCAGGTCGGCGGCAACCCGTTGGCGCTGGACCGGACCGCGACAGCCGTCGCGACGGTGGCCGAGTCCGGTGCGGCCAGCTATGAGTTCGACGTCGAGTGGCGACCGGGCCCCTTGTCGCTGCCCACGGGCACGGACCCGGTGGTCGTCGTCTTCGGCTCCCTCGGGGCGGCCCTCGACCCGGGCGCGCTCGACGTCGCGGCGCTGGTCACGGAGCACCGCGCCGCAGCGCTCGTGGTCTTCGACCTCAACGCTCGCCCACAGGTCACCGGCACCGGCCCCGAGGTCGTGACCCGGGCGGAGGAGATGGCTGCCCTTGCCGACGTCGTCAAGGCGAGCGACGAGGACCTGGACGCCCTGTGGCCCGGGCAGGAGCACCGGGAGGTGGCAGCGGGTTTCCTGGCGCGAGGCGCCGGCGCCGTGATCGTCACCAGGGGCGGCGAGGGGGCGGCCTGGTTCACCGCCTCGGGGGAGGGGGAGGTGCCCGCCAACCGGACGCCGGTGGTGGACACCATCGGAGCGGGCGACACCGTGACGGCTGCCGTGGTCGACGCACTCTGGAGCTTCGAGGTGGTCGGGCCCGGGGCCCGCGAGCGGCTGCGCGACCTCGGGCCGACGAGGTGGACCGCTGTGCTGGCCCATGCGGCCAGGGCCGCAGCAGTCACGGTCGGTCGCCCCGGCGCAGACCCGCCGCGGCGGTCCGAGCTCAGCTGAGGGAGGTCACGCCCGCCACGCCGGGTCACGCCCGACGAAGCCCATCAGCCGGTCCGCCACGGGGGCATCCGGAGCGACGGGCACTGCTGCGCCGTACTGGCCGGATGAGCGGAGCATCTCCTCGATCCCGTGCATGCCCTCGAGCATCGCGGCAGCCTGGTCCTCGTCGAGGTCGGGCTCCTGGCCTGTGGCCCGGGCCAGGTCCCACGTGTGCATGAAGACGTCGGCGGTGTAGAAGCGATCCACGGCGTCGGCCAGCCGGTGGGTGCCGGCACGAGGGTGCGTGAACGACTCCTCGCCGCGGGTCTCGATGAGCTCTTGTACGGCGTCTGCCTGGTGCTGCCACGCCGCCACCGGGTCGTCGGCGACGTCCGGACCGGCCGGGAGCGTGATGTCCCCTGCGGCGAGGAAGCCGGGGAACCAGCCGACGAGGTGATCCACGACGTCCCGCGCGCTCCAACCCGGCACCGGCGCCGGCGCCTCCCAGTCGTCCACGCCCCGGGTCAGGGCCGCGAAGTCGGAGGCGAACCGGCGGTGGCGCTCGCCCGCGTCGCTCACAGGGCACCCTCGGCAAGCAGGGCGTCGAGCTCGGCGTAACCCTCGTTGACGCCACCCGCCATACCGCTCGACAGCCACGCGTCGCGGCCCTCGAAGGAGTCGCAGAGCGAGAACGCGTGCAGCCTGGTCCGGCCGTCTCCGAGGTCCTCGAAGGTCATCGTCTCCAGAGCCACCTCGTCGGGCATGCCCTCCCAGGTGAAGGTCTGCACGAGGCGGTCCTCGCGCAGCGTGTGGAAGCAGCCGCGGAAGCCTTCCTCGACACCTTCGCGACGCGCGAGGTAGCGCCAGCTGCCTCCGTTGCGCGCGTCCCACTCGACGATCTCGGTGTCGATGCTGCGGGGGCCGATCCACCGGGCGAAGATCTTCGGATCTGTGTGGGCGCGGAAGAGCTGAGCGGGCGTGGCCGCGAAGTCGCGGGTGATGTGGATGGCCGGCACCGTCGGGTCTGCTGCGATGACAGCCTCGGAGTAGCGGGTCTCGGAGTCCCGCGTGGTGGTCATGATGCTGTTCCTTCCTTCAAGGGGTTGTCAGGTGCGCCCGTGTCGTCCATTGCCGCCAGCACGTCGTCGAGGCGGCTGAACCGTTCCTCCGCCTGGCGGCGGTATCGCTCGATCCATTTCGTCATGAGGTCGAACACCTCGGCTTCCAGGTGCACCGGACGACGTTGCGCCTCCCGACTGCGGCTGACGAGACCTGCCTCCTCGAGCACCTTGAGGTGCCGCGAGACCGCTTGCAGGCTCACGTCGTACGGCGCCGCAAGGTCACCCACGGTGGAGTCCCCGGCCGTGAGCCTGGCGACGATGTCGCGGCGGGTCGGATCGGCCAGGGCGGAGAAGACCTGCGAGAGCTGGTCGGCCATCGCTCACCTTTCTCAACTGATTGGTTGAGAAACACGGTAGTTCGCGGAGAGGCGCGTTGTCAACCTACGTGTTGAACAAGATGGGGACAGCCGCCGTCGCGCGGTGCCATCAGGCGTCAGCGCTTCGCGATGGCGGGATAGATCTCCCTGTCAGGCAGTTCGGACTCCAGCACGAACAGGGCGACCTGGCCACCGCTCGCGATGACGTCCGCCGCCTCGGCCTTCGCCCCGGCCGCAGTCGGGGCGCAACGGACTTCGTACTCGCGGGTGTAGCGCCAGAACTGCTGCTCGAGGACGTCGAGGTTGTCGCCGGAGGCGGGGATGATGGGGGGGTTGTTCACGGGTCGGGTATGGCGCGGCAGCGGTGGCCGCGCCCCGGCGTCGGCCGACGCCTAGGATCTGCGGGTGCGCATCCGGCTCGACGTGTCCTACGACGGCACCGACTTCAACGGGTGGGCCACGCAGCCCGGTCTCAGGACGGTGCAGGGCACCTTCGAGGACGCGTTGGCCACCGCTCTACGACTGCCCCGGGTGCGGGTCGTGTGCGCGGGCCGGACCGACGCCGGCGTGCATGCGCGTGGACAGGTCCTCCACACGGATATGCCGCCTGACGCCCTCGATGCGCTCGTCGGTCGGTCGCGCGACGCGCCGCTGGCCGCCTTCGTGCGCAGGGTCAACGGCATCCTGCCGCCTGACGTCCGCGTGCGTAGTGCGACCGAGGCGGAGCCGGGGTTCGACGCGCGCTTCTCGGCGATCTGGCGTCGCTACACCTACCGGGTCGCCGACCGCCCGGACGGCGTCGACCCGCTGCTGCGCCATCTCGTCCTCGCGTGGCCCCACGTCCTCGACGTGGACGCCCTGAACCTCGCCTCCACGCCGCTGCTCGGTCTCCAGGACTTCGCCTCCTTCTGCCGGCGCCGGGAGGGGGCGACCACGGTGCGCACGCTCCTCGAGCTGGCCTGGTCCCGCACGCCCAACGGCCTGGTCGAGGCCCGCGTCGTCGCCGACGCCTTCTGCCACACCATGGTGCGGTCGCTCGTCGGCTGCCTGCTGGAGGTCGGGGAGGGCCGGCAGCCGCCCGAGTGGCCGGCTGAGATGCTGGCCGGGCGCACCCGCGTCTCCTCGCTCCGGGTCGTCCGCCCCCACGGGCTGACCCTCGAGGAGGTCCGCTACCCCGAGGGCGACGAACTGCTGGCCCAGGCGGAGCGGGCCCGCAACGCGAGGAGCCCCATCCCATGAGCGACGACCACTACTTCTCGGCCGACCCCGCGGTGCCGTTCACGCGCGAGTCGTTCCCGGTCGACGTCTGGGGGCACTCCTTGGAGCTGGTGAGCGGCTCGGGGGTCTTCAGCCGCGGCCACCTCGACCACGCGACCGCGATGCTGCTCCGCGAGCTCGAACCGCCGGTGCAGGGTCAGTTCCTCGACCTCGGCTGTGGGTACGGCGTCATCGGGCTCGCGATCGCCCGCGCCGTACCCCTCGCGACCGTGACGGGCGTCGACGTCAACGAGCGGGCACTGCTCCTCGCCAACGAGAACGCACGCGCCCTCGGGCTCGGATCCCGCTTCGTGGCTGCGCTCCCGGACCAGATCCCCACCGACATGACCTTCGACGAGATCTGGTCCAACCCGCCCATCCGGATCGGCAAGGAAGCTCTGCACGAGCTGTTGCTCACCTGGCTGCCGAGGCTGCGCCCGGAGGGACGCGCGGTGATGGTGGTGGGTAAGTTCCTCGGCGCCGACTCGCTCCAGCGCTGGCTGACCGAGCAGGGCTGGCCCACGACGCGCCTGGCCAGCCACAAGGGCTTCCGGGTGCTGGAGACGCGTCGGGGTTGACCCCGCTCGGTGCCGAGGGCTCAGTCCTCGTCGCTCTCGATCTGCGCGATGAGGTCGGCGGCGTCGGAGTCCACGGCGAAGACCGGCATGATGCTCACCATCCAGGTGGGTCGCATGCCCTCGATCTCGTGGGCGAAGTCCCATGCCTGGCGGGCCGGCAACGGGCCGAGGCGCACGTAGTCGCCCTCGTCCTCGTGCTCGTGGTCGGTGTCGATCTCGATGACCCAGGTCTCGGACCAGTCGTCGACGAAGTGCTCGAAGGTCGTGTCGGCGTCGTCGGGGGTGTCCTCGGCGACGGGGTAGATCAGGGGCATGGCGACTCCGATCGGTGGTGGTGGTGGAGTGTGCTCGCTGGCTGCGGACCATCGTTGCAGGCGGGTCAACGGGCCGTTGTCGGTCTCCCCGAGGGGTCATGGTGCAGGCCGAGCCGCTCGACGACGGGCCGTGGGAGCTCATGCGCCGACTACGCGCCGCCCTGGGGCCCCTGGCCTGGTTCGAAGACCAGTGGCAGGAGCGTGACATCTGGTACGCCAGCGTCCTGCACGTCGCGGCGCCGATCCTCGACGCGCCGAGCCTGGTGTCGTGGACGGCGGCGCGTCGGCAGTCGCTCCACCACGACCTGGTCCTTGAGTCGTTGACGCTGACCCGCTTCCGATATCGCGCAGACGGTGGCCGGAGGCACATGGCCATGGAGCCGTGGCACAGCGTCGACCTCGTCACCACGAGTTGACTCGCCGCACGGCTCTCAAGGTTCCGGCCCGGCTGAAGTCGGGTGCTGCATTTCGCCACGCGACGTCGGTGTTCGGAGTTACGGTTCAGGCTCCCCTGCGTGCAGGCCGGTCTCGACCCGTCTGCCCGCCTTTCGAGAGGCTCACCTCTGTGTTCACGCACGCCTCCCGGCGCGGCTTCGTCGCCAGCGCCATCCTCGGTCTCGTCTCCGCCCCGCTCGCTTTCGGCGCCGTAGCCGCGCCGGCCGGCGCCGCGGAGGGCGACCCTGTCGCCGTCCAGATCCTGGCGACCAACGACTTCCACGGCCGCATCCAGAACGACACGACCTCTGCTTCGGCCGGTGCGGCGGTACTGGCCGGCGCGGTCAAGCAGCTGCGCACGGTGAACCCGAACACGGTGTTCGCGGCTGCCGGCGACTTGATCGGTGCTTCGACGTTCGAGTCGTTCATCGCCAAGGACAGGCCGACGATCGATGCGCTCAACGAGGCCGGTCTGGAGGTCTCCGCGGTCGGCAACCACGAGTTCGACGCCGGCTACAACGACCTCGTCAACCGGGTGATGGCGCCCTACAACGCGGAGACGAACCCGTACGGCGGCGCGAGCTGGAAGTACCTCGGCGCCAACGTGAAGTTCAAGGCCGACGACACCGGCGCGTTGGACGGGACCTGGATCAAGGACATGGGCGGCGTCCAGGTCGGGTTCATCGGTGCGGTCACCGAGCACCTGCCCGAGCTCGTCTCGCCGGGTGGCATCTCCACCATCAAGGTGACCGACATCCCCACGGCCGCCAACGCCGCGGCCGATCACCTCAAGAGCGCCGGTGCGGACGTCATCGTGCTGCTGGTCCACGAGGGCGCCGCCGGCACCGACTGCGCGACGATCACCTCCGACACCACGTCCGACTTCGGCAAGATCACCTCGGGCGTCAACGACAACATCGACGCGATCGTCTCGGGCCACACGCACCTGACCTACAACTGCTCGCAGCCCGTGCCCGGCTGGTCGGGTCGTCCGATCACCACGCGTCCGATCGTCTCGGCCGGTCAGTACGGCATGAACCTCAACCAGCGCATCTACGTGGGCGACCCGACCACGGGCATCATCACGTCGAAGACCCAGGCGGTTCTCCCGCTGAAGAACGGTACGACGGGCTCGACGTTCAACTACCCCGTCGACTCCAACACCGCGGCCATCGTCAGCAGCGCGGTCAGCAACGCCAACGTGCTCGGTGCGCAGCCGCTGGGCCAGATCGACGGCGCGTTCTACCGGGCCAAGCTTGCCGACGGGACCGCCGAGAACCGTGGGGGGGAGTCGGCGCTGGGCAACATCGTCGCCGAGATCCAGAGGTGGGCGACCAGCGACCCGGCCTTCGGGTCGGCGCAGATCGCGTTCATGAACCCCGGTGGCCTTCGTGCCGACCTGACCGGTCAGGGCACGGGCGCGTTCCCGCGGACCGTGACCTTCAAGGACGCAGCCAACGTGCAGCCGTTCGCCAACACCCTGGTCAACGAGGACCTCACCGGCGCTCAGATCAAGGCGGCGCTCGAGCAGCAGTGGCAACCCCTCGGCGCGTCACGGCCGTTCTTGAAGCTGGGCATCAGCAAGGGCTTCACCTACACCTACGACCCGGCGGCTGCTCAAGGCTCGCGGATCAAGGCCATGTTCCTCAACGGGACGCCCATCGACCTGACCCAGACCTACTCGGTCACGGTCAACGCGTTCCTCTCCACCGGCGGCGACAACTTCGCCGCCCTGAGTCAGGGCGCCGGCAAGCAGGACACCGGCCGGACCGACCTGCAGGCACAGGTCGACTACTTTGCGGCCAACGCCCCCACGGGCGGCACGCCGCTCGCGGTCGACTACCGCCAGCGCGGTGTCGGCGCCGTCATCACCACGGCCACCCCGCGAGCCGGCCAGGACGTCACCGTCAACCTGTCGTCGCTGTCGATGACCGGTCCGGGCGACCTGGGCGACACGTCGGTCACAGCCAGCCTCAACGGCACCGACCTCGGGTCCTTCCCGGTCACGACCACTCGACAGACGGCGCTGCCCGGGTACGACGAAGCAGGCACGGCAACCGTCACAGTCACCCTGCCCCTCAACGCAAGCGGTGCTCAGGTGCTCGTGATCACGGGCAACAACACCGCCACGACGGCCAGGGTCCCGTTCACCGCCCAGGCTCCGCTGTCGGTCGCGACCACCGTCTCGGGAGCAGCCGATCCGATCGTCCACGGCACCGATGGCACCGTCACTGTGACGGTGACTCCGTCCACCGCGACGGGCACCGTACGCCTGCTCGACGGCGACACCCTGCTCGGCACGGGCACCCTGAACGGCGGCGCCGCAAGCATCACCGTGGGGGGCACCGCCCTTTCGGTCGGCTCGCACGACCTGACCCTGAACTACCTCGGAGCCACCGGGTTCGACCCGAGCACCGGCACGGTCACGGTCACCGTCGTACGAGCGCCCTCCGCGGTCACCGGCACCAGCGACCCGATCACCTACGGGCAGCCAGGTGCCGTCGCTGTGAGCGTCACGTCATCGGGCGGCACGCCGACGGGTGACGTCGAGCTGCGCGACGGTGCCACGGTCGTCGGCACGGTCACGCTGACCGACGGGGCGGGCACGATCATGGTTCCCGCCAAGGCCCTGACGGTCGGCGAGCACACGCTGACGCTCGCCTACCTCGGCGCGACGTCGTTCGAGCCCGACACGGGCACGGTCACGGTCACGGTCGTCCGAGCGCCCTCCGCGGTCACCGGCACCAGCGACCCGATTACCTATGGGCGCGCGGGTGCTGTCGCTGTGAGCGTCACGTCGCCCGGCGGCACGCCGTCCGGTGTGGTTGAGCTCCGCGATGGTGCCGCGGTCGTGGGCAGTGTCACCCTCGCTGACGGTGCGGGCACGATCACGGTCCCGGCCGACGCCTTGGCGCTCGGCAGGCACACCCTGACGCTCGCCTACCTCGGTGCCGCGTCGTTCGAGCCCAGCACCGGCACGATCACGGTCGACGTCGTTCCGATCGGGACCACGGTCTCCGGCGCCGCTGACCCGATCGTGTACGGCACCGACGGCACCGTCACGGTCAGGGTCGCCCCGTCCGGCGCGACGGGCACCGTAGAGCTGCGCAACGGCGAGACGGTGCTCGGCACGGGCACCCTGGTCGCCGGCACAGCGCGCATCACCGTCGGAGGCACCGCTCTCGCGGTCGGCCCGCACGGCCTGGCTCTGAGGTACCTCGGGGCTACGGGGTACGCCCCGTCCGACGGCTCGCTGACGGTCAACGTCATCAAGGCGACGCCCACCGTCGCCGTCACCGCCGTGCCGTCCAGGGTCGAGGTCAAGACCAGCAACGAGGTGTCGGTCCGGGTCAGCGCCGCCGGCTTCACGCCGACCGGGCGGGTGCAGATCCGGTCCGGCGGCACGGTGGTCGGCTGGGGGACGCTGAGTGCGGGTCGCGTCTCCATCGACGTGGGTCCGTACTCCGACACCGGCAGGGTCAGGCTCACCGCCCACTACCTGGGGGACGCCACGACCAACGTGGGTTCCGACTGGGTGGCCGTCACGGTCGTCAGGCAGACCCCAAGCATGAAGGTCAGGGCACCGGAGCGAGTCGACAAGGGGTCCGCGCCGACCGTGAAGGTGGTGCTGGACGGTGTCGGGGCCAAGGTCACCGGCAAGGTGACGTTCAGCTACGACGGCAAGCGGATCGCCAAGGACGTCGTGAACCAGACAGTGACGCTCAAGCTGGCGAGGCTCGCCGATACGACCGTCGTGACGGTGAAGTACGCCGGCAACGCCACCTTCGCCGCGGTGACCAAGAAGGCGAAGATCGTCGTGAACTGAGGGTCACGACGACGCTCAGCGCCCGGGTCCCGGCACGGCCGGCCCGGGCGCTGACACGTCCCGACCGCTGGAGCCAGAACCACGAACCGAACACCGGACCAACGGCCCGAGCGAACGCCCGGCCGACGTCACGAGCGAGCCGCTTGACCAGTAGCGACAACGCCGCCCACCCCGCAGACCACATCCCTGCGGGACCGCAGGCACGCCAGGACCCGCTCGGACGTCAGGAGCTCGGTCTGGCACCGGATTCAACGAGCCCGATGACCTCCGAGGTGGACCGGACGTCGCCGTACGACCGATAGACGACGTGCAGGGCAGCGTTGTGGTCCCGGTCGCGCATGGCGGCGGAGGCGTCCGCCACCAGGATCACGCGGTAGCCGAGCGTGCTCGCGTCCCGAACGCTCGCCTCGACGCACACGTTGGTCAGCGTGCCGGTGATGACGACGGTGTCGATGCCCCGGCCGTCGAGCAGCTGGGGCAGGTCGCAGCGCCCGGGGAAGAACGCGCTGTGTGCCGTCTTCGCGACCGCCACGTCGTCCGGCTCCGCCACGAGGCCCGGCCAGATCCGGTCGACTGGAGCACCTGAGCCGCCGGAGCGCGCGTAGCGCTCGGCAACCTCGACTCCCAGAAAAGCACGGTCACGGGAGGTCGGCTCCCGGTAGCCCGGCACTACCCACGCGACCACGCCCCCGTGGCGGCGAAGCCCCTCCGCCAAGGCGTTGATGTTCGACACGATGCCCCGGCAGTACGCCGACTCGGCCACGAAGAACGGGACCATGTCGACCACGACCAGCGCCGTGCGGGACGGGACGAGAGTCTCGAAGGCGTGCGGTTGCCCACGACGCGTGGTGTGTCGGCGGACCTCCCGCTCCTCCACCAGCCAGTCGTGGAAGGCGACATCGGACGGGGCTGACGAGGCGGGGGAGGCGAGAGGCACCTGCCCACGCTAGGGCCCGACCGGAGGCGGACGGGTCTCGCCGCTCCGGCACACTGGCCCGCATGACGTACGAGGCCGACGAGCAACGCTACGACCGGACCGACTACCGCCCCAGCGGGCGCAGCGGGCTCAAGCTGCCGCCGCTCAGCCTGGGGCTCTGGCAGAACTTCGGCGACGACCGCCCGGAGGAGACGCAGCGCGCGATCCTGCGCCGCGCCTTCGACCGCGGGATCACGCACTTCGACCTGGCCAACAACTACGGGCCGCCGTACGGCCGTGCGGAGGAGAACTTCGGTCGCTACCTCGCCGACGACTTCAGGCCCTATCGCGACGAGCTGATCATCTCGACGAAGGCGGGCTGGGACATGTGGCCCGGGCCCTACGGGCAGGGTGGCGGCTCGCGCAAGTACGTCCTGGCCAGCCTCGACCAGTCGCTCCAGCGGATGGGTCTCGACTACGTCGACATCTTCTACAGCCACCGTTTCGACCCCGAGACGCCGGTCGAGGAGACGATGATGGCCCTCGACACGGCGGTGCGGTCGGGCCGCGCCCTCTACGCCGGCATCTCGTCCTACTCCGCGGCCAAGACCAGTGAGGCGGCGATGATCGCCCGGGAGCTCGGCACGCCCTTGCTGATCCACCAGCCGTCCTACTCCATGCTCAACCGCTGGATCGAGGAGGACCTGCTCGACGAGCTCGAGGAGCAGGGGATGGGCTGCATCGTCTTCTCCGCGCTCGCCCAGGGCTTGTTGACGGACCGCTACCTCGGCGGCGTCCCTCCGGACTCGCGGGCCGCTCGTGACGACTCGACGATCGCCGGCCTGGAGGCCGACGTCCTCGACCGCGTGCGCCGGCTCGACGAGATCGCCGTGGGGCGGGGTCAGAAGCTCGCGCAGCTCGCACTGCAGTGGGTGATGCGCGACGACCGCGTCACCAGCGCCGTCATCGGCGCGAGCAGCGTCGAGCAGCTCGACACGAACCTCGATGCCCTGGACGGACCGCCACTGACCGAGGACGAGCTGGCGGAGATCGACCAACACGCCGTCGAGTCGGGCATCAACCTGTGGGCGAAGCAGACGGAAGAATAGCTGCTCGCAACAGATGGCCGAGCTGCAGCGTCTGTGGGGCATGGAGTCAGTGCTGGAGAAGAATGCGAGAGCCCGGGCAACCGGCATCCCCGACTTCGACGAGTGGGTCTCTGCGCGGAGCCAGGCGCTCCTGCGCCTCGCCTACGTGCTGACCGGCAACCAGGCCGATGCCGAGGACGTCGTGCAGGACGCGCTGTCGAGGGCGTTGCCCCGCTGGTCGCGCATCTGCCAGGCGGATGACGTGGATGCCTACGTACGCCGCATGGTCGTCAACGCCAACGTGTCGAGGTGGCGCAGGTTCCGTCGCCGGGAGACGCCTACGTCCGTCCCGGTGGACGGAGCTGCGCCCGCCGGCATGCCGAGCGAGGAACGCGACGCCCTCTGGCAGGCATGTCAGGCACTGCCCGCTAATCAGCGGACCGCCATCGTGCTCCGCTTCTACGAAGATCTCGACTACGCGCAGATCGCGGCGCTGACCGGGGTGCGCGAGGGCAGCGTCCGGTCCCGCGTATCACGAGGCGTGGCCACACTGCGCGAGGAACTAGGTGAATGGCATGACTGACTTCGACACCGACTTCGAAATCAGGCTCCGCGCGACCCTGCACCAGGGTGCCGCCCAGGCCAGGAGCGCACCGGGGCTCGCGACCGGCGCACGTCGGCTCCGTCAGCGGCGACGTCGGGCGACCGGAGCAGCGCTGGCCGTTGTCGCCGTACTCATCGGCGGCCCGACCGCCCTCGCCCTCACGGACGGCGACACCCCGCGGTCGTCGCCGGACGTCGCCACCGAGCGCGTCGAGGGGACAGCGGGTGCCCCACGAACGGTGTCGTTCCGGGACGTGACGGCCGAGGTGCCGATGCAGTGGAGCGACGGTTGCCCGTACGGCACCGAGGAGTACGCCGTCTGGATCGGAGAGGTCCCGGAGAATCCCGGCTTCTCCTGCGACGGACGGTCGACCTACGGGATCGAGTTCTTCCGGACGGAAGTCAATCGTCAGTACGGCGGCGACGCCACCGCCGAGGTCCGGCTCTCCACGTCGGGCTACCGCCCCGAGGGCGCGTGGACGGGCGGCGTCATCTCCACCCTGGGCACGGCCGTGGTCACGATGCCGACGCGCGGGGGGGCCCAGCGGATCGTGGACTCCCTGGAGGTCCTCGAGGGCGCGACACCGGATGGCAACGGTTGCCCGGCCAAGAAGGATGACGCCGAGGTCAGGCTCGACAACGGCATCACCGAGACCACGATCTGCCGCTACGACGGTGAGGGTCTGCTCGAGCAGAGTGACCTGCTCACGGCTGAGGAGTCGCAGACGTTGTGGGACACCATCACCGCGGCCCCTCGCGCAGAGGCATCGTCCGCGAGCTGCGCCTCGCCGCTGTGGCGGGAGACCGTGCTCCTCACCGACGGTGCCTACGTCGGGACCGTCACCACGGGAGCCGGCTGCGACGAACGCGTCCGTCTGTCCGGGGTCGAGCGGGAGGTGACCGCCGACGTGCGTCTCCTCGTCGGCATCCTGTGGTGAGGTAGCTGGCACGCCTGCCCGGCGCTTGCTGCCTTTGGCATGCTGGACCCGGTCAGTCGACCGCGGAGAGGAGCCGGGTGAGCACGGCACCAGACTTCGACGAGTGGGTAGTGGCGCGTGGACAGTCACTCCTGCGTCTCGCGTACGTGCTGACAGGAGACCCGGCCGAGGCTGAGGAGATCGTGGAGGACGCGCTGTCCCGTGCGCTGCCTCGGTGGTCGCGGATCGCGCGTCGCCACGATCCGGACGCCTACGTGCGACGTTTGGTCGTGCGGGCGCACGTGTCGTGGTGGCGTCGCTTCCGTCGCCGGCACTCCCCGCCACCACCACCCCTCGAGCCCGCGGCCACGACCGGGGTCACGATCGGGGTCCCCGACCTCGTCTGGCCGGCGTGTGAGTCCCTGCCGTGGGCCGAGCGCACGGCGCTCGTGCTGCGCTACTACGAGGATCTCTCCGACGACGAGATCGCGGAGCTGACGGGGGTACGCGAGGGTGTTGCCCGCTGTCGTGTCTCCGACGCGGTCGCCGCGGTCCGGGCAGAGCTGGCGGAGTCATGACCGACTTCGAGACCCGGCTCCGGGACAGTCTCGCCGAGCGGGCCGAGGAGGCGCCGGCGCCGAGCGGCCTCGCGAGGGGCGCCCGGGCCCGACTGCAGCGGCGTCGTGCCGCCGTCGCCAAGGGCGCGGCCGGCGTCGCTGTCGGGACCCTGGTCATCGCGGCCGTCCCGGTGGGGAGTGCCCTCGTCGAGGGGGTGGACGCACCATCGCGTCCACGGCCCGTTGCCCCCGACACCCCGTTCATCGTCCCCGACCTGTCACCCGACATCCAGACCGCACGCGAGACGAAGCGCGAGATCGAGTGGGCAGGCATCAGGTTCGCGGTCCCTCCGGACTGGAAGGGGGGTGCGACCACCGCGTGGTGCGCGCGGGCCAGGAAGCCCGGCGCTGTCGTGCCGCGCATCGACCTGCCGGACCAGGCACGGCCGAAGACGTCGTGCACGCCGACGAACGGCTACGGCGTCCGGGTGACCTCGGCTGCGGGGTTCGAGCCTGAGCGCAACTCCAGCGAGGTCTGGCAGTACGACGACCCGGGCACCGGTGCCCCCGCCGACTATCCCGACGGGGCGTGGGTGTCGTACTGGTTCGACGACGACTGGGTCGTGACGACTGCCACGTCCGATCCGGGGTTGACGAGCAAGATCACCCGCTCGGTCCGGGGCCTGGACGCCGACGTCAACGGCTGCGCGCCCTTCCTCGACGACCCCGACGTGCTGGAAGAGGTCGGGGCCGCAGCAGTCGGGGGATCCCGGTGCCGATACGCCTGGGACGGCGACCTCGAGGACAGCGCCCGCCTCACCGAGGACGCCGTCGCCCGGGTCATGGACGCCCTGGCGGCCGCGCCCGGGACCATCGGCGACGACGGCTGCGAGCAGGAGCAGGGGTGGGTCGTCACCTTGACGCCCGCCGGCGAACGGCCCTACCTCGTCCGCTACGGCACCTTGGGGCTCGGGTCCTGCGAGGACGGCGTGGAGCACTTGACATCCGAAGGGGGTCCCCGCGACCACCTCGAGCTGACCACCGAGCTGGCGGAGGCACTGGCTCTGAACCCGGATGACCTGTCCCTCAACTGAGCTGCTGACGGGGGCCGAGGCGGACGGCCGATCAAACGCGTAGCAGTCCGGGCCCCTGTCGCGGACAATGCACCTCGTGGGACATGTGGATGTGTCGGGAGTGCGCTACGAGCTGCCTGACGGACGAGTACTTCTGGACGAGGTGAGCTTCCGCGTCGGCGACGGCGCCAAGGTCGCCCTCGTCGGCGCCAACGGTGCGGGCAAGACGACGCTGTTGCGCATCATTACCGGCGACCTCAAGCCGCACGCGGGCGCCGTGACCCGCAGCGGCGGGCTGGGCGTCATGCGGCAGTTCGTCGGTCACGGAGGTGGGGACGAGACCGTTGCGGACCTGCTCCTCAGCGTCGCGCCGGAGGCGGTCCGTCAGGCGGCAGCCGCTGTGGACGCCTGCGAGCTCGCGCTGATGGACGTCGACGACGAACCCACCCAGATGGCCTACGCCACGGCCCTGTCGGACTTCGCCGACGCGGGCGGCTACGACGTCGAGGTCACCTGGGACACGTGCACGGTCGCCTCGATGGGCCTGCCCTTCGAGCGAGCCCGTCACCGCTCGCTGTCCACGCTGTCAGGTGGGGAGCAGAAGCGGCTCGTCCTGGAATACCTCCTGCGTGGTCCCGACGAGGTGCTCCTGCTCGACGAGCCGGACAACTACCTCGACGTCCCGGGCAAGATCTGGCTCGAGGAGCGCATCCGGGAGTCGGCCAAGACCATCCTCTTCATCAGCCACGACCGTGAGCTGCTCAACAACACCGCGACCCGCATCGTCACTGTCGAGCTGGGCCACGCCGGCAACCTCGTGTGGACGCACCCCGGCGGGTTCGCGAGTTACCACCAAGCACGTGAGGACCGGTTCCTGCGGTTCGAGGAACAACGACGCCGCTGGGACGAGGAGCACGCCAAGATCAAGGCGCTCGTGCTGCGGCTCAAGATCAAGGCCGAGTACAACGACGGCATGTCGTCGCAGTACCGCGCGTCGCAGACCCGGCTCCGGAAGTTCGAGGAGGCGGGCCCGCCCATCGAGCAGCCGCGCGAGCAGCAGGTGACGATGCGGCTCAAGGGTGGCCGCACCGGCAAGCGCGCGGTGGTGTGCACCGACCTGGAGATGACCGGACTGATGCGCCCGTTCGACCTCGAGGTCTGGTACGGCGAACGCGTGGCCGTCCTCGGCAGCAACGGCTCGGGGAAGTCGCACTTCCTGCGGTTGCTGGCGACGGGCGGCTCGGACCCCGACGTCGAGCACCAGCCCGTGGGCGACCCACCGAAGCCGGTGCCGCACACCGGCAAGGCCAAGCTCGGCGCGCGCGTGCGACCCGGGTGGTTCGTTCAGACGCACGAGCACCCTGAGCTCACCGGTCGCACCCTGCTCGAGATCCTCCACCGGGGCGACGGCTCACCCGGAGGCCGCAGCGGGATGGGGCGCGAGGCGGCAGCGCGCGTGCTGGATCGCTACGAGCTCGCGCATGCAGGTGAGCAGACCTTCGAGTCGCTCAGCGGCGGCCAGCAGGCTCGATTCCAGATTCTCCTGCTCGAGCTGTCCGGAGCGACGCTGCTCCTGCTGGACGAGCCGACCGACAACCTCGACGTACAAAGTGCCGAGGCTCTGGAGGCAGGGCTCGACGCCTTCGAGGGCACGGTGCTGGCGGTCACCCATGACCGTTGGTTCGCCCGCGGCTTCGACCGTTTCCTGGTGTACGGCGCTGACGGCGAGGTCTACGAGTCCGACGGGCCGGTGTGGGACGAGGGACGGGTGGTGCGGACCCGATGAGTGTCCTGGAGATCGAGTCCGTCGACCCCTACGACGACCCGGCGGTCGATGCCTGGCACGGCGTGTATGCCGCGGCCGAGCGGTTCGAGCGTGAGGAGGTCGCTACTCCCTGGCAGCTCGAGGAGATGCGCGTGATGCTCCAGGCCGCGGGCAGTCGGGTCGCTTTCGCCGCCTGGGTCGGCAGGGTCGGGGGAGACGTCGTCGCCACCGGGTTTCTCCGCATGCCGTTGCAGGACAACGTCGACCGCGCCGAGGTCGCTGTGCATGTGCGTCCTGAGCACCGCCGCCGCGGGCTCGGGCGCTACCTGGCCGAGCGGCTGGAGATGGAAGCCTCGGCGCGAGGTCGCTCGACCCTGTACGCCGAGGTCGGGTGGGACGTCGAGGGCGGCAGTGACGGCGCCGCCAGGCCCAGCGCCGAGTTCGCCCGGGCCATGGGATACGACCTGGCGCTCAGCGACGTCCAGCGGGAGCTGGACCTGCCCGTGGGCGATGACGTCCTGCGCGCCCTTGCCGACGAGGCAGCGATCCAGCACGAGGGCTACGAGCTGCGCTCATTCGCGGGCGCGGTTCCCGACGACCTGGTGGAGGGCTGGACGGTGCTGCTCGGGGCCCTGTCCACCGAGGCGCCCACAGGGGACCTCGACCTCGAGCCGGAGGCGATCAGCGTCGAGGCCCATCGCGAGGCCGAGGACGTCGTCCGGAGGCAGGGACGGTCGAAGTACAACACCGTCGCCGTGGACCTTCGGGGTGCTGTCGTGGCGTACACCGACCTCGCCACCACGATCCACGAGCCCGGGCGTGCCTATCAGTGGGGCACGCTCGTACGCCGCGCAGACCGCGGGCACCGCCTCGGACTCGCCGTCAAGGTCGCCAACCTCCGGCTGCTGCAGCAGGAGCGTCCCGACATCGAGCGGGTCATCACCTGGAACGCGGAGAGCAACAGCCACATGGTGGAGGTCAACGAGCGGCTCGGCTTTCGAGCCGTGGGCCGGATGGGCGAGTTCCAGAAGCGCCTTCGCAGCACAGTCGGCTAGACGAAGGCGCTGATGCCGGTCTCGGCGCGGCCGATCAGCAGCTTCTGGATCTGTGAGGTGCCTTCGTAGAGCGTCATCACCCGGGCGTCACGGAGATACTTCGCCGCTGGGTAGTCGTCGACGTACCCCGCACCTCCGTGCACCTGGATCGCGTTGTTCGCCGCGCGCACGGCTGCCTCGGAGGCGAAGAGCTTGGCCTTCGAGGCGGCCGTTCCGAACGGCTCGCCCCGGTCGATGAGATCGGCGCAGCGCCACACGAGGAGTCGCGAGGCGTCGGCGTCGACCGAGATGTCGGCGATCATGTCCTGCACGAGCTGGAAGGCCGCGATCGGCCGGCCGAACTGGGTGCGGCTCCGGGCGTAGGCGACCGAGGTCTCCAGGCATCCCTGCACGATCCCGACGCAGCCGGCGGCGACGGCGAGACGCCCCTTGTCGAGGGTGCTCATCGCGATCTTGAATCCGCCATCCACCTCGCCCAGCACGGCCGAGTGAGGGACCCGGACGTCGGAGAGGAACAGCTCCGCGGTGGCCTGGCCGCGCAGCCCGAGCTTGCCGGTGATCTCGCGCGCCTCGAACCCCGGCGCGTCGGTCGGGACGAGGAACGCGGTGATGCCGCGCGGACCCTCGTCGCTCGTGCGGGCGAAGATCAGCGCCACGTCAGCCCAGGTGCCGTTGGTGATGAAGAGCTTCTGGCCGTT
>NZ_JAOPXV010000088.1 GCF_025964975.1 Nocardioides sp.
AGCCGAGGATCAGCGGGTTGAGGACGATGATGTAGGCCATCGTCAGGAAGGTCACGAGCCCGCCGCGGACCTCGCGCGACAGGGTGGACCCTCTTTCGGTGATCTTGAAGAACCCGTCGATGCCGCCGCGGTTCGAGGACGTGGGGGCAAGGGTCTTGTTGGTCACGAATGGAGATTCAAGCAGAAACCGGCCGGTAGGTGTTCAGTGGAGCTCGCCGGACCAGACCGGTAGCGTGGCGGCATGGAGCTGAGGGACGACCAGACGACCCAGCACGCGATCGGCAACCGGACCTACATCGTCGCCAACGTCGCGCCGCTGGACGTGGACGGTGTGCGCACCAGCGAGGTCGGCGCTGCCATCTGGCTGGTCGCCTTCGTCGCCCTGCTGCCCTTCTACGGCGCCCTCGAGGACAGCGGCCGGACGTGGTGGCTCTGGACCTGCCTGGCCGGGTTCGGCATCGGCCTCTTCGGGGTCGAGTACTGCCGGCGTCGCCGCAAGGCCCGCGCCGAGCGCGAGACCGCGTGACCCGGCCACCGACCCGGTGGGAGCTCGCCGGCGAACGCAACCGCGGCTATGCCGAGAGCTTCGCCACCCGGGTGGCCGACGGCTCCGACATCGACGGGGAGGCTCGTCTTGCCGACGCGATGGTCCCCCGTGGCGCCCGGATCCTGGACGTCGGCTCCGGCATGGGCCGGGTCGCAGCCGCGCTGGCGGCTCGAGGTCACGAGGTCGTCGCCACCGAGCCGGACGCGGCTCTGCGTGAGCAGTCGCGGGCGACGTACGCCGATCTCGACGTCCTGCCCCATCAGGCGCTGGACCTCCCGGAGCTCCCCGGCTTCGACCTGGTCCTGCTCGTCGGCAACGTGCTCATCTATCTCGGCCAGGACACCGAGCGCCACGTGCTGGCTCACCTGAGGTCCCTGCTGGCCCCGGGTGGACGCGTGCTGGCCGGGTTCCACCTGCACGGCACCAGGCAAGGCAGCCGGGTCTACCCGGCCGACGAGTTCGTCGCGGACGTCGAGGCGGCAGGGCTCCGGGTCGACTGGCGGTTCGGGAGCTACGAGCTGCACCCGCCGAACGACGAGTACGCAGTATGGGTGCTCTCCGCGGCTGGCGGGGAACCGGCCTAGAGCGACACGAACTCGTCGTCGGTCAACGTGTCGAAGACGTGGTCCGGGACGGGGATGGGCTGCTGCTTGCGGGCCAGCTTGACCTCGGAGTGCGCCCCACAGCCGTGGTCGAAAGACACGACCCGGCCGTCGTCGTTGGCGTTGCCGTTGGCGCAGACACCGAACGTGTCGGCGAGGTGACCGCAGATGCGCACCAGGAAGCCGCAGGACCAGCAGGACTCGGGCGCGTTCTTCGCCAACGGGGACTCCGGGCCGCCGTCGCCTTCGTACCAACGAACGGCTGCCATGTCGGTCCCCTCGATCGAGAGGGTGCGGACGCGGCCGAGGCCGAGGTCCTGGGCGACCTGACGCACCTGCGCCTTCGCGTCGCTGTCGAGCGGGTCGTCGCCGAACGAGTAGGTCGGGACCAGGCGCGGGTCCTCGTCCTCGACCGGGAGCAGGTCGCCGGGCGAGAGGTCACCGGGCTGGAGCCGCTCCTTGTAGGGCACCCACGACGGCGCCACGATCGCTTCCTCGCCCGGCAGCAGCACGGCCTCGTTGACGGTCGGCACGTCCGAGTCCAGCGCCCGGCTCAGGGTCACCGACCAGCGCCACCCGAGGTAGCCGAGTCGGGTGCAGGCGAAGAGGTGGGTGACAACGAGCTCGCCCTCGCGCTCGACACCGAGGTGATCGCCGACGTCGGCGGCACCCGCCAGGTCGAGCGCGGCGGCGCGTGCGACATCCTCCGCCCCGGCAAGAACGGGGTCGGGCGAGGTCTGCGCTACGTCGATCACACGGACATCATGACAAACGCCGGGGGCCGGTGCCTCTTCGCCGTCACTTCTGGCACGTATGGCGCGCGCCCTGCTGCGCCTCGCGGACCCACCAACACGGCAGGATTGACCCATGACCCCCAAGCCGCCGTCGAGCGACACCCACGCTCGAGATCGACTGGCCGGCGCCGGCCGGGGTGTGCGGGCGGCCGGTCGAGGCGCAGGCAGGGGAGCCAGGGCCGCCAGCCGCGGAGTCGGCCGCGGGGTCGCCGGCGCGACGCGCGTCACCGGACGCGCAGGTCGCTACACCGTGCACCAGGCCGTGCGAGCTGCCCGGGCCGAGGGGGCCGGCGACTCCGGCCTCTCGCGCCTGATCGGGCTCCACGCCATCAACGCGGCCGGTGACGCCGCCATCGCGATCTCTCTCGCCGGGACGCTCTTCTTCCAGGTCCCGACCGGCGAGGCCCGCGGTCAGGTCGCGCTCTTCCTCGGGCTCACGATGCTGCCGTTCGCGATCGTCGCGCCCCTGATCGGCCCCTTCCTGGACCGCTTCAGCCACGGACGCCGGTGGGCGATCGGCTCCACGATGGCCATTCGGGCCTTCCTCTGCTGGGTGTTGGCCACCGCAGTCGCCACCGAGTCCCGATGGCTGTTCCCCGCCGCACTGGGCTGCCTGGTGGCGTCAAAGGCCTATGGCGTGACCCGGGCCGCGGCCGTGCCCCGGCTCCTCCCGCCGTCACTGACCCTGGTCAAGGCGAACGCCCGGGTCTCGTTGGCGGGCGTCGTGGGCGCCGCAGTGTCGGCGCCGATCGCAGTGCTGGCTTCGACCGCGGGGTCGGACTGGTCCCTGCGCTATGCGTTCGTGGTCTTCGTGCTGGCCACCATCTGGGCGATCCGGCTGCCTTCACGCGTCGATTCCAGCGCCGGCGAGGGCACCTTGGTGCTGATGCCGGCGGTCCGGGACCGTCGCCCGGAGACCCCCGGCAAGCGACCCAAGACCCGGATCCCTGCCGCGGTCGCCTTCGCCCTGCGGGCCAACTGCGGGCCACGGTGGCTGTCCGGCTTCCTCACCATGTTCATGGCGTTCCTGCTGCGGGACAACCCGATCGACGACTGGCGACCGGAGGTCCTGCTCGGGCTCGTCATCGGGGCGGCGGGCCTGGGCAACACGCTCGGCATCACGCTCGGCTCGGTGCTCAAGCGAATCGACCCGGCGATGACGGTCGTCCTGGCGCTGCTGGCGGATGCCGTCGTGGTGCTGATCGCTGCGCTCTTCTACGGCTTGGTCCCGCTCATCGTGCTCGGTCTGACGGCCGGGCTCGCACAGTCGCTCGCCAAGCTGTCCCTGGACTCCACGATCCAGCGTGACGTCCCCGAGCGCATCCAGGCCAGCGCCTTCGCGCGATCCGACACCACCCTCCAGCTGGCGTGGGTGATCGGCGGTTTCGTCGGCATCGCGATGCCGCTGATGCCACGGCTGGGACTCGGGATCGCCTGTGGCGTACTTGCGGCATGGGCGATCTTCGTCTTCGTCAGCCGGCCCGCCCGGATCGGGACGTCGCCGGGCGGCGCGTGATCCCAGGCGTCGACCCGGGCTCGTCTCAGAGCTCGAGCTCGTCGGCCAGGGCACGCAGGAGCTTGGCCGTCGGTGCGGCCGTCTTGTGCTCCGGGTGGCGGCCGTGTCGATAGGTCTCACCGACACCGTCGAGCAGGCGGATGAGGTCCTCGACGATCGCCGTCATGGTCTCGGGGTCCTTGCGCTGCGAGTTGCGCTGGTTGCGGGCGACCGACGCCGGCGCATCGATGACACGGACCTGGAGCGCCTGGTCGCCACGGCGGCCCTGGGCGATCCCGAACTCGACGCGGGTGCCGTTCTTGATCGTGGTCATGCCGTCGGGCAACGCGTCGGCGTGCAGGTAGACGTCCGGCCCGCTGTCCTGCGACAGGAAGCCGAATCCCTTGTCGGCGTCGAACCACTTCACCTTGCCAGTGGGCACGGGTCTGACCTCTTCTTCTACAACGTCTCGAGGCGACGGCGTTCGCGATCGCGGGCAAACTCTAGGCCGACCGCACATCCACTAGCCAACCGATTGGCTCCGGTGGACCTCACGCGGTGGGCCTACGCCTTGGACGCTCCTCGTTGAGCGACCCGGAGCGGAAGCCTCGAGGGTCCACCTCGGCACGGTCGAACCCGGCGGTGAGCACGGCTCGGCGTACGGCCTCAGCGTTCGGCGAGCCCGGCGCGAGGGGTCCTTCGAGCAGCGCGGCGTCCACCTCGATCGAGGCCCGCTCCCCCAGGTCTCGGACCCGGAGGTCCCGCACGGGGGTGCCGGACTCTGCCAGGACGGCGCGTACGGCGACCTCGGCCCGTTCCACCCGTCCCAACCGGTGCGGCGTCACCTCCAGTCCATAGGCGATCCGCGACGAGAGGCAGGCGGCCGCCGGCTTGTCCCAGGTCGGCAGTCCCCAGCGCCTGGACGCGCGGCGCACGTCGTCCTTGGTGAGGCCGGCGTCCAGCAGGGGGGTGACCGCCCCTCGTTCGGCGGCCGCCCGGATGCCGGGACGGAAACCGGCGACCGCGTCGTCGGCGTTGGTACCGGTGGCGACGTGGCGGATGCCGCGCTCGACGGCGAGCGGCTCGAGCGTCTCGATCAGCTCGGCCTTGCAGAAGTAGCAGCGCTCGCTCGAGTTGGCGCGGTATCCCTCGCGCTCCACCTCGTGGGTGCGCGGCGTCAACAGCTCCACGCCGAGCGAGGCCGCGAAGTCACGTCCCGGGTCACGCTCGACCGCCGGAAGAGAGTCGGAGTAGCCGGTGGCCGCCACGACCCGGTCGGGCCCGAGGGCGCGTACGGCGGCAGCCAGCAGGAGGGCACTGTCGGCACCGCCGCTGAAGGCGACGAGGACCGAGCCCAGCTCGCGCAGGCGCTCCTCGAGGGCGGCCAGGCGCAGGTCGAGGACGTGCTCGTCGAGCCACTCGGGGAACTCGTCGAGGGAGTCGAGCACGACGTGCGTACCGGCGGCCACCAGGTCGTCTCGGTTGCAGCCCCCGGTGAGCACGGAGACACTGGTGACACCCGCTGCGAGCGCACCCTCGACGTCATGGACGTGGTCACCGACGTAGACCGACGCCCCCTGCGCGCGAAGCACGTCCGCCTTGCCGAGGCCCCAGACCTTGCCCTCGAGGTGGTCGATGTCGAGCGCCAGGTGGTCGACGTGGCGCTGCGCGTTGGGCCCGAACTTCCCGGTCACGACCACGACGCGGCCGCCATGGCTGCGTACGGCGGCGAGCGCCTCGTGGGCGCCGGGCAGGACAGGCACCGGGATGATCGAGTGGTCCACGTAGAGCTCGCGGAACCGGTCGATCGCCGCACCGACGGCTTCGGGGGCGAGGTGCGGGGTGAGCATCAGGTCGAGCGGCGGGCCCAGGTTGCTCGCCAGCTCGAGCACCGGGAAGGTGACCCCGAGCTCGAGGCCGAGCGCCTCCAGGGTGGCGGTGAAACCCGGCACGGTGTCGATCAGTGTCATGTCGAGGTCGAAGCCCACCACGAGCGCGGGGGCGGGAGAGGGCATACCCAGCAGCCTAGGCGCTCCGGCCGGCCCTTTGATTCCACCGGTCTCCCTGACACCATGGACGGTTGGGCATCACTGAGCGACAATGACCGGCCCTGCCCGCAAACCCCGCACCACACCGAGGAGCGATCGTGACGACGACCCGCACCGTGAACCGAGCGGCTCGCATCGTGCTGCCCGGAGTGGTCGCCGGGGTCCTCGCCGCGAGCGCGCTCGCCGGCTCACCGGCGCACGCAGCCGACGAGGAGGTGCCGGGCCTGCACCTCGTCACCCTCACCGGTCCGGGCACGTCAGCGACGCCGCCGGTGACGGGGGCACCGGACGCGCAGGCCGTCCTGCTGGCCCGCCAGGACGCCGTCCTCGAGACCATCGGCGGCCCCGCCACGGCCTACCGCTGGACCACCGCCCTCAACGGGTTCGCCGTCGAGCTCACCGCTGACCAGGTGACCGCACTCGAGTCCAACGACGACGTCGCCGCGATCGAGGCCAACACGGTGCGGCCGATGGCGGGGCACGTGGACCTCTCCGCCGTCCGGTTCAGCCGGTCCTCGGACCCCCGGGCCTCGAGAGGCGCAGGCGGCTCCGGGGTCGTGATCGGGTTCGTCGACTCGGGCATCGCGCCCGACTCGCCGCTCTTCAGCGAGGTGCGTGGACTCGGCGAGACCCGCGCTGGGTTCTCCGGCACCTGCTCACCCGGCGAGGGGTGGCCCGCATCCACCTGCAACCGCAAGGTCGTCGGCGCCGGCTGGTGGGTCGAGGGCTTCGGTCCCGATCGCATCCGGTCGTCGGAGAGCCTGTCGGCACTCGACGTCGTCGGCCATGGCACCCAGGTCGCCTCGGTGGCAGCCGGCAACTCCGACGTCTCGGTGCTGATGAACGGCCGGACGATGACGAGCTTCAGCGGTGTGGCACCGCAGGCGAAGGTCGCGCCCTACAAGGCCTGCTGGGCTGCTCCCGACCCAGCCGATGACGGGTGCTCGACAGCCGACCTGGTGTCCGCGATCGACCAGGCCACCGCGGACGGCGTCGACGTCCTCAACGTGGCCGTGGCGGGGCCGACCACGACCGACACGGTGGAGCGTGCCCTGCTGGGCGCGGCCGAGGCGGACATCGTCGTCGTCGGCGCCGCGGGCAACGGTCGGTCCGCCTTCGCGGCGCACGCGTCGCCCTGGGTGACCACGGTGGGCGCCGCCCGCGGCAACACACTGCGCGGTCGGGTGTCGGTCGTCGGCGGTCCCGCCTTCACCGGTGCGAGCCGTTCGCGTCGTCAGCTCGGGCCGGTGGCGCTGGTGCTCGGGGCCGACGTCGCCGCCGACGGGGCCCCGACCGAGGACGCCCGCCGCTGCTTGCCGGGTTCGCTCGATGCGCGCCAGGTCGCCGGGCGTGCGGTGGCCTGCCTGCGCGGCGGCATCGGTCGCGTCGACAAGTCCGAGGCAGTCGCGCTGGCCGACGGCGTCGCCATGGTGCTGGTCAACGACCGCCCCGGTGCCCTGGTCGATGACTTCCACACCGTGCCGACGGTCCAGCTGTCCGTCGCCGACGGGACCCGCCTGACGCGGTGGATGAAGCGCCATGACCGCACGACCGTGCGCCTTGCAGGCGTCGGCATCGAGAAGGACGCATCGGAGGCGGCGCGCTGGTCAGCCCCGGGGGACGACCGCGCGAGCCTGCTCAAGCCCGACGTCGTGGCTCTCGGCGAGGGGGTCCTCGGCGCCGTACCCGACGCCTGGGCGTTGTTCTCGGGGACCTCGGCAGCCAGTGCCCGTGCGAGTGGCGTGGCGGCGTTGCTGCGCGCCAAGCACGGCCACTGGTCCGCGTCGGTGGTCCGGTCCGTGCTGACGACCACCGCCAGGCCGCTGGCGGGCACCTCCACCCTCGTCCAGGGTGCGGGTCGGGTCCGGGCGTCCTTGCCCAGGCCCGGGCTGGCCCTCGACATCGCGCCGACTCGCTACCGCGACGCGTTGGAGGACGTGTCCTGGGAAGACCTCAACGTCTCCTCGATCATCATGCGGGGCGGTGGTACGACCACCCGGCGCGTCACCAACCTGGGCACCCGCGCCGAGTACTTCTCGGTCAGCGCCCGAGGCTTCGTCCGGCACCGCGTGCGGACGACCCCGGTGGCGCTGCGGCTCGGGCCCGGCGAGTCGGCCTCCGTGCGCATCACGGTCACCGGTGGCGGCAACCCCAGTCGCTTCGACGACGGCTGGATCGTGTGGCGCGGGGCCCGGGGTTCGCACACCCGGATCCCGGTCGCGATCAGCCGCTGAGTCGGCTCAGGACTCGCGGCTGACCGTCATCTGTCGGTCACCGAACGAGACGGTGTCGCCCTCGACCAGAGTGGCGGGCTTGCCGGGCGCCAGCGGCTTCGTCACGCCCTGACGGACCAGGACCGACCCGTTGGTCGACCCGCGGTCCATCACGACCAGTACCCCGTCGGTCGCCGGGCCGAACTGCGCGTGCGTCTTGGAGACCGACATGTCCGCCGACGCCAGCGGCACCAGGTGGTGCACCTGCTCACCCGACCGCGGTTCGGGTCGGCGCCCCACCAGGGCCAGGCCCTCCACCACGAAGGTCTCACCGTTGTCGAAGGTGACTCGCCATCGCGGCCCCGTCGGTACACCCGCCTTGGGACGCACCACCGTGCGGCCGTCCTCGGCAGGGGAGCGGCGCGCCGGTGCCGGCGGGGGCTGGAACTGGGCCTGGGGCGGAGGCTGGAACTGGGGCTGAGGCTGGAACTGGGACTGGGGCGGAGGCTGGAACGGAGGCTGGGAATGGGGCGGCACGGCCGGCTGGGGACCGACTGGTCGCGCCGCTTGCTGTTGGGCCACCTGCGTGCCGGGCAGAGGCTGGAGGTCGGGCGGCACGAGCGTCCGTCGCACCGACTGCTCCGAGGTCGTTCGGCGCGAGGGCGTGGCAGCTTCGACGGGCGGCGCCGGGATGAGGCGCATCGCCGTCAGGTTGACCACGTGTCGAGGGGAGTCGTCCACGTCGTCGACGTGCAGGTCGACCGGTCGCACGTCCACCACCACGGAGTGAGCGAGGTGGTCGTGCCAGCCCCGGCGTTGTCGGCCGCGGTCCTCGACAGCGGTCCAGGCAAGCGTCACCAGCCCCAGGGCGAAGGTCGGCACGGTTGCCAGGGCCAGCACGGTCGAGCGCAGCAGGGCGCGCCCGACCCCGATCGGCGTCCCGGTGCCGTGGTGGACGACGCGGAGGCCGGTCATCGACTTGCCCGGGCTGCTGCCCGTGGCTCCGACGAGGATCGCGAGGACCAGCCACAGGGTCGCCATGACGGTCGCGGCGACGCCTACGGCCTGCCAGCCGTCGTCCAGCAGGAACCAGCCCCCGACGCCCGCCAGGGCCACCAGCAGCGACGTCAGCACGCGGTCGATCGCGAACGCGTAGAAGCGCCGTTCGAGCTCGGCGACGGGATAGGTCGTCGCCGCGACCGGGGCGTGGCTCACCTGCGGACCTGCTGCACTCACGGGTTGGTCGTCTGGATGGTCACGCCGTCGCCGAGGTCGAGGATCGCCCCGGGGATCAGTGCGACGGCCATACCGGCCTGGAGGTCCTCGGGCGGTAGGCCGGGCTGGACCAGGACCGTGCCGTTGGTCGAACCCATGTCGGTGACGACGGCCATCCCGTGGTCGGCGCCCGCGCCGGGACGGATCTCGAGGTGTGTGGACGAGATCTCGTGATTCGGGCTCGCCACCGTCACCAGCCGGGGCTGGTCGCTCGAGGCGAAGGCCCGAGCCTCGGGGGCGCGGCCGAAGAGGATCACCCGGTCCACGTCGACCACCTCACCTGTGGAGACCACCAGCCTGGCGACCGGGCGAGCCACGACCGACGGAGCGAGCTCGTGCCCAGGGGTGCCCGGGACTGGCCGCGCGAAGTCCTCGACCGGGGGGGCCACGCTGGTCTGGCCGTCGTGGTCGTCCGCGGGGTACGGCGATGGGTCGACCACCGCCGGCTGCTCCCCCGTGGTCGCCGGGTCATCGGCCAGCGGGGAGCCGAACGACAACGGCTCGGGCTCGACAGTCTGGGGCGCGGGCTCCGGGACGGGCGCTGGCTCCGGGTCCGGGGCGGGCACGGGCACGGGCTCCGGCGTCGGCTCCAGCTCCGGTGCTTCTTCGGCGGCGTGCTCCGGCTCCTGCGGTGTTGCCGGCACGTGTGCCGGCTCGTGGGCTTGCGTGCCGTCGGTCCCGAGGGGCCGCTCGCCGAACTGGACCGCTCCGGCGCGAGCCACTCCGGCCACCAGCGCGAGGTCGGCCTCGAGGACGGCGTCACCCACGGTGATCCGGCCACCCGTCACGCCGTCGAGGGTGCGGTCGGCCCACATCGAGTCGGGCTCGTGGGCCAACGCGACCTCTCCGTGGGCGGTGCTGAAGGTGGCGGCGACGTCGCCGCGCACCAGCACTCGGGTGCGCTCGCCGTGACCGACGAGGACGAAGCCCTCGAGGCTGCTCAGGCCGTCGGCGAGGAGGCCGTCCAGGACCTCCTCGAAGGACCCGCCGCCGTCCGCGATGTCCCAGAGCCCGGCCACCCGGGACCGCGCCGCTGGCGGCACCAGGACGGTGACCTCTTCGCCCACGACGGCATACCAGTCGCCCGCAGCGAAGGTCGTCCTGTGCGCGGCCTTGTCACTCACGGTCGAGCCCCCAGCTTGTCTTCAAGACTCGCCCGCTGGCGCGCGGAGTCGTAGGAATCATCGTGAACCAATCCCACCACATCGATGACCACGGCGGTCGCGTTGTCGACGCCACCGGCATCGAGGGCGGCCTGGACGAGGGCGTCGGCGGCATCACGAGGGTCGTGGATGCGGTCCAGGATCCCAGCGATCACGGAGTCGTCGATCATCCCGGTGATCCCGTCGCTGCAGAGCAGCAGGCGCTCGGCGGCCGTCAGGGGCAGCAGGAAGAAGTCGGGGCTGACCCCCTCCGGGCTCCCGAGCGCTCGGGTGATGACGTGGCGCTCGGGATGGGTCGTCGCCTCCAGCGCGGTGATCTCGCCGGCGTCGATCAGCTCCTGCACCACCGAGTGGTCCACGCTGACCTGGTGCAGCTCGCCGTTGTTGAAGCGGTAGATCCGCGAGTCGCCGAGGTTGACCAGCAGCCAGGACGTGTCCTCCTGGTCCGCCACCAGCACCGCGGCGACGCAGGTCGTCCCCGCGTGCCAGCGTGTGTTCTCGCCGCGCTGCGCCTCGCCGTAGTCGAGGATCCGGGCCTGAGCACGTGAGAAGGCACCGGCGACGTGCTCCGCCCCGCGGCGGGGGTCGTAGCCCTCCTCGGCGAGCCGGCCGAACTCCTCGACGACGATGCGGCTGGCGACGTCGCCGCCGGAGTGGCCGCCCATGCCGTCGGCGACGACGAAGACGGGAGGCGCCACCAGGAACGAGTCCTCGTTGACCTTGCGCACGTGACCGATCTCAGAGGCGGCGCCATGGTGCAGATCAACCGTCTTCATGTGCCTGCCTCGTGTCCGTCGACGATGAGCCACGGCGTGGGCCCGGCGAGTAGCGTAGAAGGGATGTCGAGCAACGAACAGGCGCCCCCGCGGACGCTGGCAGACCAATTGCGCCGCTGGCCGGATGACCGCCTCGCGGCGCTGCTCGGCCTGCGTCCGGATCTGGCCACTCCGGCGCCTCATGACTCGGCGCAGCTGGCGTCGCGTGCTGCAACTCGTTCCTCTGTCCTCCGGGCGCTCGACGACCTCACTCGTCTCGAGCTCTCCGTGCTTGATGCCCTCGTGGTCGCAAACCAAACCAGCGAGGCCGAACTCGTCGAGATCGTGCATGCCGACGCCGGCGCCACGCGAGCCGCGATCGAGCGCCTGACGGACCTGGCGCTCGTCTGGGAATCACCCGGCGGGCTCCGCGCCCTCAGCGCCGTCGCCGACGCCCTACGGGGCGACGAGTCCGCGGGGGTGAGCGGGCTGCGGCCCATGTCGCCCGACCCGGCCCCGGACATCGACGCCCGGTTGGCCGCGATCAGCCTCCGTGCACGAGCGCTGCTCGACCACGTCCTGGTCAGCGGCGGCGAGGGCACGACCGGGACAGCCAGGCGGACCGTGTCGCCCGCCGACGCCGCCACTCCGGTCGAGGAGCTCATCGCCCGTCGCCTCCTCGTCCCGCGCGACGGCGGCGTACTGGTGCTGCCGGGTGAGGTCGGGATCGCCTTGCGGGGTGGTCACACCACGACGACCCCACGCGACGAGGTCCCTCCGCTCGCCACCACCCGACGTGAGCAGTCGCTGGTCGACCGCACTGCAGGAGGTGCAGCGTTCGATGCCGTACGCCGCACAGAGCTCCTGCTCGACCACTGGGGCCTGCAACCGCCCAGCATGCTCCGCGGCGGCGGACTCGGCGTCCGCGACCTGAAGGCGGCGGCGGCCGAGCTCCAGGTCACGGTGCCGGAGGCGGGACTCATCATCGAGGTCGCGACGGCTGCCGGCCTCCTCACGTCGGCGACCGATCCCGAGGGCAACGAGGTGTGGTTGCCGACCGACTCCTTCGACACCTGGGCCGCGGGCTCGACGGCCGAGCGCTGGGTCGCCCTCGCGTTGGCCTGGCTCGACACGACCCGGTTGCCGAGCCTGATCGGCACGCGCGACCCGGCCGGCAAGTCGTGGAACGCCCTTGCGCCCGACCTGTCGAGCACGATGGCGCCGGACGCCAGGTCGCTCGCGCTGGCGCAGCTCGTGGGACTGGACGAGGGGTCCGTGCTCGCGACCGGCACCGGCGTGCCCTCGATCGTCGAGCGCGTCGCGTGGCTCCGTCCCCGGCGCCCGTCCGTGCACCGCGACCTCGTGGCCGCAGCCGTGCACGAAGCCGGGTTGCTCGGACTCGTCGGAGCCGGTGGCCTCTCCCAGGCCGGCCGGGCGATCGTGGCCCACGACCACGACGCCGCCCTGGTCGCCATCACCCCGCACCTCCCCCACCCGGTCGACCACGTGCTCCTGCAGGCCGACCTGACCGCCGTGGCCCCGGGCCCGCTGGAGACCGAGCTCGCCCGGACGCTGCACCTCCTGGCCGACGTCGAGTCCCGCGGTGGGGCCACGGTCTATCGCTTCACCAACGGCTCGGTGCGACGAGCCTTCGACGCCGGCTGGTCGGCGCTGGAGGTCCACGACTTCATCGGCTCCGTATCGCGCACTCCGATCCCCCAGCCGCTCACCTACCTGGTCGACGACGTCGCCCGGACCTTCGGCACCATCCGGGTCGGGCAGGCCGAGTCGTTCCTCCGGGCCGACGACGAGTCGGCCCTCACCGAGCTGATGCACCACCCGAAGGCGACCAGCCTCGGGCTGCGCCGGATCGCACCCACGGTGGTGATCTCCACCATGCCCATCGACGTGCTGCTGCCCAGGCTGCGCGAGCTCGGCACGGCCCCTGTGGTCGAGGCCCCGGACGGCAGCGTGCGGGTCGCGCGCCGTGACCTGCTGCGAGCCCGCCGGCCACGCACGTCGCGCACCCGAGGGGCAGCACAGGCCCGCGCCCAGGCGACCGTCGCCTCGGTCGTCACCGCCATCCGCAGCGGTGATCGTGCCGAGGCCAGTCGACCCGCCTCACCGGCGATCGCGACCACGCCCTCCAGCGCGCTCGTCGCGCTCCGCGAAGCCATCGAGGGCGGCGAGACGGTGGTCATCGGCTACGTCGACAACCACGGAGCCAGCTCCGACCGGGTCATCGAGCCGCTGCGCCTCGAGGGTGGCCAGCTCAGCGCGCACGACCACCGAAGCGACGACGAGCGACTCTTCGCCGTACACCGCATCACCACCGTCACTCCGCTCGCATCGCCCCGAACGTAGAGTGGTCAGGTGGACTTCATCCGGTATGCCGAGTCGTCGGCGGCGCTGCTCAACACCGAGCTGCCCGACGTCGACGCGCTGCTGAGCCACCTCACCCCGCGCTCGTGGCTCCAGCTGCAGGTCACCGAGCAGGACCTCTCAGCGCTGCAGACCTTCCAGTCGCAGCTGCGTCCGGTCTTCGAGGCCTCCGACCGCGGCGACGTCCGAACTGTCGTCACGGCACTCAACGACCTCCTCATCCAGCACCCGGTTACGCCGATGATCAGCGACCACGACCCCGACGACCTCCACATGCACGTGGCCAACCGCGCTGCGTCGGTCTCCGAGCTGCTGATCAGCGAGGCGCTGATGGGGCTCGCCAACCTCGTGTGCGACCTCGGCGCGACCCGCCTCGGGACCTGTCAGGCGGTCAAGTGCGACCACGTGTTCGTCGACACCTCCCCCAACCAGTCGCGGCGCTACTGCTCGGACCGCTGCTCGTCGCGGGCCAACGTCGCTGCCTACCGCGCCCGGCAGAAGGCTGCTGCGGCGATCTAGACGCGTGCGCAGTTGCGGAACGCCTATGGGCGTGCCGCGTCCGTGTGGGAATGTCGCTGAACCCATTCGCTTCATAGGTCTTCCGGGCCTCGAATCTGGCCTCGGGGTCGTCCCTCGCCGTTCTCGCGGGGGCTTGTGCTCTTTCGCTCCGCCCGGGCCAGTCGGGCCCACTCGCACCGCCAGAGCGTCACGTCCGACAACGAGTCGTTGATTGTCCGGCCCACGGGGCAGGATCGCTGTCGTGAGTACGACGCCGACCGCCGAGCGACCAGGAGCGCGCGCGTTCTGGGAAGCATTGTCCACTGAAGGCCGCTGGCTGCTGTCCACCGTCGTGGTCCAGACGCTGGGCCGGGGTCTGACGCTGCCGTTCACGATCATCTACATGAATGAGGTCCGCGGGATCTCGCTCGACCTCGCCGGAATCCTCATGGCGTTCATTGCCGTGGTGGCACTCGCCGTGACCGGACCCGGCGGTGCGCTGGTGGACCGGATCGGTGCCCGCCGCATGTTGCTGTTCTCGACCACCTGCCAGATGATCGGCTGCGCGGTGATCGCCTTCGCGACGACACCGACACTCTTCGCGGTGGGCTTCGCGTTCCTGGGAGTCAACTTCGGCGTTTCATGGCCGGCCTTCAACGCGCTCGTCGCCGCCGTGACGACCGGCGACACACGCCAGCAGTACTTCGGCATCAACTTCGCGCTGATCAACCTCGGCATCGGTGTCGGCGGCATCATCGGGGGGTTCTACGCAGATGTCACCGACCCGACCACGTTCACGGTGATCTTCTTGGCCGACGCTGCCTGCATGCTGGTGCCGATCTTCTTGCTTCTCGGACCGCTTCGACATGTGCAGGGCCTTGCCGAGAAGCCGACGGATGAGGACGCCACCGGAGAGTCGTATCTCGCAATCCTGCGTCAGCCGGCCGTCATCTGGCTGACTGGCCTGACGTTCCTCGGCACCTTCGTCGGCTACGGCCAGATCGAGGCCGGACTGCCCGCGTTCGCGCGCTCGGTGAGCGAGGTGTCGACCCGGGTCATCGGCTTCGGGTTCGCCGTCAACACCGGTGTGATCGTGCTTCTGCAGTTCGTGGTGCTCCGGCGGATCAGTGGCCGACGGCGCACCCGTGTTCTTGTGGTGATGAGCGCTCTGTGGGCCGCCGCGTGGCTGACCCTCGGGCTGACTGGGCTGGTCCCGGGGACCCTCGCAGCCGCGATCGGCGTGCTTGCCTTCAACGGCCTGTTCGCGCTGGGCGAGACATTGCTGCAGCCGACGATCCCGGCGATCACCAACGACATGGCCCCCGACCACCTCCGAGGTCGCTACAACGCTGTCAGTGCGGGCGCCTTCCAGGCCGGCACGATCCTGGGACCAGTCGTCGCCGGCGTCATGCTCAACCACGGCTGGTCGTCGGCGTTCATCGCGATGATCATGATTGGCTGCGGATTCATGACCGTGCTGGCGCTCGGGGTCGAGCGACTGATCACCCCGCTGGTCAACGGTGTCACTGCTCAGCAGCACGCCGGACCGATACTGCTCGGCGACCCGACCACTGGCGAGCGGGCGGTTACGGAGGCCGAGTGACTGTTCAGCGTCGGGCAACCCGAACTCCGGTCGGCAGCATTGCGCGGCCAAGGCGGGCGTACGGATCTGCCTCATTGAGCGTTGTGCCGCCACGTCCGGATCCGCCGATGAGCGGGTGACGGCCAGCAGCCCCGATCACGTACCCGTGGCGGAATCGAGCACCTCGGCGAGGATTGATCGGTTGCAGGAGGTGGCGAAGACGTACGACGTCCCGTCACGCGCATGCCCGTCCAAGCCCCTCCCTTCCGGTAGATGCCTTGGGTGACCCGTCAGTCGACGCCAACGGCAGGAGCGCTCGCGCGGGAGGCGGCTGGATTCGTAGCGGTCACCGATCCGATGAACCCATCGTCCGTGTCCGTGCGTGGCACCGCAAGCGGGCTTCAGCAGAGGAGAGCTGCGTTGACCAGGTCGGTCTTGCCGCCCTGACTCCACGGGCCCTGCGGAAGGTGAGACCAGCGCAACGGGTCCGAAGCCCCGCGGGCTGGCGTCGGCCCTGAGGCCTCCCCCGTAGGCTGGGTCGGTGAATGACGGCCCCCTGATCGTCCAGAGCGACAAGACGCTGCTGCTGGAGATCGACCACCCGCTCGCCAGCGACGCCCGCAAGGCGATCGCGCCCTTCGCGGAGCTCGAGCGTTCCCCCGAGCACATCCACACCTACCGTCTGACCCCGCTGGGACTGTGGAACGCACGGGCCGCGGGCCACGACGCCGAGCAGGTCGTCGACGCGCTGCTGACGTTCAGCCGCTACGCCGTCCCCCACGCACTGCTCGTCGACATCGCCGAGACGATGGGCCGCTACGGCCGTCTGCGCCTCGAGAAGCACCCGACCCACGGGCTGGTGCTGAGCAGCACCGACCGGCCGGTCCTCGAGGAGGTGCTGCGCGCCAAGAAGATCGCCGGCATGCTCGGCAACCGCGTCGACGACGACACCGTGCTCGTGCACGCCTCCGAGCGCGGCAACCTCAAGCAGGCGCTGCTCAAGCTCGGGTGGCCCGCCGAGGATTTCGCGGGGTATGTCGACGGCGAGGCCCACCCCATCTCGCTGGTCGAGGACGGCTGGGCGATCCGGAAGTACCAGCAGGAGGCAGTCGAGTCCTTCTGGCACGGCGGCTCCGGCGTCGTGGTGCTTCCCTGCGGCGCCGGCAAGACCATCGTCGGCGCGGCCGCCATGGCTGAGGCGAAGGCCACCACGCTGATCCTGGTGACCAACACCGTGAGCGCGCGCCAGTGGAAGGACGAGCTCATCAAGCGGACCTCGCTGACCGCCGACGAGATCGGCGAGTACTCGGGATCCGTCAAGGAGGTCCGGCCCGTCACCATTGCGACGTACCAAGTGCTGACGACGCGACGCAAGGGCGTCTATACGCACCTCGAGCTGCTCGACGCCCGCGACTGGGGGCTGATCGTCTACGACGAGGTCCACCTGCTCCCGGCCCCGATCTTCCGCATGACGGCCAACCTGCAGGCACGCCGCCGCATCGGCCTGACCGCGACCCTCGTGCGCGAGGACGGCCGCGAGGGCGAGGTCTTCTCCCTCATCGGGCCCAAGCGCTACGACGCCCCCTGGAAGGACATCGAGGCGCAGGGCTGGATCGCCCCCGCCGACTGTGTCGAGGTCCGCGTGACGCTCCCCGAGGGGCAGCGGATCGCCTACGCCACCGCCGAGCCCGAGGAGCGCTACCGCCTCGCGTCCTGCACCCACGCCAAGATCGATGTCGTACGCCGCCTCGTCGAGCAGCACCAAGGGCAGCCCACCCTCGTGATCGGTCAGTACATCGACCAGATCGACGAGCTCGCGGAGCTGCTCGACGCGCCGGTGATCAAGGGCGAGACACCGGTGAAGGAGCGGCAGCGACTCTTCGAGGCCTTCCGGTCCGGGGAGCTGTCATTGCTCGTCGTGTCCAAGGTCGCCAACTTCTCCATCGACCTGCCCTCGGCGGAGGTGGCGATCCAGGTGAGCGGCTCGTTCGGGTCCCGGCAGGAGGAGGCACAGCGTCTCGGCCGTCTGCTCCGCCCCAAGGCCGAGGGGAAGACCGCACACTTCTACACCGTCGTCTCGCGCGACACCGTCGACGCCGACTTCGCCCAGAACCGCCAGCGCTTCCTGGCTGAGCAGGGCTACGCCTACCGCATCATCGACGCCGCGGACCTCGACGTCGCTCCCTGACGACTCGGCCCCGACTCACGCGCGACGGCGGGGCCGGCGGGACTAGGGTCGAGACGTGACGTCGCTGGGTGATCGCTGGCCGCTGCGGGCGCTGCACGACGTCCGCGACGAGCTGCTCGTCGCCTGGGACCGGCCGGGCTACCACGACCTCAGACATCTGACCGAGGTCCTCGACCGGCTGGACGACCTCGACCGCGAAGGTGCCGTCTTCGACCGGGTCCCGGTGGTGCTCGCAGCCTGGTTCCATGACGCCGTCTACGACGGGCGGGCCGACGCCGAGGACAGGTCGGCCCAGCTCGCCGAGGCGCTGCTCCCCGATCCACCCGCGGCGGAGGTGGCCCGGCTGGTGCGCATGACCGTGCACCACCAAGCATTCCCTGACGACCTGAACGCAGCAGCGCTCAGCGATGCCGACCTGGCCATCCTGGCGGCGAGCCCGTCGCGATACGCGAGCTACACCCGCGACGTTCGCCGTGAGTATGCGCACGTCCCCGACGCCGCCTTCTGCGCAGCGCGGGCGAAGGTGCTCGCCGACCTCCTGGACGGCCCGTCGCTCTTCCGTACGCCGCAGGGCCGGGCGGTGTGGGAGGAGCGGGCCCGCGCCAACGTCAGCGACGAGATCGCTCGACTCGTCGGAGGCCAGGGGTGATGGCGGGCCTCAGCGTCAGCCTGCGTCGCCGAGCTGGACGTGCATGATGAAGCGGTCGTGCCGGAAGGTGCTGCGAGAGACCTCGACGACCATGTCGCCGCAGAGCGCCCGACGCGAGAGGTGAAGCACGGGGTCGCCGGGCTCGATCTCGAGCTGGGTGGCCTCCTCGAGCGTGGCGGCGTCCGCCGAGATGGCATCCTCGGCCCAGGTCGGACGGAGGCCGCGGTCCCGGAGCGCGTCGTAGAGACTGGTGGGCATCCCGGTCTGCAGGAAGCCGGGAAGAAGCACCTCGTTGAGATAGGCGTCCTCCACGCAGACGACCTGCTGGTCACCGCGGCGCAACCGCTTCCAGTGGATGACGGCGTCACCGGGCGAGATGCCCAGGGCGCGGGCAACGCCGGGGCCCGCCTGCTCACGACGCGCAAGGAGCGTCTGCGACTCAGGCAGCAGGCCGCGTCGCTTCATGTCCTCGGTGAAGGACGAGAGCAGCCCGACGCTGCGCCGGGGCTGCGTCACGAAGGTGCCACGACCCGGCACCCGCTCGAGCAGGCCATCGCCGACCAGGGCGTCAAGCGCCTGGCGCACGGTCATCCGAGCCACGCCGAAACGCGCCACGAGCTCGCGCTCGGAGGGTGCAGCTGAACCGGGAGCCGCCTCGGAGATGAGCCCCCGGACATACTCGCGGACCTGCACGTGCTTGAGCTCGCTCTCGGCGCGCTTCACGATCACGGTGTCCACCACAGGAGAAGATTAGGCCCGAAAGCGGCGCGTGTGTTGATTTCTTCAAAGCGCATGGTAAAGGAAATGTTGGCGTCGGTTGAACTACTCGGCGCCGATCGCCCTGAGGACGTCCAGCTTCGCAGCACGACGCGCCGGCAGGATGGCTGCGAACACGCCGATCACGACGGAGACGACCAGGAAGGTCGCCAGCTGGCCGAAGGGCACGGAGATCACCTCGAGGCCCTCCTCACGGAGCGAGTGCATGAGGGCGATCCCGAACCCGATGCCCATCACGACCCCCAGCACGGCGCCCAGCACGGCGATGACCACCGACTCCAGGGTCACCATCCGGCGCAGCTGCGGCCGGCTGACCCCGATGGCGCGCAGGAGCCCGACCTCGCGAGTCCGCTCGATGATCGAGAGGGCCAGGGTGTTGACGATGCCCAGGACCGCGATGAACAGGGCGAGCCCCAGGAGGGCGAAGATCATCAGCACCAGCTGGTCGATCGGCTTCCGCTGCTCGGCTGCAAACCCCTGCTGGTCCTTGACGGTCACGATCGGCGACTTCGCCACGACCTGTTCCAGAGCCTCCTGGACACCCGACGTCCCCGCGTCGCTGTCGATGATGAGGAAGTTGTCGGAATCCCGATAACCGGCGTCGATCAGGGTCTGGGGTGTCGTGACGATCGGGAAGAACAGGATGGGGTTCTCCGCGAAGAGCCCCACGACCTCCATCTTGGTCGGACCGTCGGCCAACTGGACGGTGAGCTCGTCCCCGACCGCCAGGTCCTCCTCCTCGGCATACGTTTCGTCGAGCACGACCGTGCCGTCGACTAGGTCTGCCAGGTCGCCGTCAGCCATGTCGACCTTGAAACCGTCGCGCATGGTCGCTGGTTCGGCGGCGCCCACGCCCTGCGGCTCACCGTCCATCTGGCTGATGGCGAAGCGCTGCGCCCAGATGCTCTCGACCCCGGGCACCTCCGCCATCTGCTTGCCGATCCCCGTCGAGAAGCTCTGACCGACCAGGCTGCTCACGACGTAGTCGCCGACGAAGTTGTCCTCGATCGTCTTGTCCACGCTGGCCTTGGCCGAGTCGCCCACGATGGCCATCGTGCACGCCAGCGAGAGACCGATCATCAGGGCGGAGGAGGTCGCGGTGGTCCGCCGAGGGTTGCGCAGCGAGTTCTGGCCGGCGAGCGCCCCGATGGAGCCGAACAGCTTCGCGTATGCCCACGCCGCCGCCGCGAGCAGTGGGTAGCTGATCACCGGGCTCGCCGAGGCGACGCCGAGGAGGATCGCCAGGATGCCCGCGCCCACGAAGTAGCCCGGCCTGGGAACGGCATCGAGCAGGCCGGCCGCGAGTGCTGCGCCCCCCGCCACGATCAGCACGATCCCGATCAGGAGCCGGCGCCGCAGCGACGAGTCCGGCATGGCGATGTCGTCCCGCATGGCCTGGACGGGCGCGATCCGGGTCGTCCGGCGGGCCGGGAAGAAGGCCGCGCCCATGGTGACGACCACGCCCACGGCGTACGCCGCCAGAACGGTCCGCGGCGCCATGATCAGCGGCTGGCCGGACAGGTCGAGCCCGAACTGGGCGAACAGCGTGCGGATGCCCATCGCCAGCAGGACGCCGAGACCGAGGCCGATGGTCGAGCCCAGGAGACCGAGCACGCACGCCTCGAACAGCACCGACCGGTTGACCTGCTTCTTGCTCGCTCCCAGCGCCCGCAGCAGGGCGAGCTCGCGGCTGCGCTGGGCGACGAGGATCGAGAACGTGTTGACGATGAGGAAGGCCCCGACGACCAGCGAGATGCCGGCGAAGATCAGCAGGAAGGTGGTCAGGAAGCCGACCGCCTCCTGGATGGCGCTGGCCGCCTCGTCGGCCGCCTCGTCACCGGTCACGGCCTCGACATCCTTGGGCAGGGCCTTGTCCACCGCTGTTGCCAGCTCGTCCTGGCTGGTGCCCGCCTCGGCCGTCACCCAGATGTCGGTGAAGGCGTCCTTGCCGTCGAGGAACAGGTCCTGGGCCGTCGCGGTGTCGAAGGCGGCGAAGGTGGCGCCGTTGAGCGAACCGCCGTCGGGGAAGCCGATGATCCCCACCAGCTCGGCGGTGAGCGCACCCCGATCGGTGGCGGTGACGAGGTTGACGTCCTGACCGATGACATAGCCACCCTCGCCGGCGGCGGTCGAGTCGAGCATGACCTCGCCGGCCTTCTCCGGCGCACGGCCGGCGATGATGTCCATCCCCTCGAGATCGTGGCCGGCGGGCGCATCGGTCCAGTTGCCGCCGATGCTGGGCGGGCCGTTGCCGCCGATGAGCTTTCCGTCCTTGCCGACCACGTAGACGCCGAACGACGTGACGTTGCCGTCCACACGCGCCGCCCCGTCGACGCCTTCCAGCGCCTCCACCAGGTCCGCACCGACCGTGCGCGTGGTCGGCTCCGTGGCAGCGTCTGTGTTCTCTGGCCGGACGACCACGTCGCCGACGGTGGAGGCCATCAGTGCGGTGAAGCTCCGGCTCAGGGTGTCGCTGAACACGAGCGTGCCGACGACGAAGGAGACGCCGATGACGATCGCGAAGGTGCTCATCAGCAGGCGCACCTTGCGCCCGAGCAGGCTCTTGAGGGCCGCGTGGAACATGCCCTCAGACCTCGACGGGCGCCGACACCCGGGCCATCACGTCGAGCACCGAGTCGCGGTCGGGACTGCGCAGCTCGTCGACGACACGACCGTCCGCGAGGAAGACCACCCGATCGGTGTAGGAGGCAGCCACGGGGTCGTGGGTGACCATCACGATGGTCTGCCCGTGGTCGGCAGCGCTGCGCTGAAGCAGCTCCAGCACCTCTTTCCCCGACTGGGAATCCAGGTTGCCGGTGGGCTCGTCCGCAAACACGATGGTGGGCCGACCGACGAGCGCGCGAGCCACGGCGACCCGCTGCTGCTGGCCGCCGGAGAGCTGGTTGGGCCGGTGCCCGAGGCGGTCGCGGATGCCCACCGTGTCGATGACGGCGTCGAACCACTCGGGGTCCGGCTTGCGTCGGGCGATCGACTGAGGCAGCACGATGTTCTCCCGGGCGCTCAGGGTCGGCACCAGGTTGAAGGACTGGAAGACGAAGCCGATCTCGTCGCGCCGCAGCCGGGTGAGCTCCTTGTCCTTGAGCCGGCCCAGCTCGCGGTCGCCGATGAACACCTCGCCGGAGGTCGCGCTGTCGAGGGCTGCGCAGCAGTGCATCAAGGTGGACTTGCCCGAGCCGCTCGGGCCCATGATCGCGGTGAACTCTCCCGCCGCCAGGTCCAGAGTGACCCCGTCGAGCGCTCGCACCATCGCGTCGCCCTTACCGTAGGTCTTCGTCAGATCCCGCACCCGCGCGGCGACGGCCGCGTCCCCCACCCCTGTGATCGCCATGGGGCCACGATCCCGCACCCTGCCAAACCTCCGCCACCGGGATGTCCCCTGGGGAAGCCGTCGGGGGTTGTCTCGAACGCGTGTTCGACCTAGGCTCGCGCCGTGGACTTCCAGTCGACCCTCTTCGCGCCTGAGGCCCCCGACGCGCCCGGGACCGCTTCGCAGCTCGCCCCCGAGCGGACGACGCTGTCCGACGGGGCGTGGATCGACGTCCAGCGCAACTGGCTCGCCGGTGCCGACGACGTCTTCGCGACCATGGTCAGCGACGTGCCCTGGCGCGCCGAGCAGCGCCAGATGTACGACCGCATCGTCGACGTCCCGCGCCTGCTCCACACCTACGTCCTCGGCGAGGCCCTCCCGCACCCGGCCCTCGAGGACGCGCGCGACGCGTTGAGCGCGCACTACCTCCCCGAGCTGGGCGAGTCCTTCGTCAGTGCCGGTTGTTGCTACTACCGCGACGGCCGCGACTCGGTCGCTTGGCACGGCGACACGATCGGCCGGGGCAAGACCCGAGACACGATGGTCGCGATCGTCTCGCTCGGCGACCCGCGCAAGCTCGCGCTGCGGCCGCGAGGCGGCGGCGAGGCCATGTCGTTGATGCTGGGGCATGGCGACCTCTTCGTGATGGGTGGCTCGTGCCAGCGCACCTGGGAGCATGCCGTGCCCAAGGTGGCCTCCGCCGGCCCCCGCATCAGCGTGCAGTTCCGCCCGCTCAACGTCTTCTGAGCGGCTCATACAAGGCCCGGACGCCCGTCGACCCCGAGGCGGTCAGCCTGCGTAGGCGTCCTGGTAGAGGCCTTCGAGAAGCGCGTCCTTGGGTCCGCTGAGTCCGCAGACCGAGACCTGCCCGTCGAGGCTGCTGATCAGGTAGGTCTGACCCTGCTGGAAGTCGACGGCCAGGATGAGGTCAGACATGTCCTTGCCGGGCACGCTGACCGTCACGGAGGAGGCCGGCGTGCCGGCATACGTCCTGCTCACCTCGAGGGTGGCTTCCTGCTCGGTCATCGCGGTGACGGTGCCCTCGAAAGCCGTGTCCTGGACGCGGAGGTTCTCGACGCTGGGCGGCATGCACCGACCCGCCGAGTCCGGCGGGAGGGTGAGCTCGGTGGAAGCCTCTGCCGTCTCCTTGGCGCCCGGTGCGTCGGCTGCCGTGTCGTCGGCGCCGCCGCAGCCGCCGAGCAGTCCAGCGCTCGCCACCATTGCTGCGACCCACGTCCAGCGCGACATCTTGTTCCTCCACGATCGGGTGGAACCACTGTTCCACACCGATCTGACGCGTCTCCCGGTCCCGTCGTTCCGTGGCTCCCACCCGCTCGGGGGCGGATCAGCCGTCCTTGACCGTGGCGGTGGTGCCGTCCTCGCCCTGCTGCTCGTCGATACGGCGCTTGATGCGACCCACGCCTGGCAGCTTCGCCAACATGTCGTTGAGCTCGCGGGACACCGCGAGCAGGTCGTGCAGGTCCGGCGCGACACTTCCCAGGGTGGTCATCACCGGCAACACGTCGTTCTCGACCCGAGCCGCGAGCTCGGGTAGGTGGTCGACCAAGCGGACCAGCGCGGCGACCTCGTCGGGATGGGTCGTGTCGGCCAGCACGTCCAGGGTGGGCTGCAGCTTGGTGAGCGACGGCTCGAGCCCGTCGAGGAGCGGCGTCAGCCGGCCGACCTGGGCCTCGGCCGCGTCCACGATCCCACCGGTCCGCGCCACCACCCCGCTCGCACGCTCCGAGACGACCTCGACGTCGTCGATCGCCGCCGACGCCCGCGCCGACATCACCTGGACCTCGTCGATCGCCGCCGACGCACGTGAGGAGACGCGCTCGACACCGTCGATGGCGATCGTGGCCCGGGTCATGAGGATCTCCGCCCGGTCGAGCAGGGCGATCATCCGGGGCACGGTACCGAGCAGCAGGTCGAGCTGACCGGCCCCCTTGCCCAGCACGGAGATCAGGTCGCTGGGTCCAGGGACGGGAAGGCGCATACCCCTTCATACCTCGACGTTCCTCACCCGTTCACCTCCCTGCGGGGGACGGGGCAGCAGGACCGAAGAGCGGCGGGGCCACTTCGGACTACCCAGAGGGGAGGTCACCGGCGTGTCGGGGTCCACCACCGCAGGTCGCGCTCCGCGCGGCGCGGGAACTGGCCCCCGTTGGATCGCAGGGACATGCAGCAGGGCCCCGGTCAGCGACCGGGGCCCTGCGTGTGGTGCGTGGAGCTGGAAGGGCTGGACTCAGAAGTCCATGCCGCCCATGCCGCCCATGTCGCCGCCGCCACCCATGGCGGGCGCCTTCTCGGGCTTGTCGGCCACGACGACCTCGGTGGTGAGGAACAGCGCGGCGATCGAGGCGGCGTTCTGCAGGGCAGAGCGCGTCACCTTGGCCGGGTCGATGATGCCTTCGGCGATCATGTCGACGTATTCGCCGGTGGCCGCGTTGAGGCCGTGACCCGGGGTCAGGTTGCGGACCTTCTCGGAGACAACGCCACCTTCGAGGCCGGCGTTGATCGCGATCTGCTTCAGCGGTGCCTCGATCGCAACCTTCACGATGTTGGCGCCAGTGGCCTCGTCACCCTCGAGCTCGAGCTTGGCGAAGGCCTCGTTGCCGGCCTGGACCAGCGCGACGCCACCTCCGGCGACGATGCCCTCCTCGACGGCGGCCTTCGCGTTGCGAACGGCGTCCTCGATGCGGTGCTTGCGCTCCTTGAGCTCGACCTCGGTGGCCGCGCCGACCTTGATGACTGCAACGCCGCCGGCCAGCTTGGCCAGGCGCTCCTGCAGCTTCTCGCGGTCGTAGTCGGAGTCGGACTTCTCGATCTCGGCGCGGATCTGGTTGACCCGGCCCTCGATCTGGCCCTGGTCGCCGGCGCCCTCGACGATGGTGGTCTCGTCCTTGGTGATGACGACCTTGCGGGCCTGGCCGAGCAGCTCGATGCCGGCCGACTCGAGCTTCAGGCCGACCTCCTCGGAGATGACCTGCCCACCGGTGAGGATGGCGATGTCCTGCAGCATGGCCTTGCGGCGGTCACCGAAGCCGGGAGCCTTGACGGCGACCGACTTGAAGGTGCCCTTGATCTTGTTCACGACCAGGGTCGAGAGCGCTTCGCCGTCGACGTCCTCGGCGATGATCAGCAGGGGCTTGCCGGACTGCATGACCTTCTCCAGCAGCGGCAGGAGGTCCTTGACCGTGGAGACCTTGGAGTTGGCGATCAGGATGTAGGGGTCCTCCAGGACCGCTTCCATCCGCTCGAGGTCGGTGGCGAAGTAGGCCGAGATGTAGCCCTTGTCGAAGCGCATGCCCTCGGTCAGCTCGAGGTCGATGCCGAACGTGTTCGACTCCTCGACCGTGATGACGCCTTCCTTGCCGACCTTGTCCA
>NZ_JAOPXV010000112.1 GCF_025964975.1 Nocardioides sp.
TCGATCCACAACAACCTCACCAGCTGCTTCTTCAGCCTCGAGATGACGCGCTCGGAGATCATGATGCGCCTGCTCTCGGCCGAGGCGAAGGTGCCGCTCAACCACATCCGCAACGGCACGATGCGCGACGACGACTGGGAGAAGCTCGCCCGCAAGATGGGTCAGGTCTCCGGCGCACCGATGTTCATCGACGACAGCCCCAACATGACGATGATGGAGATCCGCGCCAAGGCGCGGCGGCTCAAGCAGCGTCACGACCTCAAGCTCATCGTCATCGACTACATGCAGCTGATGAGCTCGGGCAAGAAGGTCGAGTCCCGCCAGCTCGAGGTCTCGGAGTTCTCCCGCAACATCAAGCTCCTCGCCAAGGAGCTCGAGCTGCCGATCATCGCGCTCTCCCAGCTCAACCGTGGCCCCGAGCAGCGCGGCGACAAGCGCCCGATGATGAGCGACCTCCGCGAGTCCGGCTCGCTCGAGCAGGACGCCGACATGGTGATCCTGCTCCACCGCGACGACGTCTACGAGAAGGAGTCGACCCGCCCCGGCGAGGCCGACCTGATCGTCGCCAAGCACCGCAACGGTCCCACCCGCGACCTGACCGTGGCGTTCCAGGGGCACTACTCGCGGTTCGTGGACATGGCGCACTGATGCGGGCCGCAAGTTGGCGGGATGCGGCGAAGCCCGTCTCTGCCTGTGACAAGCACGGGGCTGGACGGCCTGGTGGACCGCTGTCTCGGACTCGTGGGTTCGCGTCAACCTCGTGCGCGCAGAGGCGTCGGATTGACGAGGTGGCAGTCGACGAACATCCGCCATGCGTAGGGCGGAGCATTGGCCAAATTTGTAATTACGACAATGGTATTCGCCGCTTGCACTCTGCTCGATGAGCGCCAGACTAAAGCCCCCAGGGCGCCACGCGTCATGGGAAAACTGAAGAGAAATGAGAGTTGGGACGAGCGCGACAACGCTCGTCCCAACCAGAGGCAACTACGTCGCCGTCCATGCAGTCGTCAGCGTAGAGCCTCTGAGCCGCTGACCCCAGTCGGGGTCCAACCAGAGGAGAAATATGTCGAACCATCACCGCTGCAAGGTGAAGCTCATCGGCCACTCGTGCGACCACGATCTCTGTGTGTTGATCAAGAGAGCAGTACCCCCGGAGCTTCGGTGCGTCGAATCCCAGCCCGCCGGCTATGGCGGTGGTGGCGGCGCGATGTGCGGCTGCCGAGTACCTGACCACCTGTCAGATGTCATCGAGCGCGAGCTTCGCGACAACCTGCAGGAGTCGAAGCGTCGCGGCTTCGTGACCATCCCGGCGGCCTGACCGAACACCACCTCGAGACCAGCTGACTGTTCAACTCGCGAGGGGCCCTCGCTACGGCGAAGGCCCTGCGTCACGACCGGGGACCTCAGGCGATGTCGTCGAGCTGCAGGAGGGACGCAAACGGTGGATGTGGAAGGACGTACATCTCGTCACGCCGAAGGGCCGGCACTGACGAGGCGCTGGGCGAGAGCCGAGGACCTGGCCGAGCGCGTGACCACGCTGTGACAGGGTGCGCCACTGTGACCTGGGACTGGCAACGCCTGAGCGACGTCGTGCGTCGGCTCAAGTGTGCCCGCAGGGGAGTATGCCGTCGGCTACGGACTCTCCCGCGATCGTGCGTCCACTACGGACCGGGTAGGGCTTCTCGTCACCGAGACCGGCTGGCGCCCGCCGCCGTCAGTGGCGGGTTCGCCGTAGCGGGGGAGCCGCCCGGTGAGCCTCGTGGCGGACATGCCGAGGGCTGAGCCGGAACGGGCGTCCCCGGTCTGGACCACCAGCCCGCACCGCAACCGATCTCTCGCCAGGGGCGTCTATCAGGACGTGACCCTTTCGTCGCCTCAACCGTCCTGACCAGGAGCACATCGTGCAGTTCCGTCCCGCCCTAGCAGCCCTTCCTCTCGTCGTCGCCGCCCTCGTGGCGCCCGGCGCCCCGGCGTCCGCAGCTCCCGCGTCCGCAGCTCCCGCGTCCGCGGAGAAGGCCGTGAGCAGCAGCCCGGTCCGCCTGTGGATGCCGTCCAAGGTGGTGGCCGATTCGTGGGGCCGGCAGGTGCGTGCCAACCTCGGCGTCCAGCTCATCGCGCAGAACGCGCCCTTCGAGCTCTGGTCCACCCGCGCCGACTACGACTCCCCGATCGTGACCGAGTGGCGGACAGCCACCGCTCGCGTACGACTGCCCGAGGGCACGATGACCAACTTCCGGGGCCTCAACCAGTTCCTGACCCTGACCGTGTCGGAGCTGGACGGCAAGAAGGTCTACAAGGACTCGCGCAGGGCGTGCCTGGCCTCGTGGATGCCGCAGCGGCTCTCGCCGACGGCTGTCTCGCGGTCGCCGTACCCCAACTTCTGCGCCTACCACCCCTTCACCCTCGGGTCCGTCCAGGGCATCCCCCAGGACTACGCCACCCCGCTCGAGGTCAACACCAGGCTGCCGCTGGCGCCCGGCCGCTACCACGTCCAGGCCACCATCAAGCCGGAGATCGCGGCCGCACTGGGCGTCTCCAGCGCCGACGCGACCGCGACCACGAACCTCGTCGTGCCGCGGGCGCAGCAGCCCAAGCACCCGGGTCACTCCCACCTGACGGAGGGCCACGGGCGTACGGCGCAGCAGCCGGCCTCCCGGTTGCAGGCCGGTGCACGCCCGAGGGCCCAGCGCGCCGGCGCGCCCGCCGGACCGCTGCCGGACCTGCGCTCGCTCCCCTCGTTCGCGATCGAGCTCAACCCGAGCCAGACCCAGCTGCGGTTCGGCGCCACCGTCTGGAACGCCGGCAGCTCGGCGCTCGTCCTCGACGGATTCCGCAACACCGACGACGAGTCCAAGATGGACACCTTCCAGTACTTCTTCGACGCCGAGGGCGAGCAGACCGGCCACCAGCGTGTCGGCTCGATGAAGTACCACGGTGCCAACCACAACCACTGGCACTACGAGGACTTCGCTGAGTACAGCCTCGTCGACGCCGACAAGGTGACGGTCGGGGTCTCCAAGAAGATCTCCTTCTGTCTGGCCAACACCGACCCGGTCGACCTCACCCTCCCCGGCGCCGACTGGCTGCAGGGCCCGGACGACCTTCACTCGGTGTGCGGCGACAACACTGCGCTCTCTGTCCGCCAGCAGCTCTCCGCCGGGCACGGTGACACCTACATGCAGTTCCAGGCGGGTCAGGCCATCGCGATCAGCGACGTGCCCAACGGCACCTACTACCTCAAGGTCAACGCCAACCCGTTCGGTCGGCTGGTCGAGAGCGACGTGACGAACAACGTGTCCTATCGCCTGGTCCGGCTGGTCGGCAAGACCGGCCAGCGTCGGGTCGTGGTGCCCGCGGTCGGCCGGATCGTGGAGCCGGCGATGAACGGGCCCGTCGGACCCATGCCGATCCCGCGCTGATCGGCCGGCGACACACGAGTGAGTAGCCGCGCTCACCCAAAGTGCTGCAGGAGCGGGCACACTCCGGGGTGGTCGACAACACCGAGACCAGACTGGCGTGGCCCGCACCTGCGGGCATATGGAGGAGCGTTCCGACGTGACACAACTGCTCGCATTCGGATGTCCCAGCTGCGGGACCTCGCTCACGGTCGGGACGACGACCTGCGGGCGCTGCCGGCTCCGGCTCACCGGCCCCGACGCCGTCCGGCTCTGGGAGGTTGACCAGCAGATCGGTGCGCTGAGCGCCGAGCGGAAGGTCCTGATCGGTGCCCTCAGCGGGTCCGGAGGCCTACCTGCCTCGAGTGCGTGGCTGCCTGCCCCGGGCGACCGGACGCAGAACGCGTTCGCCGGTTCGGCGCCGGGGCCGGCGCCGGCGCCGTACGCGCCGAAGAAGTCGCTCTCCGGCCAGCAGCTGCTGCTCGGGCTCGGCGCGTTGCTGCTGTTGTCGGCCGCGTCGTTCTTCCTGCTCGTCGTCTGGCTCGTCGTGGGCGTGGTCGGACAGGCGCTGATCATGATCGCACTGACCGTCGCGGCCGTGAAAGGCTCGATATGGGCCACCCGTCGCCGGCTGCCTGCTGTTGCGGAGACGGCCGCGGTCATCGCGACCGGGTTCCTGTACCTCGACCTGTCGGGAGCACATGCCCGCGGCCTCTTCGGGCTGGATGTTCTCTCGTACCCCGACTACTGGGTCGGCGCCTCGGTGGTGGGCGGCGCCCTGCTGGTCGGCTGGGACCGCTTGGTTCCCCGTCTCCGCGACGGCGTCGCGACGCGACGGATCCTCACCTACCGTGCCGCCGCGGCCGTGATGTTCGCGGCCGTCCCGTGGTTCGTGGTCGCCTCAGCACTTCCGGAGCGGGCCTGGCTGTCGGCCGCGATGCTCGTCGTGGCCCTGACCAACCTCGCGTGCGGTCTCGTGGCGATGAGGGTGGACGAGCCGACTGCCACCCCGACGCCGGGGTCCCTCGTGCCCGACGCGGCGGCCACCCCGCTGCGGCTCCCCCTCTCGGCGCGCGTGCTGTTCGCGTCGGCGGCCGTCGCGACGGTGTTGTACCTCTTGTCCGGTCTCGTGACCGGCTACGACCCGTACCTGCCCACCGCCGAGCGCTACTGCGCCTTCGCGCTGCTGATGCTCGTCCCGGTCGCCCTGGCTGTGCTGTCCACCCGTGCCGCCTCCCGGCTCACCACTCGGGTCGACCCCGCACGCCCTGGGATGATCCCGGTGGCTGCCGTCGCGTGGGCCGCTCCCGTCCTCGCCATCCCCCTCATGGACGCCACCTACCCGGTGCTCGTCGCCTTGTCCGTGCTCGTGGCGATCGCCGCGACGTGCGTCCACCTGGGGTTCGTCAGGCCCGCCACGGAGACCGCGGAGCGTTGGTTGCAGGCCCTGTCGGTCGCGGCGTACGTCGCCCAGCCGGTGCTCTTCGCGGTCGTCGCCCTGCTCGTGCTCACCGAGCACGTGTCACTGCGCGTCATGGTCGCGCTGGACGAGCTGGCTGACACGGTCCAGGACCCCTCGGTCCTGTGGATGGTGGTCCCTGCGGCCGTGTGGGCCCTGTCCTCGACCGTCGGCGCGGTACGCCGTCGCTCGGCCACGTGGGCCTTCGTCGCCGAGGTCGCCCTGCTGTGCGCGCTCGTTGCCGGGCTCTCCGCGAGCGACGCGCAGACGTGGATGACCGTCCTGCTGATGGCGTTCGCCGCCAACGTCGCGCTGGCCTGCGTCGCGGTCCGCCGGGGCTCGTACGCCCTGGCTGCCCGGGCAGGGGCCGGGGTCCACGGCGACCCGTTCTGGGCGGGTGTCGACCGGACGGCGGTGCTCTTCGGTGCGGTCCACGTGTTGGGTGCCCTCGCCTCGACCTTCGAGCTCTCGGCGCGCCACCAGTCGTTCGTCCTCGTCGCCGCGGGGGTCCTCACCCTCGTGTACGCCGCCGCCCCGACCCGGCTCCCGTTCGCCTACCTCGGCTCGCTCGCCATCTCGGCCGGCACCGCCAACCTCATGCGCGAGGCAGGCGTGGAGACCACCGAGGCGTACACCGCGCCCCTGGCGCTGCTGCTGGCTGCCATCGGCTTGGTGCAGTGGACCCGCCACAAGACGCTGCCCACCTCCCTGACGATGGGCCCCGCTCTGGCCGTTGCGATGGGGCCCTCGCTGCTCACCTCGTTGGGCGACGGCGACGAGCTGCGCCTCGCAGCCGTCACGATCGCCGCCATCGTCATCCTGCTCGTCGGCCTGGCGAACCGCTGGCAGGCGCCGGTCACCGCGGGTGGACTGGTCCTCGTCGTCGTCGCCGTCACCCAAGGTGGCCCCTACGTCGCCTACGTGCCGGGCTGGATCACCCTGGGTGCCGCCGGGGCGGCGCTGCTCACTGCTGGCGTGGCCTGGGAGATGGCCGTGGTCGCGGGTCGCCGCGCCACGACTTGGTACAGCTCGCTGCACTGACGGTCCGTGCGGCACTGCGCAACCTGACTGACGTCAGTCAGGTTGCCTTGAGGGCCATTTCCTCGTCCCACCAGTCACCTCCGCGGGGTGGCGAGCCAGCGGCGCGGCGTGTCGCGGCGTACGGCGACGCGAACTGGCCCCGCTTCGCCGGGACTCAGGCTCGCAGCCCGCCAGCAGCACCGCGAGGGAGGTCGGCGGTCACGGGGGAGGATCCTGCACTGTCGCTCAGCCGGCTCCGCCGAGGGGGACGACCGCGATCTCCTCGAAGACTCGCGAGGTGTCTCCGAACGAGAGGCCCAGGAGCGAGAACCGCGTGACCTGCCACTCCATCCCGACAAAAGCGGCGGTGTCGAGCTCGAGGCGTTCTCGGAGCGACACGTCGTCGTCGGCCTCGACGGTCGCGACGGGGAACTGGGGGTGGAAGATCCGTCGGTCGAGGAAGAAGCGCTGGCTCTGCGCCACGGCCAGGACCTTGCGGAAGATCGTACGGAGGCCGTCGACGTCCCCGCCGAGCTCAGCGGTGATCGTGGGTCGCGGGGTCGTGGTGGCCAGGACGAGCGCGCTCACGTGGACCACCGGCGCCGGCCAGTCCCAGGCATCCACACCAAGGGCCAGGCCGAGCGTCTCGATGTCGTCGGTGGCGACGTTGCCGAAGCGGGTGAGACGCACGAACGGCTGTTCGGCGGGGACCACCGCAGGCACGACCTCCGGTGGGGATGCCTGCTGCTTCGTGGCGCCGCGAGCCAGGCGTTGGAGGAGGCCGGTCGGCGCCTCCTCGACCTCACGTGGAGCGAATCGAAGGCCCTGTGCCGCTGCAAGCGCTTCGGCGTACACCTCCGGGGGAGGGACGACGGCGGACTGCAGCTGCATCGGTCACCTCACTGTCGTGGATATGAGCGGTCCATTCCACTCTAGGACCACACGCGTGTGCACCGCGGGACTTGGGCCCCCGAGCGCTGATGCCGTGTGCGGAGCGGTTCGCGGGTAACTTGCGGGGAGTGTCCGACAAACGCCGCCGCCGTACCTTCGCAGTGATCAGCCACCCCGACGCCGGGAAGTCCACGATCACCGAGGCACTGGCGCTTCACGCTCGGGTGATCACCGAGGCCGGAGCGGTGCACGGCAAGGGTGGGCGCCGGGCGACCGTGTCGGACTGGATGGACATGGAGAAGGCGCGCGGCATCTCGATCACGTCGGCTGCCCTGCAGTTCGTCTACCGGGACCACGTGATCAACCTCGTCGACACCCCGGGCCACAGTGACTTCTCCGAGGACACCTACCGCGTGCTCTCGGCGGTCGACTCCGCCGTGATGCTGGTCGACGCAGGCAAGGGGCTCGAGCCGCAGACGCTGAAGCTGTTCAAGGTCTGTGCGCTGCGAGGGATCCCGGTGATCACGGTGATCAACAAGTGGGACCGGCCGGGATTGGCGGCCCTCGAGCTGATGGACCTCATCGAGCAGCAGATCAAGCTGCGCCCCACCCCGCTGACCTGGCCGGTCGGCGAGGCAGGCGACTTCCGTGGCGTGCTGGACCGGCGGACGGGCGAGTTCGTGAAGTACACCCGCACGGCGGGTGGAGCCACTCGTGCGCCCGAGATCCGGATGCCGGCCTCCGAGGTGGAGGACAAGGACGCCGACGTGTGGGCCGCGGCAGTGGAGGAGCACGAGCTCCTCTCGGCCGACGACGCCGACCACGACCAGGAGCGCTTTCTGGCGGGCGAGACCACCCCGGTCATGTTCGCCAGCGCGTTGCAGAACTTCGGCGTCGCGCAGCTGCTCGACCTGCTGCTCGACCTCGCCCCGCCGCCCGGCACCGTGCTCGGGGTGGACGGCACACCACGCAACGTCGACGACGACTTCAGCGCCTTCGTCTTCAAGGTCCAGTCCGGCATGAACGCCTCGCACCGCGACCGGTTGGCCTACGCCCGCATCGTGTCCGGCGACTTCGAGCGCGGGATGATCGTCACCCACGCCGCCACCGGCCGCCCGTTCGCCACGAAGTACGCCCAGGCGGTCTTCGGCCGAGAGGTCACCTCGATCGAGCGCGCCTATCCCGGCGACATCGTCGGCTTCGTCAACGCGCAGGCGCTGCGCGTGGGAGACACCGTCTACGCCGGGGACCCGATCGAGTTCCCGCCGGTGCCTACCTTCGCGCCCGAGCACTTCATGACGGCCACCGCCAAGGACATCGGGCGCTACAAGCAGTTCCGCCGAGGCATCGAACAGCTCGACCAGGAAGGCGTCGTCCAGGTGCTGCGCTCCGACCTGCTCGGTGACCAGAGCCCGGTGCTCGCTGCCGTCGGTCCGATGCAGTTCGAGGTCGTCGAGGAGCGTATGGCGAACGAGTTCAACTCGCCGATCCGGTTGTCCTTGCTGGACTACAAGGTGGCTCGGCGGACCGATGCGGACGGTGCGGCCGCCCTCGCCGGCGCGCGCGGGGTCGAGGTGCTGCAGCGCTCGGACGGCACCCACATCGCCATCTTCACCGACCAGTGGCGAGCCACCGCGACGGCCCGGGACAAGCCGGACGTCATGCTCGAGCCACTGCCGGCGGGCGGCGCGTAACACCGCTGGGTCCCACCTCACGCAGACGTCAGGACGACGAGGCCACCCGCTCGGCCAGCCGCACCGCGGCGTGCGCGACCAGGCCCGCGGTGTCGGCCTCGGCCGCAGCCTCCTCCGGCACCAGCCCGCCCAGCAGCGCAGCTGGCTGCGTCAGCCAGATCCAGGCCTTCCACGGATCCATCCCCGCGGCCAGCAACGGGAGCAGGACCGGCTCAAGCTCGGGTCTGGGCTCGCCCTCCGGGGTCAGCTGGAAGGCCGGCACGAGCACGCTGCCGTCGTGGGTCACGACGAGCAGCCTGTGCAGCGACGCGGTCTTGTGGATCATGAAGCGCGCGGCGTCCACCGACGAGTTTCGCAGCTCGGCGAGCGTCTCGTAGGTGAACCACGATCCCGTCAGCAGCTCCTCGCGCAGTCGGGCCTGCCGGGCCGCCTGGACGAGCGAGACGGGCACGGCGTACGCCGGATCGTCGCCCTCCGCGTGCAGCAGCTGGTCGAGGGCCTCGAGCTGTTCGTGGGTCATGGGTTCGCCGGTCGCCGGGTCCGTCCACACGGCGACGCCGTGCTGGTCGCGCTCGAACGCCGGTAGGCCGGCCTCGGCGAGGTGGGCGGCCAGGCCCAGGCCCTCGAGCCAGGACGCGACGCCTTCGCCGATGTCACTCGGGTCACGGGGCTCGCCGGCGCGAGGATCCCGGGGCGCACCACCTGTGGAGGTCATGGCACCAGCCTGCCGCACACCGGCGACACCCGCCCACGCCGGTGGCCGCGCCGACCCGTCGGGTACACATGCCCTGTGACTGCCGACCTGGTCTACCTCGTTGCCGGGAGCAGTCTGCTCCTCGCCATCGTGCTGCCGGCGCTGCTCAATCGCTGGGCGGTCAGCGCGCCGATGGTCCTGGTGGCCGTGGGCATGGTGATCGGGCTGACCCCGTTGCCCGACGGCATGCCGCTGGACCCCCAGACCAACCGGGCGGCCATCGAGCACGTCACCGAGCTCGTCGTGCTGGTCGCGCTGATGGGCGTGGGCCTCGCACTGGACCGCCCCCTCGAGCTCAGGAATCCCACGAGCTGGCGGAAGTGGGGCTCGACCTGGCGGCTGCTCCTGATCGGGATGCCGCTGACCATCGCGGCGGTGGCGCTGCTCGGCTGGGCGGCCGGCCTGGCTCCGGCCGCCGCCATCCTGCTCGGAGCAGCCCTCGCACCCACCGACCCGGTCCTCGCCTCCGACGTCCAGGTCGCGGGGCCGCAGACCGGCGACGAGCACGAGGTGGACGAGTCCGACGAGCTGCGCTTCACCCTCACCTCGGAAGCCGGCCTCAACGACGGCCTGGCCTTTCCGTTCGTCTACGTCGCCATCCTGCTCGCGACCGAGGGCGTCGTCTCGAGCTGGGCCCTGGAGTGGGTCGGGTTCTACCTCGTCGCCAAGGTCGTCATCGGGGTGGTCGCCGGCATCGCCGTGGGCCGCGCCCTGTCCTACCTCGCCTTCCGCGCCAACACCGCGTCGCTCCGCGTGGCCGAGCGGGGTGAGTCGCTGCTGGCGCTGGCCGCGCTGATCACGTCGTACGGCGTCGCCGAGGTCGTCGGCGGGTATGGCTTCCTGTCCGTCTTCGTCTGTGCCATGACCTTCCGCTCGGCCGAGCGGTCGCACGACTACCACGCCGCGATGCACGAGGTCGCGGAGCGGCTGGAGCGGCTGCTGACGCTCTTCGTGCTCCTCGTGCTCGGCATCGCTGTGACCCGCGGGCTGCTGGAGGCCCTGGACTGGCGCGGTGTCGCCATCGGGCTCGCCCTCATCCTCGTCGTCCGTCCCGCTGCGGGCGCCCTCGCGCTTGCTGCCTGGGCGAAGCCGCCGCGGCAGGGGTGCATGGACAGGCCGGACCGGTGGGCGACCGCCTTCTTCGGCGTCCGGGGCGTCGGCTCGTTGTACTACCTCGCCTATGCGGCAGGAGAGGCGCCGGAGCTCGGGCAGGACTGGTTGTGGTCGACGGTGTCGTTCACGGTGATCGCCTCGGTGTTCATCCACGGAGCGCTGGCCACGCCGGTCATGGCCCGGCTCGACGCCAGGCACGAGGTCGAGTCCCCGGACATCACACCCAGGGCTGGGTCGTAGGGTGCGAACCATGCGCACACGCACTCTTGGAACCCACAGCGTCGGCGCGATCGGCCTGGGCCTGATGACCTTCGACGAGACCGGGACGCAGCCGCGGGAGCAGCTCCTCGACACCGTTCGGGCCGCCCTCGAGGCAGGCGTCACCCTCTTCGACACCGCGGACGCCTACGGTCCCGGAGACGAGAAGGGCGCCGACGCCCAGGGCGAGAACGAGCGCCTGATCGCCTCCCTGCTCGACGAGCTCGGCGTCGCCGACCAGGTCGTCCTCGCCACCAAGGGCGGCCACGTCCGCACCGACGGCGGCGGCTGGGACACCGACAGCTCGGCCGACCACCTCCGCAGCGCGGTCGACGCCAGCCTGCAACGCCTCGGGGTCGAGCAGATCGCCCTGTGGCAGCACCACCGGCCCGACACCAAGGTCCCCTACGACGAGGTCATCGGCACGCTCCAGGAGATCGCCGACTCGGGCAAGGTCGCCCAGGTCGGCCTCTCCAACGCCAACCCCGAGCAGATCCGCGCCGCCCACGCCGTGCTGGGCGACGCCCTGGTCAGCGTGCAGAACCAGTTCAGCCCAGCCTTCCGCAGCAGCGCCCCCGAGATCGACGTGTGCGAAGAGCTAGGCCTGGCGTTCCTGCCCTGGAGTCCGCTCGGTGGTCTCGGCGACGCCAAGGAGCTGGGGGCCAAGCACCCGGCCTTCGCCGACGTGGCTCGGGACCGCGGGGTCAGCGCCCAGCAGGTGGCGCTGGCCTGGGAGCTCGCCCAGTCCCCGTGCGTCATCCCGATCCCTGGCGCGAAGCGGCCCACCTCGGTGCTGGACTCCGCCGCTGCGGCCAACCTCGAGTTGAGCGCCGACGAGCTGGCCCGGCTCGACGGCTGAGCGGCCCGCGAGATATCCATGGACGAGATGGCTCGACACCACGCCCCGCTTCAGCCATCTCGTCCATGGATAACCTGACTGACGCGGTGACGCAGGAGATCTGGGACCTCGAAGCGGCGTCCTTCGACGACGAGCCGGATCACGGGCTGGCCGATCCTCGGGTCCGAGCCGCCTGGCGCGAGCTGCTGCTCGGCGTGCTCCCGCCTGCTCCCCGCCGGGTCGCCGACCTCGGATGCGGCACCGGCACCCTGACGCGGTTGCTGGTCGACGAGGGATACGGCGTCGACGGCGTCGACATCTCGCCCGAGATGATCCGCCTCGCGCGGTCCAAGGTGCCCGAGGCCGACTTCAGGGTCGGCGACGCGTCCGCCCCCGGGCTCGACGCTGCGGCGTACGACGTGGTGCTGTGCCGACACGTGCTCTGGGCGATGCCTGACCCGGTGACGGCCTTCGCCTCCTGGGTGGAGCTCCTCGCCCCAGGGGGCGAGGCCGTCCTCGTCGAGGGCCGTTGGGGCAACGGGGCCGGGTTGGGTGCCGACGAGGCGGAGGCCATCGTGCGCACCGCGCGGTCGGAGGTCACCGTGCGGCACCTGCCCGAGGACGTCTTCTGGGGCAAGACCATCAACGACGAGCGCTACCTCCTCACCAGCCGGAGCTGAGCCATGAGCCCCGTGCTGTCCAGCGGAGCCTGGGCGATGACCGCCTGGCGGGCGACTGCCGTGCTCGCGGTGTCCGTCGTCGCCGCGCTCGCGCGGGCGTGGTTGTGCCACGTCCCGCACCAGTTGAGGGCCGCCGCGCGGTGTCGTGGCGGTGGCTGTGCTGACGTGGCTGCGGGTCGCCCTGGTGGCCCGCTCCCTGCCGGCCGGGGGGGTCGCGCTTGCGCCGTACGCCGTGTGGATGAGCGTGACGGCGGCGTTGTCGGTCGGCTACTCGCGGCTCAACTGAGGAGCAGCGGCGTCAGGTCGTCGGTGGCGCGACGGGCATGACGTCCCAGGCTCGGGAGAGGTCCTTGAGCGTGAGGGAGACCTGTCGTCCGGCCCTGATGTCACTGACGTCATGATCGGCGGTGAGCTCGCGCCAGAACTCAGGGTGGTGCTCGCAGTGCAGCACCGCGGTGACGCGGCCGCGGATGGGCGCGTGTCGATGGGCAGCTGTGACCTGGACGTAGCGGCGGCCCGAGTCGGTCGCCTGCCAGGCCACGACGGTGGGGTCGGCCAGGGTGCTGGCCCAGGCGAGGAGCTCGGAGGGGCTGGAGACGATCGCGGTGAGGTCGCCGACGACGTCGATCTCCTGGCTGAGCCGCAGGAGCACCCCGAGCTCCCGTGCGGCGTGGTTGGGATACATCGCGAGCGTGCCTTTCATCGGCTCGGCGGGGACGCGGAGACGGTGGCGGAGGGATCGCGGGACGTGGGTCCGGCGGCGCGGCGTACGGCCGCCGGACCTTCCCCCGTTGCCCCTCCGGCCACGTGGCTGGATCAGGCCTCGATGGCCGACCGTTCGTTGCTGTCCGCGCCCTCGGAGCTGGCGATCTGGATCTTGCGGGGCTTCGCCTTCTCGGCAACGGGCACCCGGAGCCTCAGCACGCCGCCCTCGTAGTGGGCCTCGATGCTCTGGAGGTCGAGGTTGTCGCCCAGGACGAGCTGGCGGCTGAAGGCGCCGCGCGGGCGCTCGGAGGCCAGCATCTCCCAGTCGCCGTTGCGCGCGACTCGTTCGGCGCGCACGGTCAGCACGTTGCGCTCCACGTCCAGGTCGATCCTGTCCGCGGTGACGCCCGGAAGATCGAACTCGATGATGAACGTGTCCCCTTCGCGCCACGCGTCCATCGCCATCACTGCGGGACGGTTGGTGGTGCCGAGGACCTGTTGGGTGATCCGGTCGAGGTCACGGAATGGGTCTGCGGTTCGAAGCAACATGGTCCTTCCTCCTTGGCGGATGTGTCGTGTGCAACAGCTCTGATCTGTTTTTGCTGTTACAGGATTTATATAGCCCACCATCACGTACAGTTCAAGACCCGGCCGGAAATCTGCGCGGGCCCCGA
>NZ_JAOPXV010000121.1 GCF_025964975.1 Nocardioides sp.
ATCAGACGGTGACGATGCCTTCGTGCTCGGTGCGCGCGGACTCCAGGACGGAGCGCCACGAAGCGGCAGGACGACGGCGGATGAGGGCACGACGCTCACGCTCGGTCATACCGCCCCAGACACCCCACTCGATCTGGTTGTCCAGCGCCTCAGCGAGGCACTCGGTACGCACGGGGCAGGAAGCACAGACCTGCTTGGCCTTGTTCTGCTCGGCTCCACGCACGAAGAGTGCGTCCGGAGTGTCCTGGCGGCAAGCGGCCCGCGGTGCCCAGTCTTCGACCCACATGATGTCCACCATCTCTTGGGCCGGTGACCTTCGCCCCCATAGCGACGGTTCTTCGACCCAAGATGAAGGTAGGCGAAGAGCAAGTAGTTGAAGCAGACACGAACCGACCAAATCCCATGGTCCGATATGACTAGACCACCTCTGGTCACCTTTTGCTGCGCGGGCCCGATCCGGTGTGGTACGACGAATGCGACGGTCGGGTCTGCTCCCGTACTCTGGCGCCATGTCCACGCCTTCTCCCATCCCCCCGCGCCGCCCCTCGGTGATGTCGCACCTCGCCGTCATGGCGGTCGTGGCGGCGGTCCTCGGTGTCCTGGTGGCGGGGCTCGCGATCCCTTTCGCCGGCGTGGTCGGAGTGGCGGCGAAAGACCTCAGCAAGGGCATGGTCAACCTGCCTGAAGAGCTCGAGGCGGAGGAGCTCGCCCAGACGACGCGCATCTACGACGTCGACGGCACCCTGATCGCGTCCCTCTACGACCAGAACCGCATCAACGTCGGCCTGCGCCAGATCTCGCGCAAGATGGTCGAGGCGATCGTCTCCATCGAGGACGACCGGTTCTACCAGCACGGCGCCCTCGACATCCGCGGCACGATCCGCGCCTTCGTCACCAACCAGGCCAGCGGCTCGGTGCAGGGCGGGTCCTCGATCACCCAGCAGATGGTCAAGCAGACCCTGCTCAACCAGGCGGACACGAAGGCGGAAGCCGCGGCCGCGACCGACGACACCTACGCGCGCAAGATCCGTGAGCTGCGCTACGCCATCGCCTTCGAGAAGAACTACTCCAAGGACTGGATCCTCGAGCGCTACCTCAACATCGCCTACTTCGGTGACGGCACCTACGGCATCCAGTCGGCGGCCCAGCACTACTTCAGGAAGAACGCGAAGAACCTCAACTACCAGCAGTCGGCGACGCTCGCCGGCCTGGTGAAGAACCCGACCGGCTATGACCCCACCAACTCCCCCGAGCGGGCGCTGAACCGTCGCAACGTCGTCCTCGACCGCATGGCCACGCTCAACGTCATCCCGCGGGAGCAGGCCGAGAAGATGAAGGAGCGGCCGCTGGGGCTCAAGCTGAACCCGTCCCCCAACGGTTGCCAGCAGTCGCAGGCGCCGTTCTTCTGCGACTACGCGGTCAACTACCTCCTCAGGGACAAGTCCCTCGGCGAGACGGTCAAGGAGCGCAAGCGGCTCCTGCAGTCCGGCGGTCTCACGATCCACACGACGATCGACCTGGACTACCAGGCGGGTGCCGATGCGGCCGTCCAGGCGCACGTCTACCCGAAGGACGACGCCATCGGCGGTCTCGCCATGGTAGAGCCCGGCACCGGCTACGTCCGCGCCCTCGCGCAGTCGCGGCCGATGGGCAAGGACAAGAAGTCGGGCGAGACCTACCTCAACTACGTGGTCCCGCGGAAGTACGGCGACGCCAACGGCTTCCAGGCCGGCTCCACGTTCAAGGTCTTCGTGCTCGCCTCGGCGATCAACCAGGGGATCCCGTTGAGCACCCAGATCTCCGCGCCGGACAGCATGACCATCCCGGACGAGGAGTTCGAGACCTGCGATGGTCCTTACGCCGGCGACGGTGAGGGCTGGAACGTCTCCAACTCGACGGACAGCGGCACCTTCGACCTCTACACCGGCACGCAGAACTCGGTGAACACCTTCTTCGCCCAACTCGAGGTGGAGACGGGCATGTGCGAGCCGATCGAGCTGGCGAAGAAGATGGGCATCAAGATCCCGATCGAGCAGCAGGTCCCGTCCTGGGTCCTGGGGGTCTCGGACACCGACCCGGTCACCATGGCAGGCGCGTACGCCACCTTCGCGGCGCGCGGCATCCACTGCGACAACCTCCCCGTCACGCAGATCCTCGCCTCTGACGGCAGCACGGTGAAGAACTACGACCCCAGCTGCGAGCAGGTGATGCCGGGGGTCACCGCCGACGCCGTCAACGACATCCTGCGCGGGGTGATGGAGCCGGGTGGCTTCGGACAGAACATCGCCCCCGCCCAGCCGTCCGCGGGCAAGACGGGCACCAACCAGCAGAACATGTCGGTGTGGTTCGTCGGCTACACGCCGCAGATCGCCACGGCTGCGATGGTCGCCGGTGCCAACTCGCAGGGCTACTGGGTCAGCCTCAACGGGCAGACCGTCGGTGACTCCTACATCAGCGAGGCCTTCGGCTCGACCGTCGCCGGCCCGATCTGGGGCGAGGCGATGGCGGCCGTCTCGGACCGTCTCGACTACGAGGAGTTCAACCCGCCCGCCGGTGACGAGATCGCCGGCGTCCTGGCTCCGGTCCCCGACGTCGCCGGCATGACGCTGAGGGAAGCCCGTGCGGCTCTCGAGTCGGCCGGCTTCGTGACCAGCCTGGGCGGCGTCGCGGACTCCGAGCTGACCGAGGGCACCGTCGTGTTCACCTCGCCGTCGGCAGGCACCGACCTGGGCTCCGGCGACACGGTCTCGATCTACCAGTCGACCGGCTACGTCCCGCCGCCCCCGGACACCAGCGGCGGCGGAGACGGCGGCGGGAACGGCAAGGGCAACGGCAAGGGCAGGGGCAACCGCTAGCCCAGCTGGCGGCGTACCTCCGCGGCCACTGCCCCACCGTCGGCGCGCCCCTTCACCTGGGGCGTGACGATCCCCATGACCTTGCCCATGGCGCGCATGCCTTCGCCGGCGGCCCCGGTCTGCTCGATGGCTGCAGAGACGATCTCGGTGACCTCGGAGTCGCTCAGCTGGGCAGGCAGGTAGTCGGCCAGCACCTCGCCCTCGGCGAACTCCTTGGCTGCCATCTCGGCGCGACCGCCCTCGCCGAAGGCCACGGCCGCTTCGCGGCGCTTCTTGGCTTCGCTCGACAGGACCCCGATGATGTCGTCGTCGGTGAGCTCGCGCGCCTCCTTGCCGGCCACCTCTGCGTTCGTGATGGCCGTCAGCACCATCCGCAGGGTCGAGGAGCGGACCTCGTCACGCGACTTGATGGCGGTGGTCAGGTCGGCACGCAGACGGTCCTTGAGAGCACTCATGGGTCCATTGTGGCAGCCTTGCCCGATGCCCTCTCCCGAGTTTCTGCGCCGCTCGGCCGGGCTGACCCTGGGCGCAGGCTTCGCGCTGGCGTCGTACGCCGCCTGGGAGGCCCGGCAGTACACCGTGCGTGAGGTGACCGTGCCGCTTCTCCCCGCCGGTCACGCTCCGTTGCGTGTGCTGCACCTCAGCGACATCCACATGGCGCCGGACCAGCGTGCCAAGCAGCAGTGGCTGCGAGGACTGGCCGAGCTCGAGCCGGATCTCGTCATCGACACCGGGGACAACCTGGCGCACATGGCATCGGTGCCGATCGTGCTCGATTCGATGGGCCCCCTGCTCGACCGGCCGGGCGTCTCGGTGTTCGGCTCCAACGACTACTTCTCGCCCGGCTGGCGCAACCCGCTGCGCTACCTCGTTGCCGACAACGGCAGGCGCAACACCCACACGCCGGAGCTGCCCTGGCGTGAGCTCAAGCAGCGGTTCGCCGACCGCGGCTGGATGCACCTGTGCAACGAGTTCGGCCGGGTCACGGTGGGTGGCACCACGTTCGCGCTGGCCGGTGTCGATGACCCCCACCTCCGCTACGACGACCTCGTCGCCGTCGCCGGGCCCGCCGACGCGGCGGCCGACGTACGGCTCGGGATCACGCATGCGCCGTACCTCCGCGTGCTCGACCACTACGCCGCAGCGGGCTACGACGCGATCATTGCCGGCCACACCCACGGCGGGCAGGTGTGCCTGCCGGGGTATGGCGCACTGACGACCAACTGCGACCTCGAACCGGCCCGCGCCAAGGGCCTGCACCGGCACCCGGCGTCGTCGACGCCGGGGGACCCGGGCTCCTCGTGGCTGCACGTGTCTGCCGGTCTGGGAACGAACCCCTACGTGCGGTTCCGGGTCGCCTGCCGCCCGGAGGCCACGCTGATGACCCTCGTGCCGAAGGCGTGATCCCGCGCGTCCAGCCCGAATTCGGAGGGGTCCTGACGCTCGGGTATGCTCGCCCTGCTCCACGGCCGGTCACCGGCCCGGGGCGGACCGGGGTGTGGCGCAGCTTGGTAGCGCGCGTCGTTCGGGACGACGAGGCCGCAGGTTCAAATCCTGTCACCCCGACCAGGTCATCTCGCAAGAGAAGAAAAGATCCGGGCCCCCCTCGGGGGTCCGGATCTTTTCGTTTCGTGGTGCCCCGGACAGGATGGGATCGATGAAGACGGACCACACGTTGACCCTCGCACTCCTATGCCGCGAAGCACCACGAGTTCCGGCTGGTCGACGTCCCCGCCCTTCACTACCTGATGGTGGACGGGCGCGGCGATCCCCACAGGGGCGGGGCGTACGCCGACGCCATCGCAGCGCTCTACCCGGTGGCGTAGACGCTCAAGTTTGCCAGCAAGCAGGACCTCGGCCAGGACTACGTCGTCATGCCCCTGGAGGCGCAGTGGTGGGCGACGGACATGGCCGTGTTCACCGCAGCCCGGGACAAGTCGCAGTGGGACTGGACGGCCATGATCGTGGTGCCGGACCGGATCACCGCCGAGCTGTTGGAGCGCGCCGTCGCCAAGGTCGCAGGGAAAAGCCGGCCTCCCAGCCTGGACCAGGTCAGGCTGGAGACGCTGCACGAGGGACTGTGCGTCCAGACCCTGCACATCGGGTCCTACGACGACGAGGCCGAGATCCTCGAGGCATTGCGTCACCACCACATCCCCGACAGCGGCCTGTGCATGACCGGCAAGCACCACGAGATCGACGCGCGGCGGTTGGAGCGCGCCAAGCTGCGCACCATCCTGCGTCAACCGGTCGAGAGGACCTGAGTTTCTGGCACACTTCGCGACATGGCTGACAAGGACCCCGAGGAGAACCTCTCGCTCCAGCTTCCCTCGTTCGGATTCGGCCGCAAGAAGTCCAAGGACGAGCCGGTCGAACCGACGACGAAAACCGCGGAGAGCGCGGAGACCGTCGAGTCGACGCGCAGCCCCACCACACCCAGCCCCAGACCGAGCTCGTCCCCCAGGCCGAAGCGCGACGTGTCGTCACCGTCCGCCACGTCCCCCAAGGCCCCGAAGCCTGCGACGCCGGCTCCGGTGGCTCCCGAGCTCGACACCGAGGCGTCCGGGCCGAGGCCCGCTGCGGCCCCCGCGCCGGGACCGGCCGAGCACGTCGACCCCGGTGTGCGGCCGTCCGGCGCGTCGAGCGTCACGCAGACCCAGCAGCCGCCGGCCGCCAGCGAGGTGAAGCGCGGACCCTCCTTCCCGACGATCCCGGCCCTCCAGGCGGTCCTGGCCGTCGGGGCGCTGATCGGCATCCTGGGCGTGCTCTTGACCTTCGCCTCCCTCAAGTTCTGCGAGCTCGTCCGCGGCACCGACTCGTGCGGAGGTCCGGGGCTGCTCCTGCTCCTTGCGACCCTCGTCGTCCTGACGTACGTCGGAGCGTGGCTGCTGCGAGGTTTCGGCATCGATGATCCCGGCAGCACCAGCTTCCTGGCCGTCGCGCTGCTCGCCGTGATGACGATGGTGTTCTTCCTCGACGTCATCTACAGCTGGTGGCTGGTTCTCGTCATCCCGCTGGTGTCGATGGCGACGTATACGCTCGCCTGGTGGGTCACGGGCTTCGTCGACACCGACGACTCCCCGACCTGACGCGGCCGGCGGGTCAGCACGGCACCGCTGGACAGGCGGCTCAGCGAGCTGCGGTGATCAGCTCCGCGATCTGCACCGTGTTGAGCGCCGCACCCTTGCGCAGGTTGTCGTTGCTGACGAAGAGCGCCAGCCCGCGGTTGTCGTCGACGCCCGGGTCCTGCCGGATGCGGCCGACGTAGGACGGGTCCTTGCCTGCGGCGTACAACGGCGTGGGCACCTCGCGGAGCTCGACGCCGGGGGCCTCTGCCAGCAGGGCCTGGGCCTGGGCGGGCGTGATCGATGAGGTGAACTCCGCGTTGATCGCCAACGAGTGACCGGTGAAGACCGGCACTCGCACGCAGATCCCCGAGACGCGCAGGTCGGGCAGCCCGAGGATCTTGCGCGACTCGTTGCGGAGCTTCTGCTCCTCGTCGGTCTCGTTGGAGCCGTCGTCGACGATCGATCCGGCGAGGGGCAGCACGTTGTAGGCGATCGTCTCGACGTACTTCTCCGGCTCCGGGAACGCCACGGCCGAGCCGTCGTAGGCCAGCTCCCGGGCCTTCTCCCCCGCGGCGGTGACGCCGTCGATGAGCTCGTCGACTCCGGCCACGCCCGAGCCGGAGACGGCTTGGTAGGACGACACGACGAGCCGCTCCAGCCCGGCCGCGTCGTGCAGCGGCTTGAGCACCGGCAGCGCGGCCAGCGTCGTGCAGTTGGGGTTGGCGAGGATGCCCCGGCCCGCGGCGACCACGGAGTCGATCGCCGAGGGATTGACCTCGGAGACGACCAGCGCGATGGCGGGGTCGCGCCGGAAGGCCGAGGAGTTGTCGATGACGATCACGCCCGCCTCGGCCCACGCGGGAGCCAAGGCACGCGAGGTTGTGGCACCCGCGGAGAAGATAGCGATGTCGAGACCGGACGGGTCGGCAGTGGCCGCGTCCTCGACCGTGACCTCGCGGTCGCCGAAGGGCAGCACGGTGCCGGCGGAGCGGGCCGAGGCGAAGAACCGGACGTCAGCGATGGCGAAGCCTCGCTCCAGCAAGATCTCGCGGACCGCCACGCCGACCTGACCGGTCGCGCCGACGATGCCGAGGTTGACCGGGCGGCTCATCGGCCGGTCCCGCCGTAGACGACGGCCTCGATCTCGTCCGCGTCGAGGTCGAACGCACTGTGGGTGGCCCGGACCGCCTGGTCCACCTCGTCCTCGTTGACGACGACCGAGATCCGGATCTCAGAGGTCGAGATCATGCCGATATTGACCCCGGCGGAGGCGAGCGCGGCGAAGAACCTGGCGGTGATGCCCGGGTGCGAGCGCATTCCCGCACCGATGAGCGAGACCTTGCCGATGCGGTCGTCGTAGAGCAGCTTCTCGTAGCCGACCTCGCCCTGGATCTTGGCCAGGGCGTTCATGGCTGCCTGACCGTCGGTGCGCGGCAGCGTGAATGAGATGTCGGTGAGGCTGGTCGCGGCCGCGGAGACGTTCTGGACGATCATGTCGAGGTTGACCTGCGCGTCGGCAAGCGCCTCGAAGATGCGAGCCGCCTCGCCCACCTTGTCGGGGACGCCGACAACGGTAATCTTGGCTTCGCTTCGATCGTGCGCGACGCCGGAGATGATGGCCTGTTCCATGGTGCCTCCATCGGTGGGGTCTTCGACGACCCAGGTGCCTTCTAGCTGGCTGAATGACGATCGGACATGGATCGGGATGTGGTAGCGACGACCGTATTCCACGCAGCGCAGGTGCAGGATCTTCGCGCCACACGCGGCCAGCTCGAGCATCTCCTCGTAGGAGACTTTGCCGAGCTTGCGGGCCGCGGGGACGATGCGCGGGTCGGCGGTGAAGACGCCGTCGACGTCGGTGTAGATCTCGCAGACGTCCGCTTCGAGCGCGGCAGCGAGGGCGACCGCGGTCGTGTCGGTGCCGCCACGACCCAGGGTGGTGATCTCCTTGGTGTCGGCGCTCACGCCCTGGAAGCCCGCAACGATGACGATGTGACCCTCGCCGAGGGCGCTGGTGATCCGGCCCGGGGTGATGTCGATGATCTTCGCGTTGCGGTGCACGGAGTCGGTGATGACCCCGGCCTGCGAACCGGTGAAGGACCGGGCGGTGAACCCGAGGTCGGAGATCGCCATGGCGACCAGGGCCATCGAGATCCGCTCGCCGGCCGTGAGCAGCATGTCCATCTCGCGAGCGGGCGGCAGCGGGCTGACCGCGTGGGCAAGGTCCTCCAGCTCGTCGGTGGAGTCGCCCATGGCCGAGACCGCCACGACGACGTCGTGGCCGGCCTTCTTGCTCTCCACGATCCGACGGGCGACTCGCTTGATGGCGTCGGCGTCGGCGAGCGACGAGCCGCCGTACTTCTGCACGACAATGCCCACGGGAGCTCCTCGACGAATTCGCTGCAACAGTGCGGTGGTCAGACCGCAGCGCCATTGCGACGATCGACGGCCCAGATTCTACCGGGGCGGCTCGATCGGCTCCGCCAACATCTCATGGGTGACCGTGAGCGCCTCGACGGTCTCCTCGAAGTCGGTGTCGAACCGGTCGTG
>NZ_JAOPXV010000122.1 GCF_025964975.1 Nocardioides sp.
TCGACGAGATCTGCGAGGCGGCCGCAGAGGTCGGCCTCGACGAGGTCGCCATGGGCATGGCTCACCGCGGTCGGCTCAACGTGCTGGCCAACATCGTCGGCAAGAAGTACAGCCAGATCTTCCGCGAGTTCGAGGGCAACATCGACCCGCGCACGGTCCAGGGCTCGGGCGACGTGAAGTACCACCTCGGCGCGGAGGGTGAGTTCATCGCCGGCTCCGGCGACCGGATCAAGGTCTCGGTCGCCGCCAACCCCTCGCACCTCGAGGCCGTGGACCCGGTGCTGGAGGGCATCGCCCGCGCCAAGCAGGACGTCCTCAACAAGGGAGCGGCATACCCGGTCCTGCCGCTGCTCGTGCACGGTGACGCCGCCTTCGCGGGTCAGGGTGTCGTGGCCGAGACGCTCAACCTTTCGCAGCTGCGCGGCTACCGCACCGGCGGCACGATCCACGTCGTGGTCAACAACCAGGTCGGCTTCACCACCTCGCCCGGATCGTCCCGGTCCTCGCTCTACTGCACGGACGTCGCGCGCATGGTTCAGGCGCCGATCTTCCACGTCAACGGCGACGACCCCGAGGCGTGCATTCGGGTGGCGCGGCTCGCCTTCGAGTACCGCCAGGCGTTCAACAAGGACGTCGTCATCGACCTCGTCTGCTACCGCCGACGCGGGCACAACGAGGGCGACGACCCCTCCTACACCCAGCCGCTCATGTATGACCTGATCGAGCAGAAGCGCTCCGTGCGCAAGCTCTACACCGAGTCCCTCATCGGGCGCGGCGACATCACCGTCGAGGAGGCCGAGCAGGTCCTCAAGGACTACCAGCAGCAGCTCGAGCGGGTCTTCACCGAGGTGCGCGAGGCCAGCAGCCAGCCCTCGGAGTGGACCACGGTGCCGGACTACCCCGACAAGCCCGCCGGGGAGTTCACCACCGCGGTGACGCCCGAGGTCCTCAAGCGGATCGCCGACGCCTACACCAGTCCGCCGGAGGGATTCACCGTCCACCCCAAGGTCATGCCCCAGCTGCAGCGGCGTGCCTCGGCGATCGTGGACGGCCCTATCGACTGGGGAACCGGCGAGATCCTGGCCTTCGGATCGCTGCTGATGGATGGCCGCCCGGTGCGCCTGGCCGGGCAGGACTCGCGCCGCGGCACGTTCGTGTCGCGCTTCGCGACCATCATCGACCGGACCAACGCCGACGAGTGGACGCCGCTCACCAACCTCACCGAGGACCAGGCGAAGTTCCACGTCTACGACTCGCTGCTCTCCGAATACGCCGCGCTCGGCTTCGAGTACGGCTACTCCGTGGCCAGACCCGACGCGCTGGTGCTGTGGGAGGCCCAGTTCGGTGACTTCGTCAACGGTGCCCAGACCGTCATCGACGAGTTCATCTCGGCCGGGGAGACCAAGTGGCGCCAGCAGTCCGGCGTCGTCCTGCTGCTCCCCCACGGCTACGAAGGGCAGGGTCCCGACCACTCGTCGGCACGCATCGAGCGCTTCCTCACCATGTGTGCCGAGGACGCGATGGTGGTGGCGCAGCCGTCCACGCCTGCGTCGTACTTCCACCTGCTCCGCCGCCACTCGCTCGGCGAGGAGCACCGCCCGCTCATCGTCTTCACGCCGAAGTCGATGCTCAAGCGCAAGGAGGCGGCCTCGCAGCCGGGGGACTTCACCGGCGGGACGTCATTCCGGCCCTTCATCGGCGACGAGACCGCCGACCGAACCAACGTCGAGACCCTGCTGCTCTGCTCGGGCCGCGTGACCTGGGACCTGATGGTGGAGCGCACCAAGCGCGAGGGGGGCGAGACCTTCGCCATCGGCCGCGTGGAGCGTCTCTACCCGCGCCCCGAGCAGGAGATCCGCGACGAGATCGCCAAGTACCCCAACCTGAAGGCGATCCGCTGGGTGCAGGACGAGCCGGTCAACATGGGTCCCTGGCCGCACTACCAGCTCAACGTGTGGCCCGGGCTCGACCTGACGGTCGAAGGCGTGACGCGTCCGGCCTCGGCGTCGCCGTCGGTGGGCACGATCAAGCGCCATGCCGAGGAACAGAAGTCGCTCCTCGACGCGGCGTTCGCGGCACCCGCCGACGCTCCCGGTCGCGACTACTGAGTCGGCTGGCTTCGATGTACTTCACCGACCGCGGTCTCGAGGAGCTCGTACGGCGCCGGGGTGACGAGGAGGTCACCCTGGCTTGGCTCGCGGACCAGTGCCAGGTCTTCGTCGACACCTTCCCCGAGTTCGAGACCCCGATCGAGCGATTCGCGACCTGGCTGGCTCGCCTTGACGACCCCGAGGACTGACCAGCCGGTCGAGGTCCTGGAGGTCTCCGAGTCGCGCGCCGACCGCAAGGAGCGCACTAGACAATCGATCCTGGATGCCGCGCTGACGCTGACGGCGGACTCCAGCCTGGTCGCGGTCTCGCTGCGACAGGTCGCCAAGGAGGTCGGCGTCGTCCCGACGGCCTTCTACCGGCACTTCGACTCGATGGAGTCCCTCGGCCTGGCGCTGGTGGAGGAGAGCGTGGTCGCCCTCCGCCGGATGCTTCGCGAGGTATGGCGCCAGGCCCCCGAGTTCCGCGACTTCATCGACGGCTCACTGCCCCTGGTCGCGTCCCACGTGCGCGCTCACCCCCAGCACTACGCGTTCATCGTCCGGGAGCGCGTCGCCGGACCTCCTCGTGTCCGCGAGGCGATCCGGCACGAGATCGAGCTGATCACCCGCGAGCTCGCGGCAGACGTGTCCCGCGTGCCCGGCAGCGACGTCTTCTCCCCCGAGCACCTCAACCTGCTGGCGGACCTCATCGTCTCCTCCGTGGTCACCACGGCCGAACGTCTCGTCGACCAGCCTGAGCAGGAGGAACGCATCATCGCCGCCACCCGCACCCAGCTGCGGATGTTGCTCATCGGCGGACTCAACTGGCGCTCGCCACGCTGAGATCTCGCCCGGTCATCGGCTGGCCGTCGGCTGGTTCCCCGCCCGCTCTGGGCTAGGTTTCCGGCCATGGGAGTTGCTGACGACCTCGGATACCACCACCGCCGCCCCAACCGGGCCCAGGCCGCCATCCAAGCCCTCGCGTCCACGAAGCCCGGGGCCTGGGCCTTCTCCAAGACCGTCCGGCACCTCGACGACGCGGTGACCCGGCTGACGCACGGCAGGCACACGGTTCCCGAGCTGCTCGCCGGCCTGCCCGTCCTCGACCTGACCACGACGGGGCGGAAGTCCGGGCAACCCCGCACGAGCCACCTGATCTCGATCCCGATCGGCACAGACCTAGCTCTGCTGGGCACCAACTTCGGGCAGCCCAAGACACCGGCCTGGGTGCTCAACCTCGAGGCCGACCCGAACGCCTCGGTGCGCTACCGCGATGCCACGGTCTCGGTGCGCGCGCGCCCGGCGACCGGGGAGGAGCGGGCGCAGGTCATGGCGCGCTCCGCGGGCATCTACGGGGGCTACAAGAAGTACGAGCAGCGCGTGACGGGCCGAACGGTCCGGGTCTTCGTGCTCGAGACCGCAGTCTGAGTCAGGTGCCGGGTCGGGGCGTGACCGGACGCACCGTGACGTCGGGGATCGTCGCGTCGGGAGGCAGGTCCAGCACGTGCAGGATCGTCGAGACGACTGTCTCCGCGCTGATCCAGCGCGTGGAGTCGTAGGTCCGGCCCTCCTGCTCGTGCACCTTCTCCTGCATCGGCGTGGCGGTCCGGCTCGGGTAGACCGTGGTCACCCGGACGCCGTTCTCGATCTCCTCCGCCCGCAGGGCGTCCGCCAGGGCCCGGAGCCCGAACTTGGAGGCGGCGTACGCCGACCAGTCCGCGTTCGCCGTCAGGCCGGCCGACGAGTTCACGAACATCGCTGTCCCGCGGGTACGGCGCAGGTGCGGCAGGAGCTCGCGGGTGAGGACCGCAGGCGACGTCAGATTGACCGCGATCTGCTCCTCCCACTCGTGCAGGCGGAGCCGGGACACCGGTGCGAGGTCGACGACGCCGGCCACGTGGATCAACGAGTGGACGTCTCCGTCGACTCGGCGACCGATGCCGTTGAGGGTCCCGGGATCTGCGAGGTCGGCCAGGAGCACCTGCGCCTCCGGGAAGCCCGCGGCCAGCGCGGCCGCGCTGGGCTCGCCTCGTGCCAGCAGCACCAGGCCGTCTCCACGCTGGGCCAGCGTGCGGGCGAGCACGGCGCCGATGCCGGAGGTGGCGCCGGTAAGCACGTGCCTGGCGATCGGTCGGGTCGCCGGCTGGGTCGTCGGGTGCGTCATCGGGTCAGGACGATCTTGCCGAAGACGTCGCCGTCGGCCATCGCGGCGAACCCCTCGGGTGCCTGCATCATCGGCAGCACGCGGTCGATCAGCGGGCGGGTGCCCGTGGCGTCGAGCATGGTGACGAGGGATGCCAGCTCGGCACGCGTACCCATCGTCGAGCCGATGACCTGCAGCTGCAGGAAGAAGATCCGGGTGAGCTCGGCGTCGTCGAGGTCAGGCCCACTCGTCGTGCCGCTGATGACGATCTTGCCGCCCGGCCGCAGTGACCGCACCGAGTGCGACCATGTCGCGCGACCGACGGTCTCCATCACGGCGTCCACCTTCGCCGGTAGGCGCGCGCCGGACTCGAAGACCTCATGGGCGCCGATCGCGAGGGCCCGCGACCGCTTGGCCTCGTCACGGCTGGTGGCCAGCACCTTGAGTCCGCCGGCGCGGGCCAGCGTGATCAGGGCAGTCGCGACTCCTCCGCCGGCCCCCTGCACGAGCACGGTGTCCCCTGCCTTCAGCCCGCCCTGGGTGAACAGCATGCGGTAGGCCGTCAGCCACGCCGTCGGCAGGCAGGCGGCCTCCTCGAAGCTCATCGAGGGCGGCTTGGCGACGACGTTGGCACGGGGCACGACGACCTTGTCGGCGAAGGTGCCCTGGTGCCGCTCGGAGAGCAGCGACCGCTTGGGGTCGAGCGTCTCGTCGCCACTCCAGTCGGGCTCGCTGATCACGGCGTGGACGACGACCTCGTTGCCGTCCTCGTCGAGCCCGGCGGCGTCGCAGCCAAGGATCATGGGCAGCCGCTCCTGCTTGAGACCCACCCCGCGGAGCGACCACAGGTCGTGGTGGTTGAGGCTGGCCGCCTTGACGGTGATCGTCGTCCAGCCGTCGGGGGGCGTGGGGTCGGGCCGCTCGCCGACCACGAGGCCGGACAGCGGATCGTCGGAGGAGAAGGCTTCGGCGTACACGGCGAACATGCGGGTCACGCTATCGAAGTGACGTCACGGGACGTCGGACCGCGCCGGGGTGACCTACACGCGTCGGTGAAAGGTGACCTTGCCGTTGGGCGGGCGGGCTGGTGTCGTCGCGGGGTGCCACCTCGTACGTTCGCCGAATGTCTTCAAGCGCTCGGACAGACCGCCAAGGACCTCGTCTGACCTCCGCCGCCTGGTGGTTCCGCGACTCGGAGATCAATCAGACCCTGTGGCAGCTGCCCGACCCCGCGCTGTGCGTCTGGTTGACCGCCTTGGGGCTGGGGCAGTTCGACCTGTCCGACGCGCACACCACGGCCGTTGACGGCACCCGTCTCGGAGCGCTCCTCGTGTGGTCACTGGACGAGGTGGTGCGCGGCTCCAGCCCGTTCCGTCGCGTTCTTGGCGGGGTGGTGTCCTCACCGCACTGCTGGTCTCGCTCGTGCTTGGCTGACTTTCCAGCCCGTCGCCGTGCACAGGCGAGGAGGGGGCGCCTCAGCGGCGCGCGACCCCGTCGAGACGCGCGGCTGCGGCCACGGCCTCGCGCACCGCCCCCGGGACCCGAGGGTCGAAGGGCGACGGGATGACCAGGTCCTCCGCCAGGTCGTCGCCCACGAGGTCGGCGAGCGCGATTGCGGCGGCGAGCTTCATGTTCTCGGTGATCGCCGAGGCATGGACGTCGAAAGCGCCGCGGAAGATCCCGGGGAACGCCAGGACGTTGTTGATCTGGTTGGGGAAGTCCGAGCGCCCGGTCGCGACGACGCGGGCGTACTTGTGCGCCACGTCCGGGTGCACCTCGGGCGTCGGGTTGGCGAGGCCGAAGATGATCGCGTCCGGCGCCATGGACGCCACGACCTCTTCGGGGACGGTGCCGCCCGAGACCCCGATGTAGACGTCGGCGCCGGTCATCGCGTCGGCCAGCGAGCCGGTGCGACCGAAGGTGTCGGCCGTGTCGGCTGCCAGGGAAGCCTTGACGGGCGTGAGGTCCGAACGCGTTGAGCTGAGCACTCCCTGGCGATCGATGACGGCGATGTCGCGGACCCCGGCACCCAGCAGGATCCGGGCGACCGCCACCCCGGCGGCGCCGGCGCCGGAGATGACCACCCGTGTGGTTTCGGGGCTACGACCGGTGAGGCGGAGCGCATTGGTCAGGGCAGCAAGGGCCACCACGGCCGTACCGTGCTGGTCGTCGTGGAAGACCGGGATGTCGAGGCTCGCCTTGAGGCGTTCCTCGATCTCGAAGCAGCGCGGCGCCGAGATGTCCTCGAGGTTGATCCCACCGAAGCTCGGAGCGAGCCGCTGGACCGTCTCGATGATC
>NZ_JAOPXV010000137.1 GCF_025964975.1 Nocardioides sp.
TGCGGATCCAGTAGGACAGGTTGGCTGCTGTGGCGGTCGCCGGGATGGTGACCGTCTGGGTGAGGTTCTCGGTCGACGTCGTGCCGTTGCCGCCGAGCCACGCCTTCCAGGTGCCGGTGCGTGCGGGGCGACCGGTGTTGGTGGTGATCACGCCGGTCGTACCGCCCCATGAGGTCGCACCGGACTCGAAGCCCGGGTTGGCCAGGAGGTTGCCGCCGGGGGGCGGCGGCGGGGGAGGGGTGGAGCCACAGGTCGGGTCACCGGTCTGGGCCGGCACGTTGACCGCGTCCCAAGCGTTCTTGACCGCGTTGAACTGGGCGCAGGTGCTGTCCAGGTTCTTCGCCGCCTGGAGCGTCCAGGTGCGGTACTTCAGGTAGGACGACGACGACGTCTTCATCAGCATCGCGTTGTACATGATCTTGCCGGCGTTCTGGACGCCGATCCCGCTGACGCTCGTGCTGTCGCACTTCGACGTACCGCCCATGGACAGGAGGTAGAAGAAGTGGTTTCCCGGCCCTGCGGCAGAGTGCACCTCGGTGTTGGGGATCGAGCTGGTGTAGCAAGCCGGGTCGCCAGCGGCGGCGGGGTTCGCCATGTCGCGGATCGGACCCTGGCCGACCAGGTTGACCTCTTCGCCGACGGTCCAGTCCGGGCCGTCGTAGGAGGCCGACTGGTTGTCGTAGAACTCGGTCAGGGCGCCGAACACGTCGCCCACGAACTCCTGGGTGCCGGCACCCGAGATCCCGCCGGGCGTCTTGTCGTCGACTCCGTGCCCGAACTCGTGGGCGATCACGTCGAGCTCACCGATCCACTGATTGGCCTGGTTGTGACCGATCTGGACCTGGGTGCCGTCGTAGTAGGCGTTGACGTCGTTGAGGCCGACCTTGATCGGCACCCAGCCGCCCGAGCCGTTCATCCCGTTGCGGCCCAGCCACGACGACATCATCATGCGCATCTGCTGGGCGCCGTAGAAGGCGTCGACGCAGCCCGTCTCCTTGTTGGTCGCGTTGCCGTTGCCCCATGCGTCGTCGGGTCCGCTGAAGACGACGTTGTTGGCCGAGTCTGCGCACGTCAGCGTCGGCGCCGCGGAGTCGCGCATGGAGTAGGTGCTGCCCGACAGAGTGGTGTTGAAGGTCAGGGGGTTGGGGCCGGAGTATGCCGCGCTTCCACTGCCGTGGACCACGTGCTCCTTGGTCCCGAGCACGGCGCCGTCCTGCGCGTCGACGTACACCGACTGGCGCGAGGCCTCGCCGCCGTCGACACCCGAGACGGTGGTCTCGTAGGAGAGGCGGCTGGTGGCGCCGTCCTGCCAGATGACCAGGCTGGTGGGCTCGACGCCGGCGACCGAGTCGACCTGACCGCGAGAGATCTCGACGGCCCGGTCCTGCGTCAACGTCGGGGTGGTCGAGGCAACGTCGACGGGCGCAGTCTGGGCGACCTCGGTGTTCAGGACCGCGCCGCTGGCGCCGGTCACCACGACGAAGTCACCGCCGACGACGGGCAGGCCCTTGTGCAGGCGCTCGTAGGCCACCGACACGGTGCCGTTGCCACCCTGGAGGGTCGCCGCACGGACCAGCTTGTCCTGCTCGGCCAGCTTGACCTTGCCCTCGTGCTTGGCAATCCACTGAGCGACCTTGTCGTTGGCTGCCGCCAGCGAGCTCGGCTCGTCCTGGGCAGAGGCCGGGGTCACCGAGGTCATGGGCACCGCCAACGCTGCGGCGGTCAGGGCCAGGACGGCCAGACCTGCCAGCTGTGGAGTGCTCGTCTTTGAGCGTTTCACGGGGATTCCTCTCGGTCGTGGCCGGATTGCGGCCACTGGAAGGCGCCCGCGGAGTGACGGGCGCACTGCACAAAATGGCAACTGGAGAGGCGCCGGTCTATGAAGATGGCCGTGCAGGAATATGCATTGCGTAAACCTGCGCAAACGCGGGGCGCGCAAGGGGCCAGGAGTTCAGCGCTTGATGCGGACCGTGCTGCTGCGGATCGCGGGTCCCTGGGAGCTCGTCGTCAGCACGGCGCGGTACGTGCCGCGGCGGAGATCCACCACCACGACATCGCGGTCGCCGCGGGTACGAACGCGATCGACCTTGCGCCACTTCGCGCCGACCTTGCGCTGGATCACCACGCGGTAGTCACCGTCGCTGGAGCCGGGACCGACGTGGATGCGCAGCTTCGACTTTCTCTTCACCGCGTGTGCCTCCACCGTGGGCTCGGCCGGCGCGCTCGGCGGCGGGGGAGGTTGGGAAGCCACGGCGGTGACGGTGACGACGGCGGTTGCCGGCGTGGGGTCGGTGTTGCCGTACGCGTCACTCGCGCGAACCGAGATCATGTGGTTGCCGGGGATCAACGAGACGGTGGTGCTGCCCACGCAGGCGGCCCAGGCTCCCTCGTCCCACCGGCACTGGAAGGTCGAGCTGGGTTCGCTGGCCGAGAACTCGACGCGGATCACGTCGCGGTCGGTGGCGTATCTCGGTGCCGCGGTGATCGTCGTCTGCGGCGCGGCGGTGTCGACGTAGATCGTCAGTCGGGCGTAGGCGAGCAGCTGGTCCTTGCCCGGCGTCCCCGTCGGCGGTTGCGCCTGCGTCGGCGCGGGTGTCCCGACGACGTGGAGCAGCGCGCCGCCAGGAGAGCAACCAGGGTGACCCTGGATGAACCGGCTGACGTGTCCGCAACGTGCTGGCAGTGCGTGCATGCGTTCTCCCCCGTGGTGACCGACCTGCCCCGAGCACATTCGTAGGGCCGTCGGCCGAGAAGCGGTTGCTCGCGGGATGAGGGGTCGAGATGACCAGCGACCTCGCGTTCCAGCCGTCATGGCCTGTCCTCGACAGCGGCCGCGGCCACGGCCGTGGCGACCTCGGCCGCGTGCTCGGGGTCGACGAGGCCGGACGTGATGCGGATGTGGGGCGCGCTCTCCGCGCCGGGGAAGAACGGTGTGCCGCCGGCGACCCGGATGCCGGCGGCCGCCAGGTGGAGCAGGGCCGCGCGTTCGTCGTACACCGGAAGCCAGAGGTTGATGCCGTCCGGGGTGCCCAGCTCCATCCCCTGCTCGGCAAGCCGCGCCACGAGGTCACGTTGGCGGCCGAAGTACTGTCGGCGCGCCTCGGAGACCTCGTCCATCGACCGGGCCTGGGTCAGCAGGTCGTGCAGGATCGTCTGCACCATGCGAGACGTCCACCCCGGTCCCAGCATCCGCCGCGCCACGAGCGGGTCCAGGACCTCGGCCGGCCCCCCGAGGGCCGCGATCCGGAGGTCGGGACCGTGGGACTTCGAGAAGCTGCGCACGTGCACCACGCGCTCGGGCAGGAACGTGCCCAGGGAGACGTCCGGGCTCGTGCTGATGGCACCCGAGTGGTCGTCCTCGACGATCAACGGCACCGACTGGTGCCGCCGCCGGGCCAGCACATCGGCCAGGACCTGGGCGCGCTCGGGGGACATCGAGATGCCGGTCGGGTTCTGGGCCCTGGGCTGCAGCACCAACGCGACCGGACGGGCGTCCAGGGCCGCGCGCAGGGACTCCGGACGCACGCCGGCGGCGTCCATCGCCATGGGCACGATCTCGGCGCCCAGCGACTCCACGAGGTCCAGGAACGGGGGGTAGCCCGGGGACTCGAGCGCAACGCGGTCGCCGAGCCGGACGCACTGCTCCAGCACGCGCGCGACCCCGTCCGTGGCCCCGTCGACCACCGTGATCACCTCGGCGTCATAGGGCCACGTCGCCTCGAGGACCGAACGCAGCTGGGGCAGCACGGGCTCGTCCTGGTAGACCCCGGTCCCGGCGCGGGCGGAGACCCGGCCGAAGGCGGGGCCGAGCGAGGGCAGCAGCTCGGGATCCGGGGTGCCGCGGGAGAGGTCCATCCGCAACCCGCCAAGGCTGGCGCCGACCAGGCCGCGCTGCCGGGGGCTCAACCACGGGCGGGGGGTCTCCTGCACGAAGGTGCCGGCGCGTCCCCGTGAGACGACCACCCCCGTACGCCGCAGCGCCTGCCATGCGGCGCTGACCGTGGCCGGGCTGACCCCGAGCTCCACGGCCACCTCGCGCACCGTCGGCAACCGCTCGCCCGGGGCGAGCTCGCCGGACCGGATCGCGCGGCCGAACGCACCCGCTATGCCGTGCGGAGACCGGTCGGTCAGTGCGGCGAGGTCGGGTGAGCGGCTCACGGGATCTTCCGTTCGTGCAGGTCGAGGACGTGGGAGCAAGGGCTGACGGGCCGGGGGCTCGGGCCCGAGATCTGTCCGAAAAAATTGAGCCGGGAAAACCATGGGAAATGTTCAATCAGAAGGATAACGTTCCAGGCGGCAGCGTAGCGACAATCCCGGAGGACAGCCTGATGACGACCGTGAGGGCATCGATCACCCAGACCACCTGGACCGGGGACAAGGACTCGATGCTGGACAAGCACGAGCAGTTCGCCCGGGACGCCAAGCAGGAGGGCGCCCAGATCATCTGTTTCCAGGAGCTGTTCTACGGCCCCTACTTCGGCATCACGCAGGACCAGAAGTACTACCGCTACGCGGAGCCGGCCGACGGTCCGATCGTGCAGCGCTTCGCGGCCCTGGCCAAGGAGCTGGAGATGGTGATGATCCTCCCGATCTACGAGGAGGAGCAGACCGGCGTCTACTACAACACCGCCGTCGTCGTCGACGCCGACGGCACGATCCTCGGCAAGTACCGCAAGAACCACATCCCGCAGCTGGAGAAGTTCTTCGAGAAGTTCTACTTCCGCCCGGGCAACCTCGGCTACCCCGTCTTCGACACGGCGGTGGGCAAGGTCGGGGTCTACATCTGCTACGACCGCCACTTCCCCGAGGGCTGGCGCGAGCTCGGCCTCGCCGGCGCGCAGATGGTCTTCAACCCCAACGCCACCAAGCCCGGCCTCTCCAACCGACTCTGGGACGTCGAGGGGCCGTGTGCGGCCGTGGCCAACGGCTACTTCGTGCTGCAGCCCAACCGGGTCGGCCTCGAGGACATTGAGTACGGCGACGAAGCAGTCGACTTCTACGGCACGAGCCAGATCATCGACCCGCGTGGCAACTTCGTCGGGGAGCGCGCCGCATCGGACAAGGAAGAGGTCATGGTCCGCGACATCGACCTCGACATGGTCCAGCAGATGCGCGACGACTGGCAGTTCTACCGCGACCGTCGCCCCGACTCCTACACCGCCACCGCCCGCGCCTAGGAGGGTCGCCCATGAGCACCTTGCTGATCAAGGGCGGCACGGTGGTCAGCGCCACCGGCCGCACCGCCGCCGATGTCCTCGTCGACGGCGAGCGCATCGTCGCCGTACTTCAACCCGGCTCGACGCTGCTGGGGCACGACCTCGCCGCGGGCGTCGACACGGTGATCGACGCAACCGGGAAGTACGTCATCCCCGGCGGCATCGACGCGCACACCCACATGGAGCTGCCCTTCGGCGGCACCAACGCCAGCGACACCTTCGAGTCCGGCACCATCGCAGCCGCCTGGGGCGGCACCACGTCGATCATCGACTTCGCGGTGCAGAAGTACGGCGAAGCCGTGGAGACCGGCCTGGCGGCCTGGCACGACAAGGCCGGCGGCAACTGCGCGGTGGACTACGGCTTCCACCAGATCATCGGAGGAGTCGACGAGCAGTCACTGAAGGCGATGGAGACGCTCGTCGACGAGGGAATCTCCAGCTACAAGCTGTTCATGGCCTATCCAGGGGTCTTCTACTCCGACGACGCGCAGATCCTCAAGGCGATGCAGAAGGCCGCCGAGCTGGGGCTGATGACGATGATGCATGCCGAGAACGGCCCGGCGATCGACGTCCTTGCCGAACAGCTCTATGAATCGGGCCGTACTGCTCCCTATTTTCATGGCATCGCTCGCGCCTGGCAGATGGAGGAAGAGGCGACGCACCGAGCGATCATGCTGGCCGACCTGACCGACGCCCCCCTCTACGTCGTCCACGTGAGCGCCAAGCAGGCGGTCGCGCAGCTGGCGGCGGCGCGCGACCGTGGCAAGAACGTCTTCGGCGAGACCTGCCCCCAATACCTCTACCTCTCGCTGGAGGAGCAGCTCGGCGCCGGTGGCGAGGACGGCTTCGAGGGCGCCAAGTGGGTCTGCTCGACGCCGCTGCGCTCGCGCGAGGAGGGCCACCAGGACGCCATGTGGCAGGGCCTGCGCACCAACGACCTGCAGATGGTCTCGACCGACCACTGCCCCTTCTGCATGAAGGGCCAGAAGGAGCTCGGCAAGGGCGACTTCCGGGCCATCCCCAACGGCATCGGCTCGATCGAGCACCGGATGGACCTCCTTTACCAGGGCGTGGTCACCGGCGAGCTCACCCTCGAGCGCTGGGTCGAGCTGACCTCGACGACGCCCGCCCGGATGTTCGGCCTGTACGGCACCAAGGGGGTCATCGCTCCGGGCGCGGACGCCGACATCGTCGTCTACGACCCCGCCGGCCACACCAGCATCGGCTATCCGACTCTGCCTGATGGCTCCCCTTCGGGTCGCTCCCACCACATGAACATGGACCACTCCGCCTGGGAGGGCTACGAGATCGACGGACACGTCGACGTCGTCATCTCGCGTGGTTCGGTCCTGGTCGCTGACGAAGAGTTCCACGGTCGCGCGGGCCACGGCCGCTTCCTCAAGCGCGGCCTCACGCAGTACCTCACCTGAAACGCACCCAGGCCCGTTCCAGCCCAACCCTGTCCCACGAAGGAGCTCCAGATGGACTTTGGCGTCGTCCTGCAGACCAACCCGCCCGCGTGGCGGACCGTTGGTCTGGCCAAGCAGGCCGAGGAGCACGGCTTCGACTACGTCTGGACCTTCGACTCCCACCTGCTGTGGCAGGAGCCCTACGTCATCTACTCGGCGATCCTCGGCGCGACCAACCGCATCATGGTGGGCCCGATGGTCACCAACCCGGCCACCCGCGACTGGACCGTGACCGCGTCCGTCTTCGCAACGCTCAACGAGATGTACGGCAACCGCACGGTGTGCGGCATCGGGCGCGGCGACTCCGCGGTGCGCGTGCTCAACGGCAAGCCGACCACACTCAAGGAGGTCCGCGAGGCGACCCACGTCATCCGCGAGCTCGCCAACTGCCGTGCGGTCGAGCACAACGGCACGACCCTGCAGTTCCCGTGGGCCCGGAGCTCCGAGCTGGAGGTGTGGATCGCGGCATACGGCCCGCTCGCCCTCAAGGCGGCCGGCGAGGCGGGTGACGGCTTCATCCTGCAGCTCGCCGACATCGACATCGCGACGTGGATGATCGGCGCCGTCCGGGATGCCGCCGAGAAGGCGGGCCGCGATCCCGACGCGATCACCTTCTGCGTGGCGGCGCCGATGTACGTCGGGGACGACACTCCCGAGTCCCGGGCGCACATGCTCGAGCAGTGCCGCTGGTTCGGCGGGATGGTGGGCAACCACGTCGCCGACATCGTGGCGAAATACGGGTCGGCAGACGACGGCAACGCCAATCAGATCCCGCAGGCACTCACCGACTACATCAAGGGTCGCGAGGGCTACGACTACAACGAGCACGGCCGTGCCGGCAACACGCACGCCGAGTTCGTGCCCGACGAGATCGTCGAGCGGTTCTGCATCCTGGGCACCCCCGAGGAGCACATCGAGAAGCTCAAGGCGCTCAAGGAGATCGGCGTCCACCAGTTCGCGGGCTACCTCCAGCACGACAACAAGGAGGAGACGATGCGGGTCTACGGGGAGACGATCATGCCCGAGCTGCGAGACCACGTGGTCGCGAAGGCGTGACCCGCGTGCTGGGACGTCTCCGCGCCGGCCTGCTCGGCGCGCTCGGCGTCCTGCTGGTCGCCGCGCTGTGGGACCTCTACAAGGCCTTCGGTCCCGAGCAGGGGGTGCTGGTGGGCGAGCGCACGCTGATCCTGCCCCGCGCGACCGACCTCGCGATGCCGCACACCTGGGAGATGGTGCGGCGACTCTTCGAGCCGGCGACGGGCCTGCGTGGAGCACCGACAGCCCTGGAGGCCGTGCTGGACGCGAGCGCCTTCACCCTGTCGATCGCGGCCCGGGGATGGCTGGTCGGCGTGGTGGTCGGGATCGCGCTCGCGCTGTTGATGACGCGCTTCAAGATCGCCGAGGCAGGGATGCTGCCGTGGATCGTGCTGAGCCAGACGGTCCCCCTGATCGCGATCGCTCCGCTCGTACGCCGCTGGGGGGCCCAGATCGAGTTCGGGTCCTTCACCTGGGAGAACGAGCACTCGGTGGCTCTGATCGCCGCCTACCTCGCGTTCTTCCCGGTGGCGGTGGGCGGGCTGCGAGGGCTCAAGTCGCCGGCCCGCACGCACGTCGAGCTGATGCACACCTACGGCGTCGGCTGGTGGCGCACGCTGATCACCCTGCGGCTGCCCGCCAGCGTCCCGTTCCTCCTGCCGGCGCTCCGGCTGGCAGCGGCGAGTGCAGTGATCGGTTCGGTGGTGGCGGAGGTCTCGATCGGACTGCGCGGCGGCATCGGCCGGATGGTCGTCGAATACGCCCAGTCCGCCGGTGGTGACCCGGCCAAGGCGTGGGCACCGATCTTCGGAGCGGTGGCCGTCGGTCTGGTGGCCGCGGGTGCCGTCGGCCTGCTGACTCTCGCCCTGCGTCCCTTCCACCTGACGGAGACCATCCGATGACGTCCAGCAAGCAGACGACGGGCGAGACGACCCCAGGGACGACGAGCCGGGACACGTCCGCCCAGGCGCAGGCCATCGACGTGGTCGGTGTCGACCGCGTCTTCCGGCGGCGTCGCGACGAGGTGGTCGCCCTCCAGGACGTGACCGTCTCGGTCGCGCCCGGGGAGTTCGTCTCGCTCATCGGTCCCAGCGGATGCGGCAAGAGCACCCTGCTGCGTCTCGTGGCCGACCTCGACACGCCGACCTCGGGCTCGGTCACGGTCTTCGGGAAGTCCGCGCGGCAGGCCCGCCGCGACCAGGACTACGGCATCGCCTTCCAGCAGGCCGGGCTGCTGCCGTGGCGCACGGTGGCCTCCAACATCGAGCTCCCCCTCAAGCTCCACGGCGTCGGCGCCAGTGAGCGCCGCGCGCGGTCGTGCGAGTTGCTGGAGCTCGTCGGGCTGCAGGACTTCGGGCGTCACCACCCCGACCAGCTCTCCGGCGGCATGCAGCAGCGGGTCGCGATCGCGCGAGCACTGGCCGAGAGGCCGCGGCTCCTCCTCATGGACGAGCCCTTCGGTGCCCTGGACGAGATCACCCGCGAGCGGATGCAGAACGAGCTGGTGCGCATCTGCCGCGAGACCAGCGCCGCCGTCCTCTTCGTCACGCACTCGATCCCGGAGGCGGTCTTCCTCTCCGACCGGGTCGTGGTCATGTCGCCGCGACCCGGCCGCATCGTCGAGATCGTCCCGGCAGGCGGCGGGATGGGCACCTCGCACGAGCGCACCGACGAGGTGCGCGACGCGGCCGAGTTCTTCCACACGGTGGCGACGGTGCGCGAGCACCTCCACGGCGCGCCGGTCGTCGGGGCGCGGGCGGTGGAGAACAGATGAGCGCAGCGATCTCGACGGAGGTGTCGGCCCAGGACGCCACGCAGCCACAGCCGCGCCCACCGCTGCTGAACGGCCTGCGGCTCAGCGACCTGCGGCTCAGTGCCGTCCTCGCCCCGCTGGCAGTCGGAGCCGCCTTCCTCGGCGGCTGGCAGCTGGCGGTCGACGGGCTCGGGATCGATCCCTACATCGTGCCGGCGCCGTCGGCCATCTGGGACCAGCTGGTCGCCGCGCGCTCGAACATCGTCGACGGCATGGTCGTCACCGGTCGCAACGCGCTCCTCGGGATGCTCCTCGGCGGCCTCGTCGGCGTCCTGGGCGCCGTGGTGTCGAGCATGGTCAAGGTGGTCGACCAGATGGCGGTGCCCATCGTGGCGGCACTGTCGGTCGTGCCCATCGTGGCGTTGGCGCCCGTGCTCTACACGATGTTCGGAGCCGCCGTCGACACCGGGCGCATCGTCGTGGCCGCGCTAGCAGTCTCCATCCCCGTCTACCTCAACACCCTGCGCGGGCTGCGTCAGGTCTCCGCCGTGCACCGCGAGCTGATGTGGGCGTACGCCGCGACCCCGACCCAGGTCGTCCGCACCGTGACGCTGCCGACCGCGACGCCCTACGTCTTCACCGGCCTGCGGATCGCCTCGTCGCTCGCCGTGATCTCCGCGCTGATCGCGGAGTACTTCGGCGGCCCGGTCGGCGGCCTGGGAAAGGCGATCACCTCGGCGGCCTCGAGCAGCAACTATCCGCTGGCCTGGGCCTACGTCACCGGCTCCATCGTCCTGGGGCTGGCGTTCTACGTCGTCACCCTGCTCGTCGAGCTGTGGTTCGCCCGGCACGCACCCCGCACCTGATCCATCCACCCGACCTGACCTGTCCCATCACCACCCACCCCGAGGAGAAGACATGAGAGTCACACCACGTGCCCGGACGCTGTCCGTGCTCAAGGTCGGCGCAGTCGCCCTGTCGCTGGCGCTGAGTGTCAGTGCCTGCGGCGGCGACGGGGACAGCGACTCCTCGGGCAGCGGCTCCGAGGGCTCGGGCGACGAGCTCACGCCGGTCACCCTCCAGCTGCAGTGGGTGGCGCAGGCGCAGTTTGCCGGCTACTACGCCGCCGTCGAGCAGGGCTTCTACGAGGACGAGGGACTCGACGTCACCATCGCCGAAGGCGGGCCGGACATCGTCCCGCAGGACGTGTTGGCGGCCGGCGACGTCGACTACGCGATCTCGTGGGTGCCGAAGGTCCTGGGCTCGATCGAGCAGGGTGCCGGGATCGCCGACGTCGCCCAGATCTTCGAGCGCAGCGCGACCACGCAGATCTCCTTCAAGGACAAGGGCATCGAGTCGCCCGAGGACCTGGCGGGCAAGAACGTCGGCAGCTGGGGTTTCGGCAACGAGTGGGAGCTCTTCGCCGGGATGCAGCAGGAGGGCGTCGACGTCGAGGACATCAACCTCGTCCAGCAGGCCTTCGACATGAACGCCTTCCTGGCCGGCGACATCGACGCCGCACAGGCGATGACCTACAACGAATACGCGCAGGTCCTGGAGAGCGTCAACCCGGACACGGGCGAGCTCTACCAGCCCGAGGACCTCAACGTCATCGATTGGAACGACGTCGGCACCGCCATGCTCCAGGACGCGATCTGGGCCTCCACCGAGCAGCTCGAGGACGACGAGTACGCCGAGCAGACGGTCGCCTTCATCAAGGCCTCCATCAAGGGTTGGGCCTTCGTCCGCGACGACCCCGAGGCCGGCGCCGCTGCGGTCACCGCCGCCGGTTCCCAGCTGGGAACCAGCCACCAGCTGTGGATGACCAACGAGATCAACAAGCTGATCTGGCCCTCGACCAACGGGGTCGGAATGATCGACGAGGCCGCCTGGGACCAGACGGTCGAGATCGCCATGAACACCGAGAACGAGACCGGCGCGACGATCATCAGCGAGGAGCCCCCGGAGACCGCCTACACCAACGAATACGTCGAGCAGGCGCTCGACGAGCTTCGTGACGAAGGCGTCGACGTCGACGGCGAGGACTACACGCCGATCGAGGTCACCCTCAACGAGGGCGGCAACTGACCGACCCCACCAGCCCGGGCGAGCCGACGGGCGGTCCACCCACCCGTCCGTCGGCACGCCCGGTTCCCCAGCACGTATGGCGCAAGGAGAACACCAGCAATGACACAGGCCAGCACGCAGGCAGCAGGCACCAGCGACCTCGACCGACACGTCGTCGAGCTCGACCGAGCCCACGTCTTCCACTCGTGGTCCGCCCAAGGGGCGCTGGCCCCGATGGTGGTGGCCGGGGGCCTCGGCTGCCGGGTCTGGGACCACGCCGGACGTGAGTGGCTCGACTTCTCGAGCCAGCTCGTCAATGTCAACATCGGGCACCAGCACCCGAAGATCGTCGCTGCGATCCAGGAGCAGGCCGGCCTCCTGACGACGGTGGCGCCCGCGACAGCCAACCTCGCTCGCGGGGAGGCCGCCAAGCGCATCGTGGGCCGGGCACCGGAGGGCCTGTCCAAGGTCTTCTTCACCAACGGTGGCGCTGATGCGAACGAGAACGCGATCCGGATGGCCCGGCAGTTCACCGGACGCGACAAGGTCGTCTCGACCTATCGCAGCTACCACGGCAACACCGGCTCGGCGGTGGTGGCGACCGGCGACTGGCGGCGGGTGCCCAACGAATACGCCCGCGGGCACGTCCACGTGTTCGGCCCGTTCCTCTACCGCTCGGAGTTCTGGGCCACGTCCCCCGAGGAGGAGAGCGAGCGGGCGCTGCGCCACCTCTCCCGAGTCATCGAGGCCGAGGGCCCGGCCTCGGTCGCGGCCATCCTGCTGGAGACCGTGCCCGGCACCGCCGGCGTGCTGATGCCGCCTCCGGGCTACCTCGAGGGCGTACGCGCCATCGCCGACAAGCACGGCATCATGCTGATCCTCGACGAGGTGATGGCCGGCTTCGGACGGACCGGTCACTGGTTCGCCCTTGATGCCTACGACGTCGTGCCCGACCTGATCACCTTCGCCAAGGGCTCCAACTCCGGCTACGTCCCGGCCGGAGGAGTGGTCATCAGCGACCCGATCGCTGCGCACTTCGACGACGTCGTGTTCCCGGGCGGACTCACCTACAGCGGGCACCCCCTGGCGATGGCCTCGATCATCGCCTCGATCGACGCCATGGAGGACGAAGGCATCGTGGACAACGCCGCGCGCGTCGGTCGCGACGTGCTCGGTCCGGGGCTGGGGGAGCTCGCGGACAAGCACGCGATCGTCGGGGAGGCGCGCGGCGAAGGCGTCTTCTGGGCGCTCGAGCTCGTCGCCGACCCCGACACCCGCGAACCGGTCGCCCCCGCCGTGATCGGCCGCGCGAAGGCAGCCATGCTGGAGCGGGGCCTGCTGCCCTTCGTGGTCGAGAACCGCATCCACGTGGTGCCCCCGTGCGTGGTCACCGACGACGAGGCCAACACGGCGTTGGTCATCTACGACGACGTACTCACCCTGCTCACCAAGGAGCTCTCATGAATCCCCCCACCGACACCGACAACCTGCCTGTCCTCGACCACTACGTCGACGGCGGCCTCACCTCCGGCAGCTCCGAGCGCCTGGGCGACGTGTTCGACCCGGCCCGTGGGGTCGTCCAGCGACACGTCCGGCTCGCCTCCGCTGCGGACGTCGAGGCCGCCGTGGCCGTCGCCAAGAAGGCTTTCTCCTCCTGGGGCCAGGTCTCCGTCGCCAAGCGCCAGGCGGTGATGTTCTCCTTCCGCGAGCTGCTCGCGGCCCGCCAGGGCGAGCTCGCGGAGATCCTCACCTCCGAGCACGGCAAGGTCCTCTCGGACGCGGCGGGCGAGATCGCCCGCGGTCTCGAGGTAGTGGAGTTCGCGTGCGCCCTGCCACACCTGCTCAAGGGTTCGGTCTCGGAGAACGTCTCGACCGACGTCGACGTCTTCTCCGTGAAGCAGCCGCTCGGGGTGGTGGGCGTGATCAGCCCCTTCAACTTCCCCGCCATGGTGCCGATGTGGTTCTTCCCGATCGCGATCGCGACCGGCAACTGCGTGATCCTCAAGCCCAGCGAGAAGGACCCGTCGGCGGCGAACTGGATGGCCGAGCTGATGACCGAGGCCGGCCTTCCGCCGGGTGTCTTCAACGTCGTGCACGGCGACAAGGAGGCCGTCGACGCGATCCTCACGCACCCCGACATCGCCTCGATCTCCTTCGTCGGCTCGACGCCGATCGCGCAATACGTCTACGAGACCGGCACCGCCCACGGCAAACGGGTCCAGGCCCTCGGCGGGGCGAAGAACCACATGCTCGTGCTGCCCGACGCCGACCTCGACCTGGTCGCCGACTCGGCGGTCAACGCCGGCTTCGGCTCCGCCGGTGAGCGCTGCATGGCCGTCAGTGTCGTGCTCGCCGTCGACTCCGTCGCCGATCCGCTGATCGAGAAGATCCGCGAGCGGATGTCCACCCTCAAGATCGGTGACGGCCGACGCGGGTGCGACATGGGCCCGCTGATCACCCGCGACCACCGCGACAAGGTCGCGTCGTACGTCGACGTGGCCGCCGCCGACGGTGCGACCGTGGTGGTCGACGGTCGTGGCGACGAGGTCGACGGCGAGCCCGACGGCTTCTGGATGGGCCCGACGCTGCTCGACAAGGTGCCGACGACGTCGACCGTCTACACCGACGAGATCTTCGGCCCGGTGCTCTCGGTGGTGCGCGTCTCGGGCTACCCCGAGGGGATCGAGCTGATCAACTCCGGGCCCTACGGCAACGGCAGCGCCATCTTCACCAACGACGGTGGGGCAGCTCGCCGCTTCCAGCGCGAGGTCGAGGCCGGGATGGTGGGCATCAACGTGCCGATCCCGGTGCCGGTCGCCTACCACTCCTTCGGGGGCTGGAAGGCCTCGCTCTTCGGTGACGCCAAGGCCTACGGTCCGCACGGGGTCGACTTCTTCACCCGCGAGAAGGCCGTGACCCAACGCTGGCTCGACCCGAGCCACGGCGGCCTCAACCTCGGGTTCCCGCAGCACACCTGAGCCGCCCCCGCCCGCGCCGTTGATCAACACAGTCAGGGGTCGGCGCAGGGATCCCGGCCGCAGCGGTCGCCGGATCAGGCGAGTGGCTCGTAGTCGAGCTCGAGGAAGTCGGCGACCTCGGACACCCAGCGCTTCTGCGCGAAGGCGGTGTGGACGGGGTGCTGGTTGTAGGCCTCGTTGGCAGCGGCGTCGGCAAACTCCATGGAGAAACCGAACGCGAAGTTGTTCTTGGTGCTCGTCTGGACGAGCTGTTCGAAGCGCTCGACGCCGGGAATGGTCGCCAGCTCGCGGCCCGCGGTGAGGAAGTCTCTCTCCTCGGTCGAGCCGGACGGGTGGACGAGGCGGAAGGCGACCGTGTGGCAGGTCATGGCGCCAGCCTAGGGGGCTCCACCGCGGAGCCGATCGCGTTGACCGCTTTGCGTGACGCCGGCACCTCAGCCCAGCAGTCCCCGTGCGACGAGCTCGTCGGCGACGCGCTGGCCGAAGGCCACGTGTCCGCTCTGGGTCAGGTGCAGCCGGTCGGGCAGGTAGGAGAGCGACCACGCGCTGGCGTCGATGTACGCGACGCCGTACTCCTCGCACAGGTCGGCCAGCGTGGCGTCGACGCGCCTTGCGGACGCGGCCCGTGCGGGTGCCGCCACCGGTCCGACGACGACCACCCCCTTGTCCGGCAGCGAGGTGAGCAGTGTGCGGAAACCGTCGCGGATGTCGGCATCCGACTGGTCGTGGTCGTTGAGCCCGCCTTGTACGACGACCAGGTCGGCGCCTCGCGCCGAGGCGGCGCGGGTGGCGAAAGAGCGGTTGCCACAATGGCTGGCGCCGTGGCTGAAGCCGGACCCGGAGAACCCGGCGACCCGGACCCGGCCCGGCAGCTCGCTGGGCCAGGAGCCGCCCAGGTCGTCGAGGCCGAGACCGACCGACCAGGAGTCGCCGATGACCGCCGCCGAGGGCCCGGTCGGCTCCGTGCCCGTCACGATCTGCGAGCGTGCCGCAGCGTCAGTCGCGTGGCGCGCGCACCAGGAGACCTCGGTGCCACGAGCCCGAACCGTGAGCACCGTCGCCAGCAGTACGGCGATGAGCAGCGCCGCGACTCCTGCTCTCCCCGTAGGGCGAAGGCTCACCGATCGCAACACAGGCCGAATCCTCGGGCACCGAGCCGGGGTGCGTGGTGAAATTGCCGAATTTCCCCCAGCTTGGGGAACACTGGGGACAAGACCTGCGTTGGGCCTCATGAGCAGACTTGAGTTGCAACGACTCAAGTTGTTTGTCAGACTCGCCGCAGTCGCGGCAGAATGGCGGCACCCAGACCTCCCGACATGACGCACCGACGTCATGGTCGGGCAGCAAAACAGGCGTCGTGCTGAACGGCGCTGCTTTCCAGGAGGAAACACCATGGCTCGAGCAGTCGGCATTGACCTCGGCACGACGAACTCCGTCGTCGCCGTCCTCGAAGGTGGCGAGCCCACCGTCATCGCCAACGCAGAAGGCGCGCGCACGACCCCCTCGGTGGTCGCGTTCGCCAAGTCCGGCGAGGTCCTCGTCGGTGAGGTCGCCAAGCGGCAGGCCGTCACCAACGTCGATCGCACCATCCGCTCCGTCAAGCGCCACATGGGCACGGACTGGAAGCAAAAGATCGACGACAAGGACTTCACCCCGCAGCAGATCAGCGCCTTCATCCTGCAGAAGCTCAAGCGCGACGCGGAGGCCTACCTCGGTGAGACCGTCACCGACGCGGTGATCACGGTGCCGGCGTACTTCTCCGACGCCCAGCGTCAGGCGACCAAGGAGGCCGGCGAGATCGCGGGCCTGAACGTCAGCCGCATCGTCAACGAGCCCACCGCGGCCGCCCTGGCCTACGGCCTCGACAAGGGCGACGACCAGACGATCCTGGTCTTCGACCTCGGCGGCGGCACGTTCGACGTGTCCCTGCTCGAGA
>NZ_JAOPXV010000141.1 GCF_025964975.1 Nocardioides sp.
GCGTCGCCGACGGTCTTGAGGTTCTTGACCTCGTCGTCGGGGATGGTCACGCCGAACTTCTCCTCGGCGGCCACGACGACCTCGACCATGGAGAGCGAGTCGACGTCGAGGTCGTCCACGAAGGACTTGTCGAGCTGCACGTCGTCGGCGTCGATGCCGGCGACCTCGTTGACGATCTCGGCGAGGTCGGAGCGGATCTCTTCGGTGGTGGCCATGGGCCTTCCTTTCACTGGTGGAACTGTTGGGCGGAAATCAGGGGCTGGAAATTCAGGGAACGGTGATGACTTGCGCGGCGTACGAGAGCCCGGCGCCGAAGGCGATGAGCAGGGCCGTGTCGCCGGAGCGTGCATCACCTTCGGTCATCATCCTCTCCAGCGCGAGCGGGACCGACGCGGCTGAGGTGTTGCCCTGCTCGGCGACGTCACGGGCGATTCGGACGTGCGCCGGCAGTTTCATCGAGCGGGCCATGGCGTCGATGATCCGCATGTTTGCCTGGTGCGGGACGAAGACGTCGATGTCGTCGAGGGTGATGCCTGCCTTGTCGAGCGCCTGCGTGCCGATCTTGGCCATGGCGAAGGACGCCCAGCGGAAGACGGGGTTGCCCTCCATCACGAGGTGGGGCATGACGCCGCTGCCGGGTGAGTCTGCGGTGCCCACCACGTCGCGCCAGTCCTCGCGCTGACGGATCAGGTCGAACTGCTCGCCGTCGGAGCCCCACACGACCGGGCCGATGCCCGGGGTGTCGCTCGGGCCGACGACAGCCGCGCCGGCGCCGTCGCCGAAGATGAAGGCGGTGCCGCGGTCGCTGAGGTCGAGGATGTCCGTCATGCGCTCGACGCCGATGACGAGCACGTGGCGAGCGCTGCCGGCGCGGACGAAGTCGGACGCCAGCGAGATGCCGTGGCAGAAACCCGAGCAGGCCGCCGAGATGTCGAAGGCCGCGGCCTTGGTGCCCAGCTCGTGTGCGATGGCGGTGGCCACAGCCGGCGTCTGGAGCAGGTGGCTGACGGTCGCGACGACCACGCAGTCGATGTCGGCGCCGGTCAGTCCGGCCCGCTCGAGCGCGAGGCGGGAAGCGGCGACGGACATCATCTGCACGGACTCCTCGGGGCCCGCCCAGCGCCGCGACTTGATGCCTGAACGCTGCTGGATCCACTCGTCGCTGGAGTCGATGGCCTCGACGACGTCTGCGTTGGGCACGATGCGTTCGGGTCGGTAGGCACCGACGCCGAGCACCCGAGCATGCGGCGCGCCTGTGATGCTGGCGATCGAGCCGGTCATCAGGACACGCCTTCGGGGTGCAGACGGATGAGCGGCTGACCGGGGGCGACCGGGTCGCCGTCCTTGGGGCTGCTCTCGATCATCGAAGCCTCGCCGTGCTTGTCCGCGAAGGCGCGGGCGTCATCGAGCTGGTCGGGCGTCTTGAGGTCGAACGTCTCGACACCCTTCATGGCGCGCTTGGCGATGCCGGTCAAGGTGCCGGCCGGTGGCATCTCCAGGATGCCGGTGACACCGAGGTCGAGCATGGTCTTCATGCAGAGGTCCCAGCGCACGGGACTCGCTGTCTGGCCCACGAGGCGGGCCAGGACGTCACGGCCGTCATGGATCACCTGGCCGTCGCGGTTGGAGATGAGAGGAGTGCGGGAGTCGTGGGTGGAGACCGAGCGCGCCAAGGCGTCCAGGTGACCCACGGCCGGCTCCATGTGCGTGGTGTGGAACGCGCCGGCGACTGACAAGGGGATCAGGCGAGCCCTGGCCGGCGGTGCGTCGGCGAAGGCCGCGAGCTGCTCCATGGTGCCGGCCGCCACGATCTGACCGGGGCCGTTGTCGTTGGCGGCCGTGAGCCCGTGCTTCTCCAGCGTGGCCAGGACCTCCTCGCGGTCACCGCCCAGGACGGCGGTCATCCCGGTAGGCGTCCGAGCGGCGGCGTCGGCCATGGCATTCCCGCGCTCGCGCACCAGCACCATGGCCTGTTCCGCGGAGATGACCCGTGCGCCGGCGGCAGCGGCCAGCTCCCCGACACTGTGGCCCGCCACGGCGCCGATCCGCGCGAACGCATCGGCCGGCCGGGGGAACAGGTCGAGCGCCGCGACGAGTCCGGTTGCGACCAGCAGGGGCTGGGCGATCCGCGTGTCCCGGATGGCCTCGGCGTCAGCCTTTGTCCCGTAGTGAGCGAGATCGATGCCCGCGACGGTGGCGAGCCAGTCGAAGCGCGCTGCGAAGACCGGATCCTCAAGCCAGGGGGTGAGGAAGCCGGGGGACTGGGCCCCTTGGCCGGGAGCGACGATGACGAGCACGTCACCAGCGTGCCGTGTCACGCGACCGGGCCGCGCCTCCGACGCGCACGAACCCCGCGGAACATCTTTGTAGGTCTCCTACAAAGGAGGGTCAGTGGTTCCCCGCCCGGACTGCCGGCCGAGGACCAGCGAGATCTGCAGTGTGAAGGCGTCTCGCGATGCCGTGGGTGCCAGGCCCGTCACGGTGGTCACCTGGTTGAGGCGATAGCGCACGGTGTTGGGGTGGACGAAGAGGTGACGCGCCGTGCCCTCGAGTGAGGAGCCGTGCTGGAGGTACGCCGACAACGTCTCGATCAGCGTCCCGCGCGCGCCCAGCAGTGGCAAATAGACGTGGTCGACGAGGTGACGCCGCGCGTGCCCGTCACCGGCGAGGGCTCGTTCGGGCAGGAGCTCCTCGCTCCGGACGGGTCGAGGAGCCTCCGGCCACCCACCGGCGGATCGGTGGGCCGACATGGCAGCCCGGGCGGATGCGTGGGCGTGGCTGAGGTCCTCGGTGAGTGGCCCGACGACGACCGGTCCCGGACCGAAGTGGTCCACGATGCGCTCCGCAGCCTTGTAGGGATCGTCAACCCCGCCCAGCACGACGACGAGCCGTTCCCCCTGAGCGGCACAGAGGGCATCCACCCCCGCCGCTCGAGAGACGCGCCGGACCCCGTCGAAGATGTCGGTCTCGGTCCGGTGGGCCGGGATCGAACCCAGCACGACGGCAACGTCCCCCCGGGCACCCCACCCCAAGGCGCTGGCGCGGGACAGCATCGTCTCGTCGGCCTCCGACCGCAGGACTGCATCGACGACCAGTGCTTCGAGCCGGGCGTCCCATGCGCCTCGGACCTCGGCGGCACGCGCGTAGACCTCGGCGGTAGCGAAGGCGACTTCACGGCCGTAGCGCAGGATCGACTGGTGCACGTCGAAGGCATCGGCCGGGTCGAGGACGGCGTCGATGTTGGCCTCCACGACGGTGATGCTCAGCCGGACCAGGTCGACGGTCTGCCTGAGGTTGATCACTCCTGTGAGCTCGCGCGGAGCGGCACCGAAGACCGCTGACGCCAACGGAGGCGCGTGGCTCGCGCGGACGGGGTCCCACTCACCGTCGGGACCGTCCTGGCCGTACCAGTCGACGAAGCCCTTGATGCCCGCCTGCACGATGAGCCCCACCCACGACCGGTCCTGCGCGCTCAGCCTCTCGAACCACTCCAGGTCGCTGGACATGCGGGCCATCGCTGCGGTGCTCAGAGCGCCGGTCGATCGCTGCAGGGCCTCCGCGGCGCGGCGACGGGAGGGCTCGGCGGTCGGCACCCGTCGAATCTAGTCCCATCTGCGCCGAGTCACCTTCACAGGTGCACGGGGGATAACTATTCGGTGCAGACCGCCTACCCGGGTGATGCGGCACGGAGGTGGAACATGTTCTCCTTGGCGACACACATCCGACCAGGAGGCCGCCATGGGTGGAATGTCCCCGCTCGAGTTCATCGAGGTCCACGGACACCGGCGCGCCTTCGTCCGGGTCGGCTCGGGCCCTGCCCTCCTGCTGCTCCACGGGCTGGGCTGCGACCACACGACCTGGTCGCCGGTCATCGAGTCGCTCGCCAAGCGCTACACGGTGATCGCACCCGACCTGCTGGGACATGGGTCCTCGGACAAGCCGCGCGCCGACTACAGCGTCGGCGGCTACGCCAACGGCATGCGCGACCTGCTCACCGTGCTCGGGATCGAGCAGGTGACCGTCGTCGGCCACAGCTTCGGCGGTGGCGTCGCGATGCAGTTCGCCTACCAGTTCCCCGAGCGGACGGAGCGGCTCGTGCTGGTGAGCTCAGGCGGCCTCGGTCCGGAGGTCTCCCCGGCGATCCGGGCGATCACGACGCCGGGCTTCCAGCAGGTGATGGGCCTCCTGACGTTGCCCGGCATCCGGCACCTGAGCACGGCCGGCATGCGGGCGCTGGCCGCTACCGGCAGGGTGTCGCTGCGGGACCTGGCGGAGGTGGCCGAGATCTACGACTCGTTCAAGGACCGTCGCAGCCGGGCAGCGATCGGGCACGTCGTCCGCGCGGTGGTGGACTGGAAGGGCCAGATCATCTCGATGTCGGACCGCGCCTACCTCACCGACGCGATGCCGATGTGCGTCGTGTGGGGCCGCAACGACACGACCATCCCCCTCAGGCACGCGAGCAACGCCGCTGCCTTGGCCCCGACGGCGCGGATCGAGGTCATCCCCAACTCGGGCCACTTCCCGCACAAGGACCACCCGCAGCGGTTCGTCAAGATCATCAACGAGTTCATCCGCTCGACCGAGCCTGCGACGTACGACCGTGATCGCTGGCGCGAGCTGCTGGAGACAGGTGCCGCCGTCGAGCCCGCCGAGGCCGAGGCCGGGGACGCGCCGGTGAGTCCCCTGCGCGCGCTGGGCACCGGCGCCTGAGGGCTCACCCTCAGGCGTCCCCGCCCTCCTGCTTGACGTCGCGCACGGCGGTCGGGTCGTCGATGCGGTACTTCTCGGACGCCTCGACGACCTTCTCGATCCCGATCTCCCCGGCGTCGGCCAGCGCCTGCAAGGCCTGGACGACCACGCTCTGGGCGTCGATGTGGAAGAACCTGCGGGCAGCCGGTCGGGTGTCGGCGAAGCCGAAGCCGTCGGCGCCGAGCACGCGGTAGTCACCGGGGACCCAGCGCGCGATCTGGAGCGGAACCGCCCGCATGTAGTCGGAGACCGCGACGACCGGTCCGCTGACGCCGGCGAGCTTGTCAGCGACGTACGGCGTCCGCTTCGGCTCGCCGGGGTTGAGGAGGTTCCACTCTTCCGCGGCGACGGCGTCACGTGCCAGCTCGTTCCATGACGTGACCGACCAGGTGTCGGCCGTGACCCCCCACTCCTCGGAGAGCATGCGCGCGGCGTCGTGGATCCAGGGGAAGCCGACGCCCGAAGCGAGCAGCTGGACCCGCGGCCCGTCGCCCTCGCCGGTGCTGAACTTGTGGATGCCCTTGAGGATGCCCTCGGCGTCGACGTCCTCGGGCTGGGCCGGCTGGGTAACGGGCTCGTTGTAGACGGTGATGTAGAAGATCACGTTCTCCGCGTCGGCGCCGTACATGCGCTCCAAGCCGGACTGCATGATGTGACTGACCTCGTAGGCGAAGGCGGGGTCGTAGTGCACGACGGCCGGGTTGGTCGAGGCCAGGAGCGGTGAGTGGCCGTCGGCGTGCTGCAGGCCCTCGCCGGTCAGGGTGGTGCGACCAGCGGTCGCTCCGATCAGGAAGCCGCGTGCCAGCTGGTCGGCCATCGCCCAGATCGAGTCTCCGGTGCGCTGGAACCCGAACATCGAGTAGAAGATGTAGAACGGGATCATGTGCTCGCCGTGCGTGGAGTATGCCGACCCGGCCGCTGTCGCCGACGCCATGGCGCCGGCCTCGGAGATGCCCTCGTGCAGCATCTGGCCCTGCGCGGACTCCTTGTAGGAGAGCAGCAGCTTGCGGTCGACGGAGTCGTACTGCTGGCCACCGGGGTTGTAGACCTTGGCACTCGGGAACATCGAGTCCATGCCGAAGGTGCGGTATTCGTCCGGGGCGATGGGAACGATCCGGTCGCCTATCTCCGGATCCTTCATCCAGTCCTTGAGGAGCCGGACGACGGCCATCGTCGTGGCGATCTTGTTCTTCGCCGACCCCTGCTTGAGCTCGGCATAGAGCTCGTCGCCGGGGAGCTTGAGCGTCGGCGCCCGCAGCACCCGGCGCGGGATGGAGCCACCGAGCAGCTTGCGCCGCTCCAGCATGTACTCGATCTCGTCGGAGTCCTTGCCCGGGTGGAAGAACGGAGCACCCCCGGTCTTCTCGTAGGACTCCTCGAGCTCGCGGTCGCTGATGGGGAGATAAAGCCGGTCGCGGTACTTCTTCAGGTCTGCTGGGGTCAGCTTCTTCATCTGGTGGGTGGCGTTCTTGCCCTCGAGGGCGTCGATGGTCCAGCCCTTGATGGTGTGGGCGAGGATCACCGTCGGCTGGCCGACATGCTTGGTGGCGGCGTCGAAGGCGGCGTACACCTTGCGGTAGTCGTGACCGCCGCGCGGCAGCTTCTCGATCTGCGAGTCGCTCATGTGCGCCACCATGGCGCGCAGGCGCGGGTCGCCCCCGAAGAAGTCCTCGCGGACGTAGCCGCCGTCCTCGGTCGAGTAGGTCTGGAACTGACCGTCGGGGGTGGAGTTCATCCGGTTGACGAGCACGCCGTCGACGTCCTTGGCGAGCAGAGCGTCCCACTCGCGGCCCCAGATCACCTTGACGACGTTCCAGCCCGCTCCGCGGAAGTTGGCCTCGAGCTCCTGGATGATCTTGCCGTTGCCGGTGACCGGTCCGTCGAGCTGCTGGAGGTTGCAGTTGATGACCCAGGTGAGGTTGTCGAGCTCCTCGCGGGCGGCGATGCGGATCGCGCCCAGCGACTCCGGCTCGGCCATCTCGCCGTCGCCCATGAACGCCCACACTCGCTGCTGCGAGGTGTCCTTGATGTTGCGGTTGTGCATGTAGCGGTTGTAGCGGGCCTGGTAGATCGAGTTGATCCCGGTGAGCCCCATGGAGACGGTGGGGAACTCCCAGAAGTCCGGCATGAGGCGCGGGTGGGGGTAGGAGGGGAGACCCAGGCCGACGCCGTGCTGCACCTCCTGGCGGAAGCGGTAGAGCTGCTCCTCGCTCAGGCGGCCCTCGAGGAAGGCGCGGGCGTAGATGCCCGGCGAGCCGTGGCCCTGGATGTAGATCTGGTCGCCGCCGCCGGGGTGGTCCTTGCCGCGGAAGAAGTGGTTGAAGCCGACCTCGTAGAGGCTCGCTGCCGACTGGTAGGTCGCGATGTGGCCGCCGACCTCGAGGCCCTTGCGGTTGGCGCTGGAGACCATGACGGCGGCGTTCCACCGGATGAACGCGCGGATGCGGCGCTCGATGTCCTCATCACCCGGGAACCAGGGTTCGCGCTCGGGAGGGATGGTGTTGATGTAGTCGGTGCTGCGCAGCGCGGGGACACCGACCTGCTTCTCGCGCGCACGCTCCAGCAGGCGGAGCATGACGTAGCGGGCGCGGTCCCGGCCTCGGCCCTCGAGGAGGGCATCGAAGGAGTCGAGCCACTCATGTGTCTCTTCGGGGTCGATGTCCGGAAGCTGCGTCGGCAGGCCCTCGTGGATCACGGCTCGCGTGGGGGTCGTGGAGGCAGGGACGGCGGCCTGCGCGCTGGGGGACTCATCACTCACAGGAGCATCGTGTCACGGCTGAGGTCGTGACAAAATCTACTGACGAGTTGCACAACAGGCGGTCCGCGCGGGCCTTGGGGTTGCGTCCCTGCCACAACTCCGGTGGACTACCCCCACTCCGCCTCAGGCGGACCATCAACGAACGGAGGCGTGGCGTGAGCTCGACAATGGGTGGCGGAGCCGCCCAGGCAACAGGTGCCGCAGTGCGGCTGGGCGTGACGTCCGGCATGGTCATCCAGGAACTCGGCTGGGACAACGACACCGACGACGAGCTCAGGGTCGCGATCGAGGACACCATCGATGCGGACATGGTCGACGGCGACTACGGCAACGTGGTCGACGCCATCATCTTGTGGTGGCGGGCCGACGACGGCGACCTCGTCGATGCGCTGGTGGACGCGTTGACCGACCTGGTCGGCGGCGGAGCCATCTGGCTGTTGACGCCCAAGGTCGGGCGTCCGGGCTCGGTGGACGCGGCCGACATCGCCGAGGCCGCGCCCATCGCGGGGCTCTCGCAGACGACGACTGCTGCGGTCAGCAAGGACTGGCAAGCCACGCGCCTGGTCACTCCCAAGACGCCGGCCTGACCCCCTGATGGGCCGGTCACGCAGCAGGGGCACCACGTGAACCGCCTGGTCGGCCACGCCACCTCGGCGGCGACGACCCTGCGGGTCCTCGGTCGGGCCGGGGTGATCCGTCCCTACGGCCCGCTCAAGCTCGTGGGGCTCGGGCTGGCGGTATACCGCTGGGGGACGGGCCCGGCGGGCGGCTTCGCCACTCTGGCCGTCCGCAGCCCCGACCGAGTCGGGCTCATCGACGAGCTCGGCGAGCTCACCTTCGGTGAGCTGCACCGGCGCAGCAACGCCCTCGCTCGCGGGTTGCAGGACCTCGGGGTCGAGGAGGGCGACTCAGTGGCGGTGATGTGCCGCAACCATCGTGGTTTCGTCGATGCGACCCTTGCGGTCGCCAAGCTCGGCGCCGACATCCTCTACCTCAACACCGCATTCGCCGGACCTCAGCTGGTCGACGTCCTGGAGCGGGAGAAGCCCACGGTCGTGATCCACGACGAAGAGTTCGCCGGGCTTCTGGCGAAGGCGGCCCTCGGGCGACGGGTCCTGGCCTGGGTGGAGAACGCACCGCAGGCACGCTCCGGCGACGGGTCGGCCGACACGCTCGAGGAGCTGATCTCGGCCCACGACGACTCCGAGGTTCCGGTCCCCGGCAGGCATGCCCGGATCGTCATCCTGACCTCCGGCACGACCGGGACGCCGAAGGGCGCGCCCCGCAACGAGGCGGGTATCGACGCGGCGGTCTCGATGCTCTCGCGGCTGCCGCTGCGAACCGGCTGGACCACTCACATCGCGGCGCCGTTGTTCCACACCTGGGGCTTCGCCCACCTGGCGCTCGCCATGCTGCTCGGCTCCACGGTCGTGCTCCGCCGCAAGTTCGACCCTGAGGGTGCCCTCCGTGCCATCGAGGAGCACCGGTGCGAGAGCTTCGTGGTGATCCCGGTGATGTTGCAGCGGATCCTGGCCCTCGACGAGGAGATCCTCCGGGAGCACAGCCTGGACACCGTTCGGGTCGTAGCCGCGTCGGGCTCGGCCCTGCCCGGCACGATGGCGACCTCGTGGATGGACCACTTCGGCGACAACCTTTACAACATCTACGGCTCGACCGAGGTCGCCTACGCCTCGATCGCCACGCCGGAGGACCTCCGGGCCCAACCCGGATCGGCCGGCAAGCCGCCGTACGGCACGGTCGTCAAGATCTTCGACGAGGACGGTCACGAGGTCGAGCCAGGGGAGGTGGGCCGGATCTTCGTCGGCAACAGCATGCTGTTCGAGGGCTACACCGGCGGCGGGAGCAAGGACATGATCGAGGGCTTGATGTCCACGGGTGACGTGGGGCGCTTCGATCCGGACGGCCGGCTCTACGTCGAGGGTCGCGACGACGAGATGATCGTGTCCGGCGGGGAGAACGTCTTCCCCAAGGAGGTCGAGGACTGTCTGGTCGGGCACGAGGCCGTGGCCGAGGCCGCTGCGATCGGCGTCGATGACAACGACTACGGCAAGCGGTTGCGTGCGTTCGTGTCGTTGAGGGGCGCCGGAAGCACTCACGCCTCCGAGGACGACCTCAAGGCGCACGTGAAGGCCAACCTGGCGGGCTACAAGGTGCCCCGCGAGATCGTCATCCTCGACGAGCTGCCGCGCAATGCCACCGGCAAGATCCTCAAGCGGGACCTGGTGGAATGGGACGGGGAGGCATGACCGGGCTCGAGCTGGGTCGAGAGGCACCCGATTTCACGCTGCGTGACCAATTCGGCCAGGACGTCACCCTCAGCAGCCATCGCGGCAGCAAGGCGGTGCTGATCCTCTTCTATCCCAACGCCTTCTCCGGGGTGTGCACGGGCGAGCTGGCCGGCATCCGGGAGCGCTTGGACGAGTTCATGACGTTCGACAGCGAGGTGTTCGCCCTCTCCTGCGACCCGGTCTACTCGGTGCGCGCCTTCGCGGATGCCGAAGGCCTGAACTTTCCCCTGCTGTCGGACTTCTGGCCACACGGCGAGGTGTCTCGCGCCTACGGCGTCTTCGACGAGGCCAAGGGCACGCCGCGGCGGTCCTCCTACGTCGTCGATCCGGCGGGCCGCGTGGCCTGGGCGGTGCACAACGCCAGCCCGGACGGACGGGACCTGGACGAGCACGTTGCGCAGCTGCGCGCACTGGTCTGAACCACTGTCGAAGATTCTCCGCCGCATTCTGCCGAACCCCTGACAAGACGCGGAGCACCGTTTTAGTCTTTGATCGTTGAACCGCTGGTGACCCGAGACGCCAGCGGTTCAGCTCATTTCATAGGGTGTCCGTCAGCGCACCATCGCATCATGCGCCCAGCGCGTCGGTAGCTCAGCGGTAGAGCACTCGGTTTACACCCGAGCGGTCGGCGGTTCGAAACCGTCCCGACGCACCACCCCGCACGAATGCATCTCCGCTCGATAGCCTGCGTCCATGCCCCTGCTTGCTGACGTCGTGGACCTGCTGCACTCCTGGTATCCGCCGTCCAGCGCCGATTCCTGGGACGCCGTGGGGCTTGTGTCGGGCGATCCCGCGGCCGACGTGGCCCGGATCATGTTCGCCGTCGATCCCACCGCCGAGGTGGCTCGGGAGGCAGCCGATGGGGGAGCCGACCTGCTGGTGGTGCACCACCCGCTCTTCCTGGGCGCGGTCCACAGCGTCGCGGCGACCACTCCGAAGGGACGGACGTTGCACACGCTCACGACGGCCGGGTGCGCTCTCCTGACGGCTCACACGAACGCCGACCAGGCCGTGGGCGGCGTCTCGGAGGCTCTGGCGAGCGCCATCGGGCTGCAGGACCTCACCCCCATCCGGCCCGCCTCCGTGACCGCACTCGACAAGGTGGTCACCTTCGTCCCGCACGAGCACGCCGAGGCGATGCGGGCGGCCCTGGCGGCCGCCGGAGCAGGGACGATCGGTGACTACGACTCCTGCACGTTCTCGGTGACGGGGGAGGGACGCTTCCGGCCGCTCGAGGGCGCGACCCCGGCCGTCGGCGAGGTCGCCTCCCTGACCGTCGTGCCTGAGACGAGGGTGGAGGCGGTGCTTCCGCGCTCACGTCGCGCCAGTGTCGTGCGCGCGCTCATCGCCGCCCATCCCTACGAGGAGCCTGCCTTCGACGTGATCGAGCTCGCTGACCCCGGGCAGAGCGCGACGGGCACCGGGCGGATCGGTTCGGTGCCGCAGACGACGCTTCGCGACTTCGCGACGCAGGTGGTCGCCGCCTTGCCGGCCACGGCGCACGGCGTCAGGGTGGGAGGCGACCCGAACCGCGTCGTACGCCGCGTGGCGGTGTGCGGTGGGTCGGGAGACTTCCTCCTCGACGAGCTCGCTTCTGCCGACGTGGACGCCTACGTCACGAGCGACCTGCGCCATCACCGAGCGGGGGAGTTCCTCGAGCACCAGGGCCCCGCGCTGATCGATGTGGCGCACTGGGCAGCCGAGTGGACGTGGCTGCCGGTGGTGGAGGCACGGCTCCGCTCCGCGTTGGGGGATACGGTGAGCACTCGCGTCAGCACGATCTGCACCGACCCTTGGCAGTTCCGCGCCTGACACCAGTCACCCCTGCAGTCCGATCGAGGAGTTCCACGTCTTGAAGGCCGACCCGTCCGCGCAGCAGCAGCTCCTCGCAGTCCAGGAGCTCGACGCGCGCGCCGACCAGCTCCGTCACCAGCGCACCACGCTTCCGGAGAACATCCGCCTCGGCGAGCTCGAGACCGGTCGCGGTGACCTGGATGACCGGCTGCGGGACGCGCGCATCGTCGTCGACGACCTGACCGTGGAACAGAAGAAGGCGGATGCCGACGTCGAGCAGGTCAAGGCACGCCGCACGCGCGACCGGGACCGGATGGACCAAGGGCTGATCTCCAGCCACAAGGACCTCGAGCGGATGCAGCACGAGCTGGAGTCACTCGAGCGGCGGATCAACAGCCTCGAGGACGCTGAGCTCGAGATCATGGAGCAGCTCGAGGAGGCGCAGCGGACCGCGGACAGCCTGACGGCGCAGGTGCAGCAGACCGACGACCAGATCGCGGAGCTGGCCGCGATCCGGGACGCCCGCTGGGCAGAGATCGACGGAACGCTGGGCGAGGTCGAGGCCGCCCGCCATCCCGCAGTTGAGGGCCTGCCGGAGGACCTGCTGGCGCTGTACGAACGGATCCGGGCCCAGAAGGGCGGTGTCGGCGCCGCACCTCTGCGCGCCCGCCAGTGCGGGGGCTGCCACATGACGATCGACGCGGCCGAGCTGTCCACCATCCGCGCGACCCCCGCCGACGTCGTCGTCCGGTGCGAGGAGTGCCAACGCATCCTGGTCCGCACCCCCGAGTCCGGACTCTGACCCCGGCTCAGACCTCGGTCACCACGACGTCCAGCGGGGCGCCCCTGGCGGCGTCGTCGTGGAGCTCGACGGTCCAGCCGAGGTCCCGCAGGGCGCCCGCCAGCGCCTGAGGGCTCCGTGGGTTCGCCCCGTCCTCCAGCAGGTCGCGCACGATTCGTCCCTTGGTGGCCTTGTTGAAGTGGCTGACCACCTTGCGTACCCCGCCGACCTCGTGGAGGACCCGCACGGTCGCGACGCGCAGCGGTCCAGTTGCGGGTGGGCGCCAGAAGGCGGCGTACATCGTGGACCGCAGGTCCATCAGCAGCCCAGATCCCACCTCCTCCTGCACAGCCTGGCCCAGGCACGCCCGCCACACGCCGGCGACGGGGCCGAGGCCGGGCAGGGAGATGTCGCCGGCGAGGCGATAGGCGGGGATCCGATCGGTCGGGCGGACGAGCCCGAAGACCGAGCTGGTGATTGCCACCCGACTCGTGGCCCGGCGTCTGGCTGCGCTCGAGAGGGTCGAGAAGCCGAGGGCGTCGTAGAGGACCCCGGTGTAGACGGCGTCGGCACGAGCCGTTGGCGCGGTCAGCAGACGAGCGTCGAGGTCGACCAGGTCGGCCTGGGTGCCACCGAGCCCCAGGACGGCCGCGGCGTCGGGGCGCTGGGTCAGGGCGATGAGGGCGTCGATGACGCGCTCGCGGTGCGGGGTCAGGGCCGGCGTGCTCAGGGTCGTGAGATCCAGGGCGCGACCGCGGCGGGGTGTGGACTTGCCCTCGCTGGGCGGGAGCAGGATCAGCACGCGAGCAAGGGTATGGCGGGTGCGTGCCCGGCCCGCGTCGAGGTGGGTGGCTAGGGTGAAAGCCATGGCCAGCTCTCGCGTGATCACCTTTCGATCGTCAGGCCCGGACGCCGGTTCTGACCTTGGTTCCGACTCCGTGTGCGGAGACGCCCTGCGCGACGGCATCGCCGCCATCCAGGCGGAGCTCGGCGTCTCCGCCGCGTTTCCGGCTGACGTCGAGGAAGTCGCCGCCGCAGCGGCGGCGCGCCCCGGGTTGCCGGAGAAGGACCTCACGGACCTGCCCTTCGTGACCATCGATCCGGAGTCGGCGATGGACCTCGACCAGGCGATGTGCCTCGAGCGGGCTGGGGACGGGTATGTCGTGCACTACGCGATCGCGGACCTCTCGGCCTTCATCACCCCCGGCGACGCGGTCGACCTCGAGGCAAACCGGCGCGGGGAGACGCTCTACGGCGCCGACTCCAAGGTGCCGCTGCACCCCAAGGTGATCTCCGAGGATGCCGGCTCCCTCCTGCCTGGTCAGGTCCGCCCTGCGCTGGTGTGGCGCATCGAGGTTGACGCGGAAGGCGAAGGCACCGACGCGACGGTCGAGCGGGCGCTGGTGCGGTCGCGGGCCAAGCTCTCCTATGACGCCGTACAAGCCGATCTGGACGCGGGAACGGCCGACGAGATGTTCACGATCCTCCGGGAGGTCGGCGAGCTCCGCCTCGCGCGGGAGGCAGCCCGCGGGGGAGTCTCCCTGCCGTTGCCCGAGCAGGAGGTCGTGGACGAGGACGGCACCTGGCGCCTCGAGTTCCGCCGGATGCTGCCCGTGGAGAGCTGGAACGCGCAGATCTCGCTGCTCACCGGCTTCGCTGCGGCGTCCCTGATGGTCTACGCCCGGGTCGGGCTCCTGCGCACCCTGCCGCCGCCGGACCCGCGCGACGTGAAGCGGCTGCACCGGACGGCGCGGGCGCTGAAGATCGACTGGCCGGCTGAGCTGCTCTACCCCGCCTTCATCCGCTCCCTCGACGTCTCCAGGGCCAACCACGCGGCCATGGTCGTGGCCTGCACGCGGCTGCTGCGCGGCAGCGGCTACGTCGGGTTCAACGGTGAGCTGCCCGACCAGGCACAGCACTCGGCGCTGGTTTCGGAGTACGCCCACGTGACGGCACCCCTGCGCCGCCTGGTCGATCGCTACGCCCTGGAAATCTGCGTGGCCCTGTGCGCCGGCGCCGAGGTCCCTGACTGGGTGCTGGCCAGGCTGCCGGACCTGCCGGACACGATGCGGGAGTCCGGACGGCGCGCCAACCAGTACGAGAACGCCATCCTCAACCTCGTCGAGGCCGCCGTCCTCGCACCGCGCGTGGGCGAGTGCTTCGCGGGGGTCGTCGTCGAGACCGACGAGAAGGACGACCGTCGCGGCGAGGTCACGATCGAGGAGCCGGCGATCGAGGCGCACGTCTCGGGGACCGCTCCGCTTCCCGTGGGGCAGGAGGTCGCGGTCACGCTGACGACCGCTGACGTGACCACCCGGAAGGTGGAGTTCACCCTCGAGTGAGTCAGGGGGCAGCCGAGGTGCTGGTCGCCGGACTGACGGGCTCCGACGGGCTGGGCGAGGTGGGACTCGACGTCGGGCTCGGGGACGTCGGGCTCGGGGTGGACGGGGTCGACTCCGTCGGTATCGTCGTCGGCGACTCCGTGGGTGTGGTTGCGGGCTCCGTCGGAGTGACTGACTCGGTCGGAGTGGTGGGGTCCGAGGGGGGCGTGGACTCGCTCGGAGAGGGCGTGGACGAGTCGGACGGGGACCCGCCGGGCGTTCCCAACGACGAGGTCTCGTCGCTGGGCGTCGGCGAAGAGGGTTGCTCGGTGAGCGGTCCTTGCTCCTTCTCCACGATGTCGATGATCTGCTGCTCGAACGTCGTCAGCTGGGCCTGGATCTCGGACAGGGGCACCTGAGCGATGTTGGCGCCGTACGTCGCAATCTGCTCCCACACCGCCTCGATCGCGGCAATCGACTCGTCGCTGAGCGGGCCGTCGAGGGTGAGGAACAGCTGGACCGCCAGTGAGTAGGTCAGGCAGCTGGTGCAGTCGTAGTTGACGGCCACCGAGAGGTTCTGGGGGACGGCCACGTCGGCCTCACCGACGACCAGGACGACCTGGAAGGCGACCGCGATCGCCGCACAGTTGGTGCAGCTGGCGAGGGCGTAGGCCTCGTTGGTGTTGTCCACGGGTTCTGTGCCGTCTGCCCAGACGAGCGCGAACGCCACGTCATAGGTCACCGTGTCGTCGGTCGTGTTGACCGACAGGGCCTGGGTGTCGCCTTCGTCCGGTGCCAGCGGCTCGTCGAAGGGGAAGATCCAGGTGCCGTCGGACGGTTCCTGCGCGGAGGTCTCCGGCGATCCGCCGTCCGAGGCGGGGGCAGGCTCCGTGGTGGGACTCTCCGTGGCACCGCCGGTCCCCGAGGTGACCTCGGCCGAGGGGGACTCGAGCTCCCCGTCGGTGTCCGTGGTGTCGGCGACCGTGGTCGGGCCGGTGTCGTCCCGCGGGACGAGCACCGTCGCGAGCTGGGGCTTGTCCCGGCTGGGGAGCGCTGCGTCCTCCGGCCACATCACCGTGCCCGAGCCCCCGTCGCCCGGGGCGACCTCGCCCGGTGAGACGGATCCGGCCACGAGACTGCTGACCGTCCCGGCCTCGTAGGCCTGGATGGGGCGATAGCGCGTCTCGGACGGCCACCACGCCAGCACGAGGCCGGCCATGACGGCGAGTGCCGTCACCCCGGCCAGGACTCGCTGCAGCGGCTTGCCCCGGGTCCGCCTGACAGTCGCGCCGGCAACCTGCCGGACCAGGCGGACGAGCACGTACGCGGAGGCAGCAATCGGCAGCACCACGATCACCATGGCAAGGGCGCGCGCAAGGGCGCTCACGACATCGCCGTCGCCGAGAGCGGCCATCATCTGGTCCTGCTGGGCCACGGCGCTCGCCCACGCCGTGCCGATGAGCCGAGGAAGCGTCAGCACCATGATCACCATGACGCCGAGCAGGACCGGCACCACGGTCAGCACCCATGCCGTCACGACGACTCGGGCCCACGGCTTGAGGGCCGAAGCCTCGGGATGCGGGGGGCGCCACGGAGTGAGGCTGCGCAGCACGGGCCCGATGCGCTGGAAGAGGTCGGGCACGCCGGTGAGGTCGGCCAGCACGTGATAGCCGTCGAAGCGCACGAAGGGCAGGAGCTGTCGCAGCATCTGCAGGATCTGCGTCGCGACGAGCAGCAGGATGGCGTCGTACTGGGTGGCCCACCAGACACCGACAGTGGCCACGGCGACGATCGCGTTGAAGTAGAGCCCTCCGAGGTCGGTCCGCAGGCGTCCGACGCGGTTGAGCCGGTAGGAGTCGGTGACGTCGGTGTAGAAGGCGGGCCAGACGAGGTAGAGGCCGGCGCCCATCACACCGGGAGTCGCTCCGCCGCGGCGAGCAGCCGCTGCGTGCCCGAACTCGTGGAAGCCTGCGGACAGCACAGTGATGGCCAGGACGGCGAGCAGCAGACCTGGGCGCGCAAACGCCTCGTGCGTGGCGGACGCGAGTCCCTTGTCGAACAGGACCCACCACGTGATCCAGGCGAACGCGAGGAGCACGGGGATCGCGACGACCAGGCTGAAGAGTGCTGCGAAGGGGGCGGTGATGCGACGGGTCTTCTCCTCGTCGGTCACCGCGACCTTGAACCGGAGGCCCAGCAGCGGGTTGCTGCGCTTCAGTGCGGGCGCAGATCCGTCGCCGAGGACGACCAGCCCCATCGGCCGGAGCTTGTCGACGAGGTCGCGGACGTTCTGCTCCGAGACGGGCTTGCCGCTCGCCTCGGCGACGACCGAGGCAACCTCGGCGTAGGAGCGCCGACCGTCGATCGCCGCCACGGTGGCGTACAGCAGGGGCGTGAGCTGGACGGTCTGGCCGTCGGCACGCCGGGCCAGGGACGGCGGCGTGCGGTAGCCGGAGCCCTGCATCTCGCCGATCAGGGTGATCCCATCGGCACGCGCGGGGACGGCTGACCCCCCGCCGCTGGGACCACCGGCGGCGGGGGGTGCAACAGCTTCGGTCACGGCTGGGGCTGGTCGGGCTGGGTGATCTCAGACGTCTGGTCGGCCGTCGCGGTGGCGGCGCCGTCGACGTTCTGGTTGATGATCGCGTCCTGCTGGGCCACGGCGACGGCGTTGCTGTCGATCGACCCGATGTTGGCCGCGACGGCGGCGTCGATCGGCGCCGCGACGTTGGCGTTGGCCGCGACGGCACCATTGATCGGGGCAGCGATGTCCGCGTCGGCGGCCAGGTCGATGTTGACGTTGAGCAGGTTGCCGTCGGTGAAGCCACCGAGGTCCTCGGTGACTCCGCCGACACCGTCAGTCACACCGCCGACACCGTCAGTCACACCGCCGACACCGTCGGTCACACCGCCGACGCCGTCAGTGGCGCCGTCGGTGACCCCGCCGACCCCGTCGGTGACCCCGTCTGTCACGCCCGTCGGAGCAATCGTCTCGTCGGCAGGAGTCGTCGCACCGTCGGCGGGTCCGGTCGTCTCGGCCGCCGTCGTCTGGTCTCCACCCTGCTCGATGGTGCTGTCCTGAACGGACGTGGCCGTCGCGTCCGCGGTGATGTCCTGGTTGATCATCACGCCCTGGTCGGCAAGCGCCTGGGCGCTCGAGCCGGACGAGAGGATGTTGGCGCCCACAGCAGCGTCGATCGGAGCGGCGACGTTGGCGTTCGCCGCCACGGCCAGGTCGATCGGGGCAGCAGCGCTGATCGCGAGGTCGAGGTCGGCGTTGAGGTCGAGGACCGACACGACCTCCTTGTCGGGGAGCGCCGTGGCACTCTCAGCGGCGAGCTCATCGGCGGACAGTCCATCGGAAACGTTGTCACTCATGAGAACTCCTAGAGGTGGGGGTGAGCGTCCGCGAGAATAACTCCGGGACGATCCGGCCGTTACACCTCACTCCACCCCTAGGGGGGGACCTCGCCCCCGATTCTCGCGGCTGATTCGCCCCGCTGTCGGGCACCGGAGGTAGCTCGAGGTCCGGAGGGCTCAGGTGCCGCAGAAGGTTCGGTAGGTGCCGAAGTCGTCGGGAGCAGGCTCGGCGTAGCGCTCGAGCCCGGGACGTTCGTCGTACGGCGCAGTGACCACCTCCACGAGGCGGTCGAAGGGCGAGAGGTCGCCGTCGGTGGCGGCGCTCAGAGCCTCCTCCACGAGGTGGTTGCGGGGGATGTAGACCGGGTTGGTCCGGTCCATCAGGTCTGCATCCGGCCGGTGCGCCTGCCAGCGGGACAGCCACTCGTCGACCTCGAGCAGGTCGAGGAACAGGCCGCGGACGGGTTCGCTCTCACCGCGGGCCGCCTTGGCCAGCGCGCGGTACGCCCCCGTGTGGTCGACATGACTGCGCTGCACGAGCGAGACCCAGTCGGCCACCAGCGTCGCCGTCGCGCCATCGTCGACGTGATCGGCGAGACCGAGCTTCGCGCGCATTCCGACGTTCCACGCGTCGGCGTACAAGCGTGGAAAGGCGTCCAGCGCGCCGACCGCGAGCTCGACGGCCCGCTCCTGATCGGGGTCGATCAGGGGCAGCAGCGTCTCGGCGAGCCGAGCGAGGTTCCACTGGGCCACCACTGGCTGGTTGCCGTAGGCGTATCGGCCCCCGTGGTCGATCGAGCTGTAGACCGTGGCCGGGTCGAAGGCGTCGATGAAGGCGCACGGCCCGTAGTCGATGGTCTCGCCAGAGATCGTCATGTTGTCGGTGTTCATCACGCCGTGGACGAATCCGACGAGCATCCACTTCGCGATCAGCGTCGCCTGCGCGGCCACCACCGCCTCGAGCAGCGCGAGGTGCGGGACCTCGGCCTCGGCCGCCGTGGGGTGATGACGAACGACGGCATAGTCGGCCAGGCGACGCAGCAGGTCGAGGTCGCCCGAGATCGCGGCGTACTGGAAGGTGCCGACGCGCAGGTGGCTGCTCGCCACCCGAGCCAGCACGGCGCCGGGCAGCACGTCCTCGCGCAGCACCTGGCGTCCGGTCGCGACCACGGCCAGTGACCGCGTCGTGGGCACCCCCAGGGCGTGCATCGCCACGCTCACGACGTATTCGCGCAGCATGGGGCCGAGGGCGGCCAGGCCGTCGCCGCCGCGGGCGAACGGCGTGCGTCCCGAGCCCTTGAGGTGAAGGTCGCGCATCCGCCCCTCGGTGTCGACCACCTCGCCGAGGAGCAGGGCGCGGCCATCGCCCAGGCGGGGGGAGAACCCACCGAACTGGTGGCCGGAGTAGGCCTGTGCCACCGGCGTCGCCTCCGGCGGGAGTAGGGCGCCGGTCAGCAACCCGACCCCTTCGGGAGTCCGCAACCAGGCCGGGTCCA
>NZ_JAOPXV010000151.1 GCF_025964975.1 Nocardioides sp.
GGAGCTGCTCCCTGCGGAGGTTGTGCCGCACATGGGCTGGAACACCGTGGAGGTGCCCGAGGGCACCTCGCTGTTCGCTGGGATCGAGGACGAGCGCTTCTACTTCGTGCACTCCTACGCCGCCCGCACCTGGGACCTCGTCACGAACAACCGCACGCACGCTCCGCTCGTCACCTGGGCGGAGCACGGCGGGGACCGCTTCGTCGCTGCGGTCGAGAACGGGCCGCTGAGCGCCACCCAGTTCCACCCGGAGAAGTCCGGCGACGCCGGGGCAGCGCTGCTCCGCAACTGGGTCGCGACGTTGCCGTCCGGGGCGTAGTCGCTTCGCGCGCGTGGCGCTCGCTTGCGCAGGCGGCCCTATGCTCGTGATCAAGCCCGAACTCGCGCCCCCGAACGACCAGAACGGATTTCGCATGACGATTCAGCAGGCGACCGACCTCACCGACGCAGCCATGCTGGGCCTGGGTGTCTACCGGCCCGAACGGGTCGTCACGAACGACGAGATCTGCGAGGTCCTCGACTCGTCCGACGAGTGGATCCAGTCTCGCTCAGGGATCAAGACCCGGCGCTTCGCGGGTCCGGACGAGGACCTCATCACCATGGCGACAGCCGCAGCCCAGCGGGCGCTGACTGTTGCCGGGGTGAGCGCTGACCAGCTCGGCTGCGTCATTGTCGCCACCTCCACCTACCCCGAGCACACGCCGGCATCGGCTGCCCAGATCGCCGACCGGCTGGGGTCCACCTGCGCGGCGTTCGACATCTCTGCAGGCTGCGCCGGCTTCTGTCACGGACTCAACCTGGCGACCTCGATGGTCCGGTCGGGCGCTGAGAGCCACGTGCTGGTCATCGGGGTGGAGCAGCTGAGCCGGTTCATGGATCCCACTGACCGCGGTACGGCCTTCATCTTCGCCGACGGCGCGGGTGCAGTGGTCGTAGGGCCGTCGGAGACGGCCGGGATCGGCCCCACCGCCTGGGGTTCGGACGGCTCCCAGGCCCACGTCATCAACCAGACCCCCAGCTGCATCGGGGGCGGCGCCGACCACCCGGTCGTGCAGATGGAGGGCACGGCCGTCTTCCGCTGGGCGCCGTTCGCGATGGCGAAGGTCGCCCACGAGGCACTCACGCGCGCCGGTGTCTCCATCGACGACCTGGACGCGTTCATTCCGCACCAGGCCAACCTGCGCATCACCCAGACCTTGTCGCGCAACATCAAGCTCCCGGAGTCGGTTGCGGTGGCGACCGACGTCGTGGACGCCGGCAACACCTCCGCCGCCTCTGTGCCGCTGGCCATGGAGGCCATGCTCCGCACCGGCCAGGCCAAGGCCGGTGACCTGGCGCTGCTGATCGCCTTCGGTGCGGGCCTGAGCTACGCGGGCCAGGTCGTCACCCTGCCCCCACACGAATAGGTCGCCCCCATGCATCTGGGAGTGGACAGCTTCGTCTCGGAAGTCACCGACCCCGTGAGCGGGGAGGTGATCGGTGCTGTCGAGCGGATGGAGCACCTGCTCGAGGAGATCATGCTGGCCGATCGGGTCGGCCTCTACTCCTTCGGCATCGGCGAGCACCACCGCAGCGAGTACTACGACTCCGCGCCGGCGGTCATCCTGGCGGCGGCTGCTGCTCGGACCGAGCGCATCCGGCTCGGCAGTGCCGTGACCGTGCTGAGTGCCGCAGACCCGGTCCGGGTGTTCCAACAGTTCGCCACCCTGGACATCATCTCGAAGGGGCGGATCGACCTCGTGGTGGGCCGTGGCTCCTTCACCGAGGCGTTCCCGCTCTTCGGGCTGGACCTCGCTGACTACGACTCGCTCTTCACCGAGAAGCTCGACCTGTTGCTCAAGCTCCGCGACGCCACCCAGGTGACGTGGTCGGGCCGGCACCGTCCGCCCATGGTCGCGCAGAGCGTCTACCCGCGTCCCGTCCAGGACCCGCTCCCCATCTGGGTGGGGGTCGGCGGCACGCCCGAGTCATTCGCCCGCGCCGGACTGCTCGGCCTGCCGCTGATGGTGGCGATCATCGGGGGCGAGCCGCGCCAGTTCGCCCCGCTCGTCGACCTCTACCGTCGCGCCGGCGCCCAGGCCGGCCACCCGCCCGAGCGGCTCCAGGTCGGACTGCACGTCTTCGGCTTCGTCGCCGAGACCACCCAAGCGGCCGCGGACACCATCTATCCCGGATGGGAGGAGATGTTCACCAAGGTCTCGCGTGAGCGTGGATTCGCCCCTCCGAGCCGGCAGCAGTTCGATGCCACGTCCGGTCCCAACGGGGCCTTCTTCATGGGCGACCCGCAGACGGTTGCCGACAAGATCCGCCGCGTCTCCGAGCAGCTGGGCGGCGTGGACCGCCTGTCCCTCCAGATGACGAATCCGCGGCTGGCCCATGACGACCTCCTGCGCGGCATCGAGCTGCTCGGGACCGAGGTCGCACCGATGGTCAGGACCGCCTAGGGCGGATCGAGCCCGCCCCGGAGGGATGTCCGCGCGTGGTCACAGTTGTCGTTCGCGCACGAAGTCGTCCTCGACGCGGTTGCCGATGCGGAACTGCTTGCGTCCCACCTGCTCGAACCCGTGCTTGGCGTAGAAGGCGTTGGCGCGGACGTTCTCGTCACTGACTCCGAGCCAGGCCCCGGCAGCGCCGGATTCCCGTGCTGCCGCAAGGGTTGCTGCCATCAGCCGGCCTGCGGTCCCATCACCGTGGTGGTCCGGGTGGACGTACATCCTTGACAGCTCGATCGTCCGGTGGTGGCGCAGGGTGGCTGCCACGGCGACGTCGTCCGGCTCTCCACGTGTCAGCATCGAGTAGCCGATCAGCTCGGGCGACGCGTCGTCGACCGCGACGAGGATGGTCCGCGCCGGGTCGTCGAGGTGCTGGCTGAAGGCTGACTCGGCCAGGTGCTCGCCGATGTAGGCGTCCTTCTCCGCCGCGGGGGTGTGCGGTGTGCACGCGAGGGGGAAGGTCAGCGCTGCGATGCGGTGCAGGGCGCCGGCGTCGCGAGCGGTGGCGAGGCGGACCAGGGAAGGCATCCGGTGAGTGTAGGGAGCAGCGGGCGCGGTCGTGCGTCAGCACTACTTCCGAGCGCGGGTTACCAGTTTGGGTATTTCCTAACAAGTTGGCGGGGGTGGTCCTACTCTCACAAGCATGACGCGACTCCGAGGACTGGCCGGCCCGCTGTGCCTGTGGCTGCTCGTCATGGCAGCGCTCAGTCTCATGGTGATCCGCAGCCAAGCACAGGAGCGGGACGCACTCGTCGACCGCTTCCAGAGCCGCGCGGACGCCGGTGCCAGCGTGGTGGAGACCTACGTCGACGACGTCTTCAATGCCGAGAGGCGACTTGTTCGCGAGGTGTCGCGGGACTCCTGGAAGCCTACGGACTTCGGCGCCAACACCGACCTCCTCGGCATCCCCTCCGCCGTGCTGCTCGACCGCAACGGCAAGGTCGTGGCACAGGCGCCCGAGGTGACCGAGAGCCTGGGCATCGACCTGGGATCCACGTATCCGCATCTGTCCGAAGCCCTCGAGGGTTTGTCGGCGGTCTCGGACGTCGTCCCTTCGATGGTGGACGGCGAACCGGTGGTCGGCTTCGCTCTTCCCGTCATGACGTCCGAGCGGGTCACTGTGCTGTCGACCGAGTTCGACCTCACCGGAGGTGCCCTGGCCGCCTACATCGCCCGCCAGCCCGTCGCCGGCACGAACGCCGTGCTGCTCGACTCCAGCGGTGATGTGATCGCCTCGTCCGGCGAGGCCACCGAGGCGAAGCGGGTGCTCTCCACCTTCCGGGACGCCGACCAGGGCCCGACGGAGGAGGGGGACCGGGTGCTGGCTGCCAAGGCCGTCCAGGGCACCGAATGGACCTACGTCGTCGACGCGCCTCGCGCTGCCCTGCTCGCCCCGGGCGCCGAGAACGACCTGAACGAGTGGGCTCTGCTGGCCGCGGCCGCCATCGCGAGCCTTGTGGGACTGGTGATCGCGCAGCGTGCCAGGGCTGACCGTTCCAAGGCTCGGCTCGAGAAGGAGCAGCTCGACAAGCGACTGCGCAACACCGTCGAGAACGCCCCCGTCGGCATGACGCTCGTCGATCTGGAGCACCGCTTCGTGGAGCCCAACAAGCGCTTGTGCCAGATGCTCGGATACTCCGCCGAGGAGTTGACCAAGCTGTCGTTCCAGGACGTCACCCACGCTGACGACCTGACGCTCGACCTCGCCCTGCTCGACCAGCTCGTGCTCGGCGAGATCGACAGCTACGAGCTCGAGAAGCGATACGTGCAGCAGGACGGGTCCGTGCTGTGGGGGCGATTGGCCGTCAGCGTGCTCCGCGACGAGAACGACGGCCTCGCCTACTTCGTGAGCCAGATCGAGGACGTCACCGAGGTCAGGAAGGCGCGCTACGACCTGCAGCACCGGGCTCTGTACGACCCGCTGACGGGCCTCGCGAACCGCAGCCTGCTGATGGACCGGCTGACGGTGTCCCTCGGCAACGACCGCCACCAGGTCAACGTCGGAGTGGGCTTCTGCGACCTCGACCACTTCAAGAGCATCAACGACACGCACGGGCACCAGGTCGGCGACGAGGTCCTCAAGGAGGTCGCCCGTCGGCTGCAGGAGTCGGTCCGAGCGGAGGACACGGTCGCGCGCCTCGGCGGGGACGAGTTCGTCATCGTGCTTCACGACGTCGCTTCGCTCGAAGAAGCCAACGGAGTGCTGGAACGAGCGAGCCTGGCCATCCAGAAGCTCATCCTCATTGACGGACTGGTCCTGCGGACGAGCCTCAGCGTCGGGCTGGCGATCGCCGCCCATGGCGACGACCCCGACGTGCTCCTCCGTGACGCGGACGCCGCGATGTACGTCGCCAAGCACGGCGGTCGCGGCCGCATCGAGACCGCGCCCCTGCCCACGAGCTTCCGGGCCGCCAGCAGCGTCTGAGTGTCGCCAGCCTCCGAGAGGCTGGCCGGGTCCCACGAAGGATCCTGGACCGAGGATCACACGTCGAAGACGGGGAAGTCACCCGAGCACGCGCCGCGTGCATGACTTGCGTCCTCCGCGGGCACGTCAGGGCGTGACCTCGCAGACCGACCGCCCCGACCACCTCGACCGCAAGGACGCGCCCGCCGAGGGCGCCGACACGCCTGACTCCCCGGCGCAGCTGACGAAGCCCTCGTGGAAGTACGTCCTCCGCAAGACCTTCCGCGAGTTCTCCGACGACCAGTGCACCGACCTGGCGGCGGCCTTGACCTACTACGCCGTGCTGGCCCTCTTCCCGGCCGTGATCTCGTTGCTGTCCCTGGTCGGGCTGGTGGGGATGGGCCCGCAGTCGATCGAGACCCTGCTCGGGATCCTGCGGGACGTCGGAGCGGGCAGGGCCGCCACCGCCCTCGAGCCGCGGTTGATGGACCTGAGCAGGACGGAGAGCGCTGGGCTGGGGTTCGTGATCGGTCTTGCCGCGGCACTGTGGTCCGCGTCCGGCTACGTCGGCGCCTTCGGCCGCGGGATGAACCGGGTCTACGAGATCGACGAGGGCCGGCCGTTCTGGAAGCTGCGCCCGATGATGCTCCTCGTCACCGCGACCGTGGTGGTCCTGGTGGCGATCGTGGCCCTCGGACTGGTTGTCACGGGGCCGGCCGCGGAGGCCGTCGGCAACGCGCTGGGACTGGGCTCGGCGGTGGTCACGACCTGGAACATCGCGAAGTGGCCGGTGATGCTGGCCGTCGTCGTGCTCATCGTGGCGCTGCTCTACTACGCGACCCCCAACGTGAAGCACCAGAAGTTCCGCTGGATCAGCGTCGGCGCCGTCGTCGCCATCCTCGTGTGGATGATCGCCTCCGCGCTCTTCGGGGTGTACGTCGCCGGCTTCTCCAGCTACGAGAAGACCTATGGCTCCCTGGCCGGTGGCATCGTGTTCCTGCTCTGGCTGTGGATCACCAACCTGGCGCTGCTCTTCGGCGCGGAGCTGGACGCCGAGCTCGAGCGCGCACGCGAGCTCCAGGCCGGTCTGCCGGCGGAGGAGGAGATCCAGCTGCCGGCGCGGGACACCTCGAAGATCGAGAAGGCCGAGAAGAAGGAGCGCGAGGACGTCGAGAGCGGTCGCACGCTTCGCCGTACCCGAGGCGAGGAGTCCGAGCCGGGGGCGGGATCGGGGTCGGGGAACGAGGTCGGCCAGGATTCCGAGCGTTCCCAGCGGTGAGCGAAGCCCCTACCCTTCGGCCATGAGCACCGACGACCTGCCCTCGGGCTACCAGCAGGTCGACTCGTCCGCGGATCCGGACGCGCTGCTGGAAGCCATGGAGGTCACGGCCGCCTGGCCCGCCACCGTGGACCTCCGCTCCTGGGAGCGCGACCGGTTGGCACTGGCTGGCGGCGAGCGGCTGCTGGACGTCGGGTGCGGTCTCGGCGAGGCAGCACGCGCTCTGGCGGTCGATCTGGGGGCGACGGGCGAGGTGCTGGGACTCGACACCAGCACCGCCATGCTCGCCAGGGCCCGGACCGACTGGGACGTCGAGTGTCCCGCTCACTTCGCGCTGGGCGATGCGATGGCGCTGGGCGTTCCGTCCGGGTCGTTCGACGCGGCCCGCGCCGAGCGTGTCCTCCAGTGGCTGCCGGATCCACGCTCGGCCCTCACCGAGCTGGCCCGGGTGCTCCGGGCCGGGGGACGCGTCTCGCTGATCGACACCGACTGGGGGTCCCTGCGCCTCGACATCGGCGACGAGGCGCTGACGTCGGCGGTGCAGCGGACGATGGCGGTCGAGCGGCACCGGCCGTCCCGGGTGGGCCGGCGCCTGGCCGACCTGGCGGAAGCCGCCGGCTTCCGCGACGTGGAGACGACCCAGGCGACCCAGGTGTGGTCGGACTGGGACCCGGACAGGTCACCGGCGCCCGACGGTTGCTTCTCCATGCGTGACCTCGCCGACGACATGGTCGAGGCCGGGGAGCTCGACGCGGCCGACCTCGAGGGATTCGTCGCCGCCGCGCAGGATGCCGCGCGCAACGGACGCTTCACCATGTCGTTGACGATGCACGCGGTCGTCGGCACCCGCTGAGTGCCGCTCGGCCGCGACCGCGGTCTGGCAGGATCCGCCCCTGCGACCTCTTGTCACCGCCGCCACGGTCGTTGCCGTCGTACTTGCCGGCAGCTCTGGCTGTGCATCGGAGACGGACGTGCCCGAAGCAGGGGCCCCGCGGGAGACGCAGTCGTCCCCGGCGGTGACGAGTGCCAGCACCCCCAGCTCCGCGAGCCGTCAACGACCTCGCCGACGACCTCGCCGGCGGCCTCCCGGTCCACGTGGCGACGCGATCGACGGCGTGAGGCCAAGCCGCTCGAGTCCATTCCGCGGCCAGCCAACTACCAGGGTGTCTCCTGCCTGCCTGTTCCGGCACCCCTGGTCTGGCGGATCGCAGAAGGGGCCAGGGCGGGCGTGCAGATCATCCCTGGTTGGGCAGGCGCGGTGGAGGCGCCGCAGCTGAAGAGCGTCTTCTTCGTGGTGATGCAGTTCAAGGTCGGCGGTGTCGAGCAACCGATGGCTGTCTGGGCGGTGAGCAGGGCCGCCTACTATCAGAGCGATCGGGGACAGATCCTGGCCGCCAACAAGTCCGCGCAGGAGTTCACGACATTCCGCAACACGAACGATGCCGCTCACATCCGAGAGGACAACATCAACGCCAGTGAGGTCCAGGCCTGCAGCCTCTCCTGACCGGCTTTCAGTGGGCGCCCTTGAGTCAGCGGTAGTGGCGCGGCGGGTGCCAGTGGCTTCCGAACTCCAGGTTGAACGACTGCGGCTCGAACGGGCTGTCCCCGCCGGCCGGGAAGCTCGACAGCTCCCCGAAGACGATCCGATCGGGCAGGTCGTAGAGGTCCACCCGGACGAAGTCGGTGCCTCTACCCAGACGCTCGGCCAGCTCGAGCATCTCCTCGAGGCGCACGGGGCGTGCGATGGCGGGTGTGGCCCAGGGGTTGCCGCCGCTCAGCGGGAGGTGGCTCCAGTCGGGGGTGAAGAAGTCCTGCGTCCGGCGGTCGAATCGCCCCCGGTCGACCTGGACGTAGCGACACGTGCCGTGGAACACGAAGAACTTGTAGTCGTCGGGAACGGCCCCGTCCGCTCCGACCAGGAACTCCTCGACGAGGATGCGCCGGGGGACATGGCCGTAGGCCCACTCGCGGTTGGGACCCTGGCCGTACAGCTGGCCCAACCAGGACCCGCCCAGTGCTGCGAGCTGCTCGCTGGGCGCCCACTCGGGTCGGACGTGCCTGTACGCCCAGCTGTGCTGACGAGCGGGGAGCCGAGCAGCGACGTCGGCCGCCGGGGAGACGACGATCGCGACGCCACTGCCGTGGGTCGGCTTCACGACATAGGCGGAGGGCAGGGCCGCGTCGACGAGGGCCTGGGGATCGTCGAAGAGGTGGAGCAGTCCGGGCAGGACACGAGCGCCCGCGACGGACGCGACGTGATCACGCACGGCGGCCTTGTCCGCGTAGGTCACCATCAGCTGGCGATGGTCGCGGAGCATCTTGTAGCGGACCTTCTCGTTGAAGGTGCGGGGGTTGCGCGTGCGCCACAGCCGCCACCAGCGGACCGCCCGGCTCCGCTCGCGCCACGGCACGGGCCGCCGCGCCGGGACAGGACGGGAGCCCACGAATCCGATCACGGGTGCATCCTGCCCGGTGCCCCCTGCGCCCGAGGGCTCAGGGGCGGGTTCGTCCCTGTCCGGGTCTCAGCGGACGGCGAGGCAGCTTCGGCAGCTGGGTCGCCCGTCCGTGCAGCGCGGTGAGCACGGAGGCGACGAGGGTGTCCTGCTCCGGCGTGCGGTCGAAGGTGGTGAGGTTCAGCACCGGCTTGAACCGCACCCGGGTCACCGCCTTGGCGTAGGTGAACTCCTTGAGCCCGTCTGGCCCGTGGATGCGCCCGAAGCCCGAGTCGCCGACCCCGCCGAAGGGCAGGCCTGGTACGGCTGCGAAGGAGATCACCGAGTTGATCGCGGTCATCCCCGAGCGCAGCCGACGTGCCAGCTCCGGCCCGCGCTTCTGCGAGAAGACCGCCGACCCGAGGCCGTCGCGGGTCGCGTTGGCCAGCTTGACCGCCTCGTCCATGTCGCGCACCCGGCGCACGGTGACGGTGGGGCCGAACGTCTCCTGACGGACGGCGTCGGAGTCCTCCGGGACGTCGACCAGCACGGTCGGCTGGATGAAACGGTCGCCGACTGCCTCGCTCCCGCCGACCACGGCGCGACCCCCGCGGGAAAGCGCGTCGGCGACGTGGCGGCGTACGACCTCGACCTGGCTCGGCATCGTCATCGGTCCGATCTGGGCCCCGGCGTCGGTGCCGGCATGGACCGTGCCGGCTCGGCGGGTCAGCTCCTCGAGGAACCGGTCGTGGACCTTGTCGTGGACGTAGACCCGCTCGATGCCGTGGCGGTCGCGGTCGACCCGGTGAAGGCGAGCTTGTCGATGTCGGCTCGGCACAGCGCTGCGCCCGTCTCGGCGGACCCGATGACGACCTGGAACAGATCGTGGTCCGGCACCACCTCGCGCAGGCTCTCGGCCAGCCAGACACCGACGCCCGCCGGACAGGGCACCTCGGCATCGACGTACGTCGTGTGACTCCCGCGTCCGTGCTGGTAGGTCACCCCCACTGCTCGGCCATCCTCGATGGCGACCTTCTCCACCAGCGCCCCGGTGCGAATGGTCAGGTTCGGCCTCATGCGCCGGCTCGAGAGAGGCCTCGCGGTCGGCCAGCGGCGGCCCTTGCGGCAGGTCACCTGGTAGAGCCCGGCGCCTTCCTGCTCCGCGCCGTTGAAGTCGTCGGTGGGCTTGAAGCCCGCCGCGACGGCCGACTCGACCCAGGCCGTCGTCAGCGGATGGGTGTAGCGGCGGTCCTCGACGTGCAGTGGGCCGTCCTGGCCGTGGAACCGTCCGGCGAGGCGGGTGTTGCCCTCCGACCGGATGAAGGCGGGCAGGACGTCGTCGTACCCCCACCCGCGTGCGCCGTACGCGTCGCGCCAGGTGTCGTAGTCGGCGCGGTTGCCGCGGATGTAGATCATCGCGTTCATCGACGAGCACCCCCCGAGGGCCTTCATCCGGGGCCAGTAAATCCGGGCCCTCGAGCTGCTTCTGCTCCGCGGTCGGGTAGTTCCAGTCCCACCGGGTCTTGAAGAGGTTGGGGAAGGCGGCCGGGATGCTGATCTCGTCGGCGACGGCCTCGCCACCCGCCTCGAGCAGCAGCACCGAGGTGCCTGGGTCCTCGCTCAGCCTGGCCGCGACGACGGCGCCGGCGCTGCCGGCCCCCACGATGATGTAGTCGAAGAGTTCCCGGTCGGCCACGGCATCCTCCTAGCCCGTGTGACCTGCGCTGTCGCGATCCTTGAACACCAGCGCCACACTCCTCAAGGACGAGCCTACGTGGACAGGCTCGGTTCGCTGAGGCATTCGCGTGTGACCTCGCCCACCCCTAGGGGTGGGGGAAGCGCCCGAGAGAGGTCCGCGGCGCGGACCAGTGAGCACGCATCTGGAGAGTGGGTCCGTCCACGCAGGGACATTGCTGCGTAACGCCCTGCGGACCGCTGAGCAAGACTGATGGCATGGACCGCGAACACCTCCTCGCCGCGTTGGCACGCGCGGACGCAGGCGACGCAACAGACCTCTGTCGGCAGGCCGTGCTCGAGGGTGCCGAGCTCGACGTCGCGCCGATGAGCGTCCCCACGGCGGCGCTCCGCGGCATCTATCGGAGTCGGGCTGAGCATCTGCTCGAGCACGAGGTCGCCGCGGTCGGTGCACACGACGCAGCCGACAGGTTGGATCGGACCAGCCACGCCAGCCTCAGGATCGGGTCGGTCGCCGGTGGCCGCGGCCACTTCTTCCAGCTCTTCCTCGATCCGGCGGGCCAGGAGCTCGTGGCTTGCCTGATGGTCCCTGTCAGGGGGCACGAGGCGCACGACTCCTAGGATCGTGCCATGAGCGACTACCTCGAACTCCTCCCTGCCGTGGACATCAAGGGTGGCCAGGCCGTCCAGCTGGTCCAGGGAGTCGACGGTTCGGAGAAGCGCTTCGGCGACCCGTTCGAGGCAGCGATGCGCTGGCAGGACGCGGGCGCGGAGTGGATCCACCTCGTCGACCTCGACGCCGCGTTCGGCCACGGGCACAACCGCGAGCTCCAGGCGAAGATAGTCGGCACCCTCGACATCAAGGTCGAGATGAGCGGCGGCATCCGCGACGACGAGTCACTACGGGCCGCGATGGCGACCGGCTGTCGCCGGGTGAACATCGGGACCGCCGCCCTCGAGCAGCCGGAGTGGTGCGCCAAGGCCATCGCGGAGTACGGCGACCGGGTGGCCGTCGGCCTCGACGTCCGTGGCCGGACGCTGGCCGCCCGCGGGTGGACGCGGGAGGGCGGCGACCTCTACGAGGTGCTGAGTCGGCTCGACACCGAGGGCTGCGCGCGCTACGTCGTCACCGACGTCAACAAGGACGGCATGCTCCAGGGCCCGAACCTCGAGCTGCTCAGGGATGTCTGCACGATGACCGAGCGTCCCGTGGTCGCGAGCGGCGGGGTCACCACGCTCGACGACATCCGCGCGTTGATGGAGCTGGTCCCGCTCGGCGTGGAGGGCGCGATCGCCGGGACGGCACTCTACGAAGGACGCTTCACCCTGGAGGACGCCCTGGCCCTGACCTTGCCGAAGGGCGTCGCATGAGCCTCGCCGTCCGGGTCATCCCGTGCCTCGACGTGGACGACGGACGGGTGGTCAAGGGCATCAACTTCGTCGACGTCCGCGACGCCGGAGACCCGGTCGAGCTGGCCCGGGCGTACGACGCCGAGGGGGCCGACGAGCTGACCTTCCTCGACATCTCCGCCTCCCACGAGGGCCGGGCGACCACCATGGAGGTCGTGTCGCGGTGCGCCGAAGAGGTCTTCATCCCGCTCACGGTGGGCGGGGGAGTGAGCAGCGTGGCCGACGTCGACCGGCTGCTGCGCGCGGGCGCGGACAAGGTTGCGATGAACACGGCGGCGATCCACCGGCCCGAGCTGATCGCGGAGGTCGCGGACCGCTTCGGCAACCAGGTGCTGGTGCTCTCGGTCGATGCTCGACGCGCCCCCACGGACTCCGGGTTCGAGGTCACCACCCACGGTGGCCGCAAGAGCGCCGGACTCGACGCGATCGAGTGGGCGGCGCGCGCCGCTGAGCTCGGTGCCGGCGAGATCCTGCTCAACGCGATGGACGCCGACGGCACCCAGGACGGGTTCGACCTCGAGCTGATCCGCGCCGTACGCCGCGAGGTGGCCATTCCCGTCATCGCCAGCGGGGGAGCGGGCCGCGTCGAGCACTTCGCGCCGGCCGTCGATGCCGGAGCCGACGCGGTGCTGGCCGCGACGGTCTTCCACTTCGGCACCCTGCGCATCAGCGACGTCAAGGCAGGTCTCGCCGAGGCTGGTCACACCGTTCGCTGAGATGCTGCGTGGCCCCATTCAGAGGGCGCCTACGATTCGGTCATGCGCACCATCACCAGCACCCTCGCCGCCACTGCCCCCCTCGCCCTGCTCCTGGCCCTGACGTCGTGTGGTGCGCCGCGCGACGAGGCTGACGATGCTGCGAGCGACACCTCCTCGGAGAGTTCCGAGACCGCCGCGGCGGAAGACTGCACCAAGGACTCGCTGGAGACCTTGGCGCCCGGCACCCTGACCGTCGGCACCGACTCCCCGGCGTACGAGCCGTGGTTCGTCGACGACGACCCGACCAACGGCCAGGGCTACGAGTCCGCGGTGGCCTACGCCGTCGCCGAGCAGCTCGGCTACGCCGAGGACGAGGTCGAGTGGGTGACCGTGCCGTTCAACGCAGTGGTGAGCCCCGGGGAGAAGAAGTTCGACTTCGACGTCAACCAGGTCTCGATCACCGAGCAGCGCAAGAAGGCCGTGGACTTCTCGAGCGGCTACTACGACGTCCGGCAGACCGTCATCACCAACGTCGGCAGCCCGATCGACGGCGCCACCTCGCTGGGCGAGCTCGCCGACGCCAAGCTGGGCGCCCAGGTGGGCACCACGAGCTACAACGCGATCAGCGAGGTGATCGGGTCCACCGAGCAGGCGGCCGCCTTCGACACCAACGACCAGGCCGTGCAGGCGCTCAACAACGGCCAGATCGACGGCATCGTCGTCGACCTGCCCACCGCCTACTTCATGACTGCCGTCCAGCTGGACAAGGGCACGATCGTCGGCCAGCTTCCGCTGCCCGACGGGGAGGTCGAGCAGTTCGGCGCAGTGCTCGACAAGGACAGCCCGCTGACCGACTGCGTCAGCCAGGCAGTCGACGCGCTCCGCGAGGACGGCACGCTCGACCAGATCGCTTCGGAGTGGCTGGAGCAGCAGGGCGCTCCCGAGCTCTCCTGATGAGGTCGACGGCTGTCGACGGCTGGCAGCCTTCCGCGATCCAGCTCGAACGCGAAAGCTGGCGGCGCCGCCAGGCCACGAGAAGCACGGCGATCGCTGCGGCCAGCACGCTCCTGGTGTTCGGCGTGGTCGGTGCGCTGGTGGTCACGTCTCCCGGTTGGGAACGGGTGCACGAGACCTACTTCAACTGGGACAAGGCGGTCGACTCCTTCCCTGCGGTGGCGGCCGGACTGTGGGTGAACGTCAAGATCATGGCGATCTCCGCGGTCGCGATCGTGATCGTCAGCCTCACCATCGCCGTGATGCGCACGACCCGTGGTCCGCTTGCGTTCCCACTGCGGCTCCTCGGCACGGTCTACGTCGACGTGTTCCGTGGCCTGCCCCTGCTGCTCGTGATCTTCCTGCTCGGCTTCGGCGGGCCGGCGCTCGACCTCACCGGGATGCCGCGCAGCGCCCTCTTCTGGGGTTGCGCGTCCCTCGTCCTCTCCTACTCGGCCTATGTCGCCGAGGTCTTCCGCGCCGGCATCGAGTCGGTCCACCAGTCGCAGCGACTGGCGGGGCGGGCGCTGGGGCTGACCTACGCGCAGACACTGCGCCACGTCGTCCTGCCCCAAGCGTGGCGCCGGGTGCTGCCCGCGCTGATGAACGACCTCGTCTCGCTGCAGAAGGACTCGGGGCTGATCGCCGTGCTCGGCACCGTCATCGATGCCATCCGGGCCGCGCAGATCGAGACGGCCCGTGACTTCAACTACACGCCGTACGTCGTGGCCGGGTTCCTCTTCATCTGCCTGACCGTGCCGATGGCGCGGCTGACGGACTGGTTCGCCCGCAAGCAGGGGTTCCACGCGGCGGGGGGCATGCTGTGAGCGACCGAGACGAGCGAGGAACGAGCGAGCGACCGAGCTCACCGGACAATGCTGTGAGCGATCCGACCGCGAACACCGTCCTCGAGATGAGTGGGGTCCGCAAGGCGTTCGGCTCCAACGTGGTGCTGAGCGGAGTGGACCTGACGGTCGGCCGTGGCGAGTGCGTCGTGCTGATCGGGGCCTCCGGTTCGGGCAAGTCCACGCTTCTGCGCTGCGCCAACCTGCTCGAGACCGTGGACGACGGGGTCATCACCTTCGAGGGCGAGGACATCACCGACCCCCGCGTGGACGGCGACCGGGTGCGCTCGCGGATGGGTCTGGTGTTCCAGGCCTACAACCTGTTCCCGCACCTCAGCGTGCTCGGCAACGTGACGCTCGCCCTGCGCAAGGTGCAGGGGGTCGCACCTGCCGAGGCGGAGTCCCGCGGGCTCGCGATGCTCGACCGGGTGGGGCTCGCAGAAAAGGCCCGGGCGCGACCCGACGACCTCTCCGGCGGCCAGCAGCAACGGGTCGCGATCGCCCGGGCCCTGGTGGCGAACCCGCAGCTGATGCTGCTCGACGAGGTGACCTCGGCGCTCGACCCGGAGCTCGTCGGCGAGGTGCTCGACCTGCTGTCCGACCTCAAGGGCGAGGGCGTGACCATGGTGCTCAATACCCACGAGATGGGCTTCGCCCGCGACGTCGCCGACACCGTCTGCTTCCTGCACGACGGCGTGGTGCACGAGACGGGGACGCCGGCCCAGGTCATCGACGCTCCGCAGCAGGAGCGCACGCGTGCCTTCCTCTCGCGCATCCGCGCCTGAACCCCGGGGTTCGGTCCCGTCGAATTGGGTTGTCGTCGGTGGCCCGGCATAACCTGCGAAGGCGGGGTGTTGCGCACCTCGGAGGCGGGTTCGCGCACGTGAGCCCCACGACGGCGACGAGGAGCGAGGCAACCACGGGTGAGTGACGAGCAGGCGGTGCTGCAGGGCTCGACCACTCGCGAGGGCTTTGCCGTGCTGGGCCACGCCATCCGACGAGAGCCGGGCATCTTCGTCCTGTCCACCATCGGCTCTGTGCTGTTCGCGGTCCTCACGGTCGCCGACGCATGGGTGCTCGGCTGGGCGACCGACTACGTCGTCATCCCCGCCTTCCGGGATGGCGAGATCGGTGCCGGGCTGCTCTGGGCCGTGCTGGGCCTCTTCGTGGGCGTCGCGATCCTGCGCGCCGTCGGCATCGTGGCGCGGCGCCTCGGGGCCGGGATCATGCAGTTCCGCATGCAGGCCCACACCCGGCGAGCCGTGACGAGGCAATACCTCACCCTGCCGATGGAGTGGCACCAACGCCACCCGACCGGGCAACTGCTGTCCAACGCCTACTCCGACGTCGAGGCTGCGTGGGGACCGATCGCTCCGCTTCCCATGGCTTTGGGCACCGTGGTGATGATGGTCATCGCGGTGGTGCAGATGCTCCTGGCAGACCTCGTCCTGGCCATCGTCGGGCTCGTCGTCTTTCCCGCCGTCGTGGTCGCCAACCTCGCCTACCAGCGCCTCGCGTCGCCCCTGATGACACACGCCCAGGGTCTCCGCGCCGAGGTCAGCGAGATCGCGCACGAGTCGTTCGACGGGGCGATGGTGGTCAAGACCCTCGGCCGCGAGAGCGAGGAGACGGCGCGCTTCCGCGCGAAGGCCCACGCGCTGCGCGACGTCAACATCCGCGCGGGCTCCATCCGGGCCGCCTTCGACCCGACCCTTGCCTCGCTGCCCAACGTCGGGGTCCTGGTCGTGCTCGCGGTCGGCGTCAGCCGGGTCATGAGCGGCGCCACCGACGCCGGCGACGTGGTGACCGTGGCCTACCTCCTCACCATCGTCTCCTTCCCGATCCGCGCCATCGGCTGGCTCCTCGGCGAGTTCCCGCGCAGCGTGGTCGGCTTCCGCCGCACCCAGTCCGTGCTGGCGGCGACCGGGTCCATGACGTACGGCGACGAGCGCATGCGCGACGCCTCGCAGGGCGCGCGGCTGGAGGTCGACGACCTCCACTACGCCTACGACCCGGACAACCCGTTGCTCCGAGGCGTCAGCTTCGACGTCGAGCCCGGCCGCACCCTCGCCGTGGTGGGCCAGACCGCCTCCGGCAAGAGCACCCTGACCAGCCTGATGACGCGGTTGGTCGACCCGGATGCCGGTCGGATCCGCATCGACGGCAACGACCTCCGCGACCTGGCCAGAGGCGCGCTCGCTGGCTCGGTCGCGCTGGTTCCGCAGACCGCGTTCCTCTTCGACGACACGGTCCGCGGCAACGTGACGCTGGGCGACGACATCCCCGACGACGAGGTCTGGGCCGCGCTGCGAGCCGCGCAGGCCGACGGGTTCGTCGCCGCCCTGGGCTCCGGCCTGGACACGCAGCTCGGCGAACGCGGGACGTCGTTGTCCGGTGGCCAGCGGCAGCGGCTGTCCCTCGCGCGGGCCCTGGTCCGTCACCCGCGGCTGCTGATCCTCGACGACGCCACCTCGGCAGTGGACCCCGAGGTGGAGGCGCGCATCCTGGCCACCCTGCGCGAGAACGAGAAGGACAGCACGCTGGTCGTCGTTGCCTATCGCAAGGCCACGATCGGCCTGGCAGACGAGGTCATCCATCTCGCCGACGGCCGGATCGCTGACCGAGGCACCCACGCCGAGCTGCTGGAGCGCAGCCCCGCCTACGCCCGCCTGGTCAACGCCTACGAGCAGGCAGCCCACGAGGAACACCCATGAGCACCGTCACGACAGCCGCGACCGACGCAGGCGACCTGGCCGGCAGCGGCACCCGGATGGACTCCGGGGAGGGCATCGGGGCGATGGAGACCCTGCGGCGGGGTGTCGCGATCTCGCCGGAGCTCCGTGAGGGCATCGGCGTCACGTTGCTGCTGGCCGTGGTCGCGTCCTGCGGCCAGGTCGTGGTGCCCATCGCCGTACAACAGACCCTGGACCGTGGCCTCAACGGCGCGGGCGGCCCGCGACTGGGGTTCGTCGTCTGGCTGGGGCTTGCGGCAGCGGTCGCGATCGCGGTGACCAGCGTCGCGTCGTACCTCATGACCAAGCGGCTGTTCACGACCTCCGAGCGGGGGCTGGCCACGCTGCGCGTGAAGGCCTTCCGCCACGTGCACGACCTGCCGTTGCTGACCCAGAACACCGAGCGGCGCGGTGCCCTGGTGTCGCGGGTGACCAGCGACGTCGACCAGGTGAGCCAGTTCCTGGTGTTCGGCGGGTTGATCTTCGTGGTGAGCGTGGGCCAGATGCTCGTGGCCACGATCATCATGGTGATCTACAGCTGGGAGCTCGCCCTGGTGGTGTGGCTGAGCTTCGCGCCGCTGTTCCTCTCGATCCGCTACTTCCAGCGCAAGCTCTCGCAGGCCTACACCGTGGTCCGCCACCAGGTCGGCGTGCTCCTCGGTGCGATCAGCGAACCCGTCGTGGGCGCGGCCACGGTGCGTTCCTACGCCGTCGAGGACCGCACGCAGGGTCGGATCGACTCGGCCATCGACGAGTTCAAGGCCGCCAGCACGCGCGCCCAGAAGTTCACGGTCGTCTCCTTCTCCCTGGGCGGCATCTCGGCCGGGGTCGCCAACGCGGGCGTCCTGATCGCCGGGGTGCTGCTGGGCTTCACGACTGACATGACCGCCGGCAGGGTCCTGGCGTTCGCGTTCCTGGTGACGTTGTTCGTGGGACCGGTCCAGATGGGCACCCAGATCCTCACCGATGCCCAGAACGCGATCGTCAGCTGGCGCCGGGTGATCGGCATCCTCGAGACACCCGCGGACCTCACCGACCCCGGCCCCGCCGCGGAGCAGCTGCCGCGGGGTCCGATCGACGTCACTCTCGAGGACGTGAGCTTCGCGTACCCCGACGGGCCCGACGTGCTGCGGGAGGTGTCGATGCACATCGACGCCGGGACCAGGGTCGCCATCGTGGGGGAGACCGGGTCAGGCAAGTCCACCTTCGCCAAGCTGCTCACCCGGCTGATGGACCCACGGTCGGGCGCGGTGCTGCTGGACGGCATCGACGTGCGATCCATTGCTCCGCACTCGCTTCGCACCAGCGTCGTGCTCGTCCCGCAGGAGGGCTTCCTGTTCGATGACTCCATCGCAGCCAACGTCCGCTACGGCAAGCTCGACGCGAGCAGCCAGGACATCCTGGCGTCTGCGGACGAGCTGGGGCTGCGGGACTGGCTCGACGGCCTCCCACACGGCATCGACACCATGGTTGGTCAGCGTGGCGAGTCACTCTCCGCCGGGGAGCGGCAGCTCGTGGCCCTCCTGCGGGCTCACCTCGCGGATCCCGACCTGCTCGTGCTGGACGAGGCGACGAGCGCGGTGGACCCTCACCTGGAGATGCGGATCGGCCGCGCCCTGGAGCGGTTGATGCAGTCCCGCACCTCGGTGACCATCGCGCACCGGCTCTCGACCGCCGAGAACGCCGACGAGGTCGTTGTCGTCGATCGAGGACGCGTCGTCCAGCGAGGTCCGCACGCCGAGCTCGTCACCCAGACGGGCAGTGTGTACGCCGGACTCCACGCCTCCTGGGAGGCCCAGCACCACTCGTGAGCCCGCAGTGGAGTCGTGACCTCAGCTGAGGAGCTGGTTGACCAGGGAGTCGATGTCGAGGTTCTGGCCCTCGTCCCCGAGGGGCACCACGGCCAGGGACCGGTCGACGAACTCGGTGATCTGGCTGTGTCGGGCCTGGAGAATGAGGTGGCCGTCGGGGGAGCTGAGGGTAATGAGGACCACTCGCTGTCCGGTCGGGCTCACGGCGGGAGCGATACAGACGTCCCCGTCTCCGGTGGTCCTGCGCAGGCCTTCGATGAGCAGGTCACGACCGAACGTCCAGGTCAAGGACTCTTCTGGCGTCAGGAACGTCATGGTGATCGCGAACGGGTCCCGACGGTGGTAGGCCATCACGCTCTGGAGGTGGTGGCCGCGGCCCGTCTCATCCAGGCACTCCAGCCTGACGTCCAACGCAACATCTGCAACGAGGGGATGACTCATCGGGACTCCTAGGGACTCCGGCGGGGGCCGGGCGATACCGAGAGGGGGGTTGTGTTCTTTTCAACTGGTTTGACACGTAATGGTGACGGTTCGTACACAGTTTGGGGGTGCTTTTGCGGAAATATGGGTCGTTTGGCACTCCCCGGTAGGGTCATCGGGTGATCACCAAGCCCGATGTCCGGGTCCGCGCAGGCGTCGGGGCCGCCTGATGGGCGTGCCCGGCACCGGCGCTGCGAAGCGCGTCGTGCTCGAGACGCTCGGGTGGGTGCTGCTCCTGGCCGGGGTGGCCGCGATCTTCCTGCCGGGCCCGGGACTGCTGGGGATCTTCGCCGGCCTTGCCCTCCTGTCCCAGCAGTACGACTGGGCAGAGCGGCGCGTCGAGCCGGTCCGACGGAAGGCACTGCGCGGCGCCGCGGAAGGTGTGGAGACCTGGCCCCGGATCGTGCTCTCCCTGGTGGGAGTGGTCTGCCTCGTCGGCTTCGGGATCCTGTGGATGCTGAGCCCGCCGGCCCCCGGCTGGTGGCCCTTTGCCGAGTCGTGGTGGCTTCCCGGCGGCACCTGGACGGCCGTCACCCAGATCGCGTCCGCCGGGATCGCGCTTGCCCTCATCATCTACAGCTACCGACGCTTCCACGGTCATCCCGAGGCAGTCGCAGAACTGTCTCGCCCGGTCGAGGAAGCACCCAGCGAGGACTCCCGCGAGTCCCGCAGCAAGCCGGTTTCGTGACGGCCCGCGTCGACCTGTAGAGTCTGCGCGGCACCACATGGGCGATTGGCGCAGTGGTAGCGCGCTTCGTTCACACCGAAGAGGTCACTGGTTCGAGCCCAGTATCGCCCACCGGAGACAGAGGCCAGGTTCCCCGATCCGGGGGCCTGGCCTTCGTCGTCCCCGGCGCTCGCATCGTGCGCCAACCCTGCGGAAACGCCGCGTCTGCCCTGCGGTTCCGCGCGAAGCATCCCGTTCACGGCCGGAACCTCCGGCCGGGACGGAGGACTACGCGTGGTGGCCAGGGCGACAACATCTCGATCGGTCCG
>NZ_JAOPXV010000156.1 GCF_025964975.1 Nocardioides sp.
ATCGCAGCCGAACTCAACGCCCGGCCCCGCAAGAGACACGCATTCCGCACCCCAGCCGAAACGCTTGAGAAACTACTCATCGAAACCACAAAACACCCCGGTGTTGCGTGACTGTCTGGAATCCGCCGAACCCGAAATGTGGCTCACGAACCGCTTGACCCGGGTGCGGGCGGGCTAGGTGCGCGGAGAGGTCCCGCGGCGCTCGTAGGAGTCGGCGGAGGCGTCCATCGCCTGCTCGTAGGCCGTGACCAGTCCGGCGATCGTCAGCGGCTTCAGCCGACGGACCAGGAGGTGGAGGTCCTCGACGCTGCCGCCGGCGTCGCGGACGGCCGGCCACACGTGCGTACGCACGATCTCGGACAGCTCGTCGGCGACCTGCTGTCCGTGCCGCGCGTAGACCTCGGCGACGGCAGCGGCGGCTTCGGGCGCAACACCCAGGGCGGCGAGGCCCTCTGCCACGTCGACGTCGCGATCCGCGGTCAGCGGGGCGAGCAGGGAGAGGTGCAGCGCGATGTCCGAGGGAGTGGCGTCGGCCGGGATGCGGTCGAGGTAGCCCTTGATCGCGGACAGGGTGAAGCCGTGGTCCTGCAGGGCGCGGACGAGCTCGAGGCGGGCGACGTGGTCGGCCGAGTAGTAGCCGGACCGACCCTGGCGGAAGGGCGGCGGCACCAGACCCTTGCTCGTGTAGAACCGCACGTTGCGCACGCTCATGTCCACGCGCTCGGTCAGTTCGTCGAGGGTGAGCAGCGCCGGTTGATCGAGGGCTTCTGGCGTGACGGATGTCATGGGGACCTACCTCCTCGGGACTCAGCCGTGGGCCTGGAGCGGTGACCGGGGTCGTGACTCGGGCCACACCTTCGCCATTCTGACAGTACTGGTGTCACAATCGGGTCATGGCAGAGGCATTCATCTATGACCACATCCGCACTCCCCGTGGCAAGGGCAAGGCGGCCGGGGCACTGCACGAGGTCAAGCCGGTCGACCTCGTGGTCGGCCTGCTCGACGAGGTTCTCGAGCGCAACCCGGACTTCGACCCCCACCGCGTCGACGACGTGGTGCTGGGAGTCGTCACGCCCATTGGCGACCAGGGCGGTGACATCGCCAAGACCGCCGCACTGAAGGCGGGCTATCCGGAGACGGTGGCAGGCGTGCAGCTCAACCGCTTCTGCGCCTCGGGGCTCGAGGCGGTCAACCAGGCCGCGAGCCGGGTGCGCGGTGGCTTCGAGGACCTGATCCTCGCCGGCGGTGTCGAGTCGATGAGCCGCGTGCCGATGGGCAGCGACGGGGGCGCCTGGGCGATGGACCCCGCGACGGCGCTCGCCACCGGCTTCGTGCCCCAGGGCATCGGCGCCGACCTCATCGCCACCATCGAGGGCTGGAACCGCGAGGACGTCGACACGTTCGCCGCGCAGTCCCACCACCGCGCAGCGAAGGCGTGGGCCAACGGCTACTACTCCAACGCGGTCGTGCCCGTCAGGGACATCAACGGCGTCACCATCCTCGACCACGACGAGCTCATCCGGCCCGATACGAGCGTCGAGGGCCTCGCCGGCCTCCGACCGTCCTTCGCGCAGATGGGCAAGGACGCCGGCTTCGACGACGTGGCCCTGGAGAAGTACCACTGGGTCGAGCGGATCGACCACGTCCACCACGCCGGCAACAGCTCCGGCATCGTGGACGGCGCGGCCATCATGGCGATCGGCAACGAGCAGGTCGGGCGCGACCTCGGACTGACCCCCCGCGCTCGCATCATCGCCACGGCCGTCAGCGGCGCCGACCCGACGATCATGCTGACCGGTCCCGCACCGGCCGCCCGCAAGGCGCTCGCCAAGGCAGGGCTGGGCGTCGAGGACATCGACCTGTTCGAGATCAACGAGGCCTTCGCCGCAGTCGCGATGCGGTTCATGCGCGACATGGGCATCAGCGACGAGATCACCAACGTCAACGGCGGCGCCATCGCGATGGGCCACCCGCTCGGCGCCACCGGCGCCATCATCCTGGGCACCCTGGTCGACGAGCTCGCCCGGCGCGACCAGCGGCGCGGTCTCGCCACGCTCTGCGTCGGCGGAGGCATGGGCATCGCCACCATCGTCGAGCTGGTCTGACCCCCTTCCGCTCACGGCTCCTTCCGGCCTTGTCCGCCGGTAGTCCGGCGGCAAGCGGCTCTCGACTCGCCCCTGACACGACCATTTCCCCCGGACTACCCTCAGCCCTCAAGGACTACGCATGACTGACACCCAGACCGCCGTCACCGACGAGCGCAGCGCGGTCCGCTACGACCGCGACGCCGACGGCATCGTCACCCTGACCCTGGACGACCCCACGGCCAGCGCCAACACGATGACCGAGCTCTACAAGGACTCGATGGAGCGAGCGGTCGAGCGGTTGTACGCCGACCTCGACGACGCCGACGCAGGGGTCACCGGCGTCGTGCTGGCCAGCGCCAAGAAGACGTTCTTCGCCGGCGGCAACCTCACCGCGATGATCCAGGCGACGAAGGCCGACGCCGAGCGGATCTTCGAGATGGGCGAAGCCATCAAGGCGAGCCTGCGAAAGCTGGAGACCTTCCCGCGCCCGGTCGTCGCGGCCGTCAACGGAGCGGCCCTCGGGGGCGGACTCGAGATCGCGCTCGCGGCCAACCACCGCATCGCGGTGGACGACCGCTCCGTGAAGCTGGGGCTGCCGGAGTCGACGCTGGGGCTGCTGCCTGGTGGGGGCGGCGTCACCCGCGTCGTCCGCATGCTCGGTCTCCAGTCAGGGCTGATGGACGTCCTGCTGCCGGGCACCCAGTTCGACCCGCAGGGCGCCCTCGCCAAGGGCCTGATCGACGAGGTCGTCGCCACCCGCGAGGAGCTCATCCCGGCGGCCAAGGCCTGGATCGCCAGTGTCAAGGACGACGCCGAGGCGGCGCAGAACCCCTGGGACCGGGCCGGCTACAAGATGCCCGGCGGGACCCCCAAGTCACCGAGCCTGGCCGCCTTCCTGCCCGCCTTCCCGGCGTTGCTCCGCAAGCAGACCAAGGGAGCGGTCTATCCCGCGCCGCGCGCCATCCTCAGCGCCGCCGTCGAAGGGGCGCAGGTCGACTTCGACACGGCCTCGCGGATCGAGTCGCGCTACCTCACCAGCCTGATCGTGGACCAGGGCTCCAAGAACATGATCCAGGCGTTCTTCTTCGACCTGCAGGCCATCAACTCCGGGTCGCTGAGGCCCGAGGGGATCGAGCGCTTCAAGGCGACCAAGGTCGGCGTGCTCGGTGCCGGGTTGATGGGCGCCGGCATCGCCTACTCGTGTGCCCGCGCCGGCATGCAGGTCGTGCTGAAGGACGTGTCGGTCGAGAACGCGGAGAAGGGCAAGGCCTACACCGCCAAGCTCAACGCGAAGGGGATCGAGCGCGGCAAGCTGACCCAGGACAAGGCCGACGAGCTGCTGGGCCGGATCACCGCGACCGCCGACCCCGCCGACCTCGCCGGGTGCGACCTGGTGATCGAGGCCGTCTTCGAGGACCCGAGCCTGAAGGCCAAGGTCTTCGCCGAGGTGGCTCCCTTCGTCAACGACGACGCCCTGCTCTGCTCCAACACCTCGACGCTGCCGATCAGCGAGCTCGCCGGCGGGGTCACCCGACCGGCTGACTTCATCGGGCTGCACTTCTTCAGCCCCGTCGACAAGATGCCGCTCGTCGAGATCATCCGCGGCGAGGAGACCTCCGACGCCGCGCTGGCCAAGGCCTACGACGTCGTCCAGCAGATCAAGAAGACCCCGATCGTCGTCAACGACAGCCGAGGCTTCTACACCTCGCGCGTCATCGGCACGATGGTCAACGAGGGTCTCGCGATGCTCGCCGAAGGTGTCCACCCGGTCTCGCTGGAGCGGGCGGCCACCCAGGCCGGCTACCCCGTCGGGACGCTTCAGCTCTGCGACGAGCTCAACATGGAGCTGATGGCCAAGATCCGCAAGGCCGCCCTGGACGCCGCCGAGCGCGAGGGCGCCGAGACCACTCAGCACCCCGCCGACGAGGTCGTCACCAGGATGATCGCCCTCGGCCGCCCCTCACGTCTCAGGGGCGCCGGGTTCTACGAGTACGACGAGTCCGGACGCCGCGCCCGGATCTGGCCGGGGCTGGCGACGGAGTTCCCTCCCAGCGAGACCCAGATCCCGCTGCAGGACATCAAGGACCGGCTCCTGTTCGTGGAGGCGCTCGAGACGGCCAAGTGCTTCGAGGAGGGCGTCATCACCTCGTCCGCCGCCGCCAACATCGGCTCGATCATGGGCATCGGGTTCCCGCCCAGCACCGGCGGTGCGGCCCAGTTCATGGTCGGCTACGAGCGCGACGGTGCCCTGGGGCTTGCGGCCTTCATCGCGCGGGCCGACGAGCTCGCTGCGGCGTACGGCGAGAGGTTCCGACCGACCGCACACCTCCGCGGCCTCGCCGAGCTCGGCGAGACGTTCCCGGCCTGAGGACCGGTCCCGTCGTTTCTCCGCGCGCCGGGGGAGCAGCGGGGACAATGGTGCGGTGCCCCCCGTGATCGACGTCCACGACCTCCATGTCCGCTTCGGTGAGGTGGAAGCCGTTGCCGGCATCGACCTGTCCGCCGAGGCCGGTCAGGCCACGGCCCTGCTCGGCCGCAACGGCGCTGGCAAGTCGACCACGATGCGGGTCCTGGCCGGGGTGGTGCCTCCGACCGAGGGAACTGTCCTCGTCGGCGGTGTCGACGTGGCACGCGACGCGATCTCGGTGAAGAGGCTGGTCGGCTACTGCCCGGATGTCGGCGGCCTCGTGCCGCTCGCCACACCGTGGGAGCACCTCCAGCTCATCGCCCGGCTGCGGCGCATCGACGACTGGGAGACGCGCAGCCGCGACCTGCTGGAGCGCTTCGACCTCGGGGACGTCTCGCACCGGGTGACGAGCGGCTTCAGCCACGGCATGAGTCGACGGCTGTCCGTCGTGCTCGCGGCCTTCCACCAGCCCGACGTGCTGCTCCTCGATGAGCCCTTCGACGGTGTCGACCCGATCGGCGTGGACGCGACGCTGGACGTGGTCGCCGACGCTCGCGCCCGCGGCGCCTGCGTGCTCGTCTCGACGCACCTGCGCGACCTGGCGATGCAGGCGTGCACGACCGCCGTGGTGCTGCGCAGCGGGGCGCGCGTCGCCTCGATGGCGTCCGGTGAGCTCGAGGGAGAGGCCGGCGCCGATGCCTACCGCGCGCTCCTGGACTGACCCGCTCGCGGATCTCTGGCACCTGCTGCGGTTCCGCGCCCAGACCGTACGCCGACCGCGAGCCGCTGCTGTCGCCTCCGTCGTGCTCGTGGTGTGCACCTTGGCTGCGATGCTCGTCCCACCCCATGTCGGCGCCCTGGCGAAGGTCGGAGGACCGGAACAGGTGGTCGGCTACCTGCCGTCCATGCTCAGCGGCTTCCTGGTCCTGAGCATCGTCTCGGCCATCTCGGGCGGGGGCGGGCGTGAACTGTTGCCGCGCGACCAGGCGGCGATCCACCCGATCACGACCACCACCGAGCACCTCGGCGCGCTGACGCTGAGTCCGCTCAACCTCGCCTTCCTCCTCCAGGTCTGGCTGCTGCTGGGGGCGACGTCCTTCGTGACCGGTGGCGACGGCTGGCTCGTCGGCCAGCTGCTCGTGCTGCTCTGGATCGCCTTCGGGACCGCACTGGGGCAGGCGGTCGGCTGGACGGTCGAGATCGTGCGCCGTGGGGAGCGCGGGGTGGCGATCGTCCGCACCATCAGCATCGTGGGTGCGCTGGGAGCCCTGGGTCTCCATCTCAGCGGCCGGTTCGTCCCTGTCCTGGAAGGGGGCCCGGCACGTCGGCTGGCCTCCTTCGTGGACGGCACGCGTGCGGACGCCTGGCTCGCTGTGCCGGTGCTGCTCGTCCTGACCGTGATCATGGTCCTGGTCGGGGTGCTGCCCGCCGGGGCCGCTCTGCGCCGTTCACCTCGAGACGAGCTGAAGGTCGAGAGCGGGATCCATCCCGCCCGGCCGCTCCCGCTCAGTGACGCGGCCATGCTCCTCCGGATGGATCGCGCAGCCGTATGGCGCTCGGTGCCGATGCGCCGCGGCCTGATCGTGCTCGCGCTCGGTCCCGGGCTGGTGGCGCTGGTCGGGGCGATGAGCTGGGGCTCGGTGATGGTGCTGCCGGGCCTCGTCATCAGCGGTGGTGCGCTGTTGTTCGGCGTCAATGCCTGGTGCCTCGACGGTCGCGGGGTCCTGTGGCGCGAGAGTTTGCCCGTGCCGCCGCGGACGGTCTTCCGCGCCCGGGCGCGGGTGCTGGCGGAGTGGCTGATCGGGGCGTCCGCGATCACGGTCACGCTGGCATCGGTCCGTGCCGGGGTGCCGACCCTCAACCAGGCGATCTCGATGCTCACGCTGCTCCTGGTGGTGACGGTGCAGGTCGTGTCGGTGTGCATGTTGTGGTCGGGCCGACGGCCGTTCAGCGTGAACCTGCGCTCGGCGCGGGCGACGCCCGCCCCCCCTTTGGTGATGGTGGGCTACTCGTCGCGGCTGGCGGTCACCACGACGTTCACGGCCCTGATCTTCTCCACCGCGTCCGGAGGTGGCTGGCTCTGGCTCTCGCCGGTCCTGGCCGTGCCGCTCCTGTTCTGGTCACTGCGCACCCTGCGCCGGGCCGAACAGCAGTGGGTGGCGCCCGCGCCACGGGCGGTCGTGGTGATGACGGTCGCGGGTTAGCTGCGGCTGGGCCGAGCTACGTCAGCTCGGCTGGAGTGACGTCTTCGAGCACACGGACTGGGCGACGCTGAGGTCCTCGAGCGCCTCGTCGGACCAGTCGGCCATGAGCGCGGCGATCGTCGCATTGCGGATGATGTCCTGGTCCAGGCGCCGGTCCAGGCAGGCGACGTACTTGGACGTGTCGAGCTTGCCACTGGTCAGGTCGACCTGGGCCTTGGTCGACTCGGCCACGAAGTCGGTGCAGGCCAGCTGGGCATAGGTCCACGCCTCGGCGACGGTGCGGTCCAGGGCCGTGACCTCGCGGTTGACGTCGAACTCCTTGTCCAGGACGCCGCCCTCCCGCAGCTGGTCCGGGGTGACCTTGTCGAGCAGCCCGTCGGCGAAGCACTCACCGGCCTCCGTGCTGTCGTCGCCCGGGTGGTCGCCGGCGAACAGCGCGACCAGCTCAGCTCGGACGGGGTCGACGTCGGGGCCGGAGGCATCCTCCCTCGAGGAGGCCGCGTCACTGCACCCGACGAGGGCCGGCCAGCAGGCCAACGCCACGAGAAAGGCTCTCGCGCGCGCCACCCGCCGGCCGGACCTCGTCACGCGGTCAGCCCTTCGGCTGGTCGATGACGTAGGTGCCGATGATCTTGTCGGCGAACGTCTGGCGCTTCGCGTCCCACAGCGGCCACAGGAAACCGATGTAGCACGGGATCGCGTCGATGATGTGGGCGAGCTGGCGCACGAAGGACATGCCGGCGCCGATCGGCTGACCCGTCTCGGCCTTGACGAGCTTGATTCCCATGACGCCCTTGCCGACCGAGTAGCCCGTCTTGCCCTGCTTGATGCAGATGTTCCAGATGAACACGGCGAGGTAGAGCACAAACCCCAGGCCCATCAGTGCGAGACCGAGGCCGCTGGTCTCGCCCATCGTGGTGGTGGGCTGTCCGGTGATCGGGTCGATCTCCGTCGTCGCGCCACCCGCGGCCATGCCTGCACCGATGTAGTAGGGAAGCATGGCGGCGGCCAGGATCAGGCCATCGATGAGGTAGGCCCCCACCCGCTTGCCCCAGTGGGCGAACTGCGCGTGCTGCGGGGCGCCATAGCCACCCTGGGCGTACTGGTCGCCGTACGGGTTCTGGGTGGGCTGACCGTACGGTTCCTGCGGGCTGGAACCCGTCGGGTCCTGCGGGTTCTGACCGTACGGGTCGGATGGTGGGTTGCCGTAGTTGGACAAAGTGATTCCCCTCGTGAAGACGTCTTGTACGTCGAACGGCCCACACCCTAATGGGCGCGGGCCGAAGTCCGTCCTCCCCGTTACACCGGCAGTCCAAGCCTGGACCGCGCGTCTGTCCTGCCTGCGGACAGCCTGGCTGACGGAGCGCGGTAGATACTCGGTATGCATCGATGTCGGCCCTCCAGGACTACACCCGCCTCAAGCGCACCGGCCGCGCGTCCCGGCCCGACCAGCCAGAGGACCTCGCCTGGTCGTTGGTCCTCGACTCCCTCGTCTTCGACGCCGAGGCCGAGATCCGCTGGCTCGACCACTGCGAAGCGCGCCTGCGACGCGCCGCCCTCGAGGGCCAGCTGCACACACCCGCCCGGCCGACGCGGCCGAGCGTGACCACAGACGACCACGAGGAAGTCCGCCGATGACACTCCCAGACAGCGCCGTGCTCCACGCCCTGCGCGGCGTGAGCTTCACCGCCCGCGCCGGCGAGCTCGTCGCCGTCATGGGGCCCACCTCGCTGACGTCCTGGGCGACCGGGAGGCCATTCCCATCAGCCAGGGCTACGGGGACGTCGAGCTGGGATCCCGGCGCATCAAGATCATGCCGAGCGAGGTGGACCTGCGGAACCCGCTGGCCAAGGGGCTGTTCGAGCTGAGGACAGGGGAGCTGCCCGCCGCGCCCGGGGAGGCTGTTGTCAACGAGGCCTTCGCAGAACGCCGACTCTCGATCGGGGACACGGCGGAGGTGCTCGTCGAGGAGATCACCGTCGTCGGTATCGGCCGCGATGCCTCGTGGCGAAGGGCTCCGACGGTCACTGCCCTGCCGGGAACCTTTGGACCGGACTCCGCTGGCGGCGCCTCGGGGACCGGGTGGCTGGTCGGGGGCGACGATCTCCTGTGGTCCGACGTCCAGGACCTGAACGGGGCCGGTGCGCTCGTCTATTCGCGTGCCGTCGTCGAGGACCCGCCGCCCGTGGGCGACCTGCCCCCGGAGCTCGCCTTCCAGACCGGGAGGTCGGGGGAGGTCATGGCCGTCGTCGCGCTCATCATCTCGATGGCGCTGCTCGAGGTCGTGCTGCTCGCCGGGCCCGCCTTTGCCGTCGGGGCACGGCGACAGGCGCGCACCTCGCGCTGATGGCCGCCTGTGGAGGCACGCCGCGTCAGGCCCGGCGCGTCGTCCTCGCCGCCGGTGTCGTGCTCGGTGCGGTCGCAGCCCTGCTCGGTGCGGTGCTCGGCGTGCTGCTCGGGCTGGTGCTGGTTCCGGTCGTGCAGGGGTTCAGCGACACATGGTTCGGTCCGGTCGACGTCACGTGGCTGGTCGTGGCCGTCGTGGCCGCCTTCGGCGTGCTGAGCGCGTTCCTGGCTGCGGTGGTGCCGGCCTGGCTGTCCTCGAAGCAGGGCGTGGTCGCCGTACTCGCCGGACGTCGTGGTGACGCCCCGCCGTCCGCGCGCACTCCGGTCATCGGGCTGGTCCTGCTGGGGATCGGGATGCGCTGTCCGTGGTCGGCGCCCAGGGTTCCGCCTTGTTCGCGAACGGTGAGTTCGGGGTGGCGATCGGCGCGGTCGTGTCCGTCTTCGGGATGATCTTCGTCGTCCCCCTCGTGGTGTCGGTCCTCGCGCGGTTCGCGGGCCGGTTGCCGCTGGTGATGAGGTACGCCGCCGGTGATGCCGCTCGACACCGGACCCGGACGGTCCCGGCGGTCGCAGCCGTGGGGGCCACCGTGGCGGGGGTCGTGGCGCTCGGGATCGCCAACAGCAGCGACGAGGCCGAGAACCGGGAGCCCTACGAGCCGACGCTGGCGATGGGGTCCGCGACCGTCGGGGTCAGCGCCGACTACGACCCGAAGACCGGTGTGGCGACGCTGCCCCCGGACGACGTGTGGACGCGTATCGACGCAGCGATCGCGGAGCGCCTGCCGGGCGCGACCCCGCAGGTGCTCCGGGGACAGCGACCGGAGCTCCCCGACGGGGACAACCTCCAGATGGAGCTCGTGAGAGACGACGAGAACGCTCCCTACCTCGGTTCCTGGGGTGGCGCGCCCAGCAACGCCGTGACGTTCGTCAGCGACGGCCCGGTCCCCGGCCTCATCGACGTGGCGGCCAGCAGCGCACCGCGATCATGGCCGCCCCCGAGTACGGCCGGGCCGTGGTCTTCACCCAGACTCGGGTGGACGCCGAGACGGTCGTCGTGAGCAAGGTCGTCTACCCCCCGGACGGCGGCAAGGCCAGCACCTCCGCGCTGACCTGGCCCGCGCTGTTCGTCGACCTGCCGGGCATCGTGCCGGTGCAGCTCCTCTGCCCCCCGCGCCGGCGGAGGAGACGGGCGTCCCCGTCACCACCG
>NZ_JAOPXV010000187.1 GCF_025964975.1 Nocardioides sp.
CGGCGTCCGGGACATCTCCCAGGACGAGATCAGCGCGAGCTGGGGCCAGGAGGTCGCCCAGCGGGCGGCGCTCGGTGTCACCGTCTTCATCGTCCTGGTGATGCTGTTCATCGGCATCTACTTCCGTGAGTGGAAGATGTCGGTCGCCGCCTTCGTGGCCCTCTTCCACGACATCGCCATCACCATCGGCGTCTACGCCCTGTCGGGCTTCCAGGTGACCCCCTCGGCGGTCACCGGCCTCCTGGCCATCCTCGGCTTCTCCCTGTACGACACCGTCGTGGTGTTCGACAAGGTGCGGGAGAACACCCACCAGCTGAAGCAGTCGCGGCTCTCCTATTCAGAGGCAGCCAACCTCGCGGTCAACCAGACGCTCGTCCGCTCGATCAACACCTCGATCGTCGCGCTCATCCCGGTCGCCGCGATCCTCTACGTCGGTGTCGTGCAGCTCGGCGCGGGTTCGCTCAAGGACCTGGCGCTCGCGTTGTTCGTGGGCATGGCCGTCGGCGCCTACTCCTCGATCTTCATCGCGACTCCGCTCCTGGTGCAGCTGAAGTCCGGCGAGAAGGACCTCGACCACGACGAGCGTCGCGCAGCGGCGCGACGACGTGAGGCCAAGGCCGACCCCTACTCGCGCGTCGCGGGGGCAGACTCCAGTGCCACCCCGCCGCCCGACCCGCGTCTGGTCCGTGCGGACGGCACGGTCGCCACGCGCCCGAAGACGGCTCCGCCACGTCAGGCCGAGGCGATCAACAAGGGCCGTGTCGTGCCGAAGCCGCACGGTCCGATCAAGCCGAGCCCCTCCGCCGGCCGGGTCCAGCCCACGCGGCAACCTCGGTCCAAGCGCGGCAAGAAGTGACGCAGCGGTCCGTCGATCGTGCCCGGGAGGCCATGTCCCGCCTGGTCCTCGACGTGCCCGACTGCCCGCTCCCGGGAGTGATGTTCAAGGACATCACGCCCCTGCTTGCTGACCCCGCGGGTCTGGCTGCGGTGGTCGATGCCCTGGCCGACCACGGCCGGGACCCCGACGGCGCCGTCGTCGTCGACAAGGTGGTCGGGATGGAGGCGCGAGGCTTCATCCTCGGCGCGCCGGTCGCGCTTGCCCTCGGCGCGGGCTTCGTGCCCGTGCGCAAGGCTGGCAAGCTCCCGCGCGCCACCCATGCGGTGTCCTACGCGTTGGAATACGCCGAGGCCACCCTGGAGGTCCACCAGGACGCTGTGGCACCCGGCGAACGCGTCCTGCTGATCGACGACGTGCTCGCCACCGGCGGCACCGTCACGGCGACCCGTCGGCTGGTCGAGGCGTGCGGCGGCACCTGCATCGGGGTCGCCGTCCTGATGGAGCTCACCGCTCTCAGCGGCCGTGAGGCGGTGGGCGATCTGCCGATCCACGCCGTCATGACGGTGTGAGGTCACCGGTCACTAGACTGACCAGATGGCCGAGGACCCCAGCACCCCTGTGACACAGGAGCGCGCCTCGGATGTCCCGTTGTCCGCTCGGAGCATGCGTTCGCGGCTGGCCCGCATCGGTGCCAAGGCCCCCACCGGCAACCCGGTGCTGGAACCGCTGTTCCGCTCGGTGCGGGCCAACCACCCCAAGGCCGACCTGGCGCTGCTCGAGCGCGCCTACGAAGTGGCCGAGAAGATGCACGGCAGCCAGATGCGCAAGAGCGGTGATCCCTACATCACCCACCCGCTGGCCGTCACCACGATCCTGGCCGACATCGGCATGACCGAGCCAACCCTGGTCGCGGCGCTGCTGCACGACACGGTCGAGGACACGCCGTACACCCTCGACGAGCTGCGCGCCGACTTCGGCGACGAGGTGGCGCTGCTGGTGGACGGTGTCACCAAGCTCGACAAGGTGCAGTACGGCGACTCCGCCCAGGCAGAGACCATCCGCAAGATGATCGTGGCGATGTCGCGCGACATCCGCGTCCTGGTCATCAAGCTCGCCGACCGCCTGCACAACATGCGCACGCTCCGCTACGTGCCCCATGCCTCCCAGGAGCGCACGTCGCGCGAGACGCTCGACATCTACGCACCGCTGGCGCACCGCCTCGGCATGAACACGCTGAAGTGGGAGCTCGAGGACCTCGCCTTCGCCACGCTGCACCCGAAGATGTACGACGAGATCGTGCGACTCGTCGCAGACCGGGCGCCCTCGCGCGACCAGTTCCTGGCCGAGGTGATCGCCGGGGTCGAGGCGGACCTGCGTGAGGCCAAGATCAAGGCGAAGGTGACCGGGAGGCCCAAGCACTACTACTCGATCTACCAGAAGATGATCGTGGGTGGTCGTGAGTTCTCCGACATCTACGACCTCGTGGGGATCCGGGTGCTGGTCGAGGAGGACCGCGACTGCTACGCCGTCCTCGGTGTCCTCCACTCGCGCTGGAACCCGGTGCTCGGCCGGTTCAAGGACTACGTCGCGATGCCGAAGTTCAACATGTACCAGTCGCTGCACACCACGGTCATCGGTCCGCAGGGCAAACCGGTGGAGCTGCAGATCCGCACCTTCGCCATGCACCGCCGTGCGGAGTACGGCGTGGCGGCACACTGGAAGTACAAGGAGAACAGCAAGGCCGGACTCGACACCGACGCTCGCGCCGGGTCGTCCCAGCTCGGGGACGACATGTCGTGGCTCCAGCAGCTGCTCGACTGGCAGCAGGAGGTCGAGGACCCGGGCGAGTTCCTGGAGTCGTTGCGCTTCGAGATGAACCGCGCCCAGGTCTATGTCTTCACTCCCGCCGGCGACGTGATCCCGCTACCCGTCGGAGCAACTCCGGTCGACTTCGCTTACGCCGTGCACACCGAGGTGGGGCACCACACCATCGGTTCGCGGGTCAACGGGCGCCTGGTGCCGCTCGAGTCGACGCTCGACAACGGTGACGTCGTCGAGGTGTTCACCTCCAAGGCGCCCAGCGCCGCGCCGTCGCGTGACTGGCTCAACTTCGTCAAGTCGCCCCGAGCGCGCTCCAAGATCCGGCAGTGGTTCACCAAGGAGCGGCGCGAGGAGGCGATCGAGCGCGGCAAGGAGCAGATCGCCCGCCTGATGCGCAAGGAGGGCCTGCCCCTCAAGCGGCTGATGACCCACGAGTCCCTCACCCAGGCCGCCACCCACTTCAACCACGCCGACGTCAGCGCGCTCTATGCCGCCGTGGGGGAGGGGAACCTCAGTGCCCAGGCGGTCGTACGCCGCGTCATCGACCTGCACGGCGGGGACGACGGGGCGGCGGAGGACCTCTCCGAGGGCGTCACCATCACCCGTCGGTCGCGCACGGTGTCGAGTAGCACCGACTCCGGAGTGGTCGTCAAGGGTGTCGATGACGTGTGGGTCAAGCTCGCCAAGTGCTGCACCCCGGTCCCCCCCGACGCGATCCTGGGCTTCGTCACGAAGGGTGGGGGAGTCTCGGTCCACCGGCGCGACTGCACCAACGCGGGGAGCCTGCAGACCCAGCCCGAGCGGGTGCTCGAGGTCGAGTGGGCGCCGACCTCGCAGTCCACGTTCCTGGTGAACATCCAGGTGGAGGCCCTCGACCGGGCCCGCCTGCTCTCCGACATCACGATGGTGCTCTCGGACGCGCACGTGAACATCCTCAGCGCGTCCCTCACCACGACACGCGACCGCGTCGCCAAGAGCCGCTTCACCTTCGAGATGGGCGACGCCTCACACCTGGACAGTGTGCTTCGCACCGTGCGCAGCGTGCCGGGGGTCTTCGACGCCTACCGCGTCACGAGCTGACCCGCACGCTGGATCAGGTGCCTCGACGGCCGGACTTCACCCGGGTTCCGTCACCTTCGCGGGTGTTGCAACACTCGGGAACGTTCGATTCCCCCGGGTAACCGGGGGACCGACGGACTTCGAGCGAGGCGAACCTCAGCCGAACTCGGCGGCCGCCCTGCGAGCCATGTCGAGGAAGGCCTGCTTGTTGGCCAGCGAATCCTCGAGGCGCTTCACGGTCCGCTCGTCCCCGGCCGACCTCGCCTTGTCGAGCTTGGCCTGTTCGTCGGCGATGCCGGCCTCGAGCTTGCCGATCATGTCGTCTGCGCGGGCGGACTTCTCCGGGTCGGTCTTCTTCCACTTGTCGTCCTCGACGGAGCGGATGGCCTGCTCGACCTTGCGCATGCGGCCCTCGAGGTCCTTCATGCGGTCGCGGGGGACCTTGCCCGCCGCGTCCCATCGATCGGCGAGGTCACGGAAGACCTTCTTGGCGGCGTCCAGGTCGGCGACCGGCACCAGCTTCTCGGCCTCGACCAGGATCTCCTCCTTGGCCTCGGCGTTGGCGGCGAACTCCTTCTCGGCCTCCGCGTCGGCAGCGTCTCGAGCACCGAAGAACGCGTCCTGGGCAGCGCGGAACCGCTGCCACAGCTCGTCATCGACGTCGCGGGGCGCAGGTCCGGCGGCCTTCCAGTCGCGCATGAGGTCGCGGTACTTGCCGGCGGTGGGTCCCCACTCCGTCGAGGTCGACAGGGCTTCCGCCTCGCTCGCCAGCCGCTCCTTGATCACGCGTGCTCCGTCGCGGCGCTCGTGCTCCTCCGCGAAGTGCGCCTTGCGGTGGCGCGTGTAGGTCGTGCGGGCGCCGCTGAAGCGTCGCCAGAGCGTGTCGTCGGTGGCCTTGTCGAGGCGGGGGAGCGCCTTCCAGTGGTCGAGCAGGTCGCGCAGGCGGTTGGCACCGTTGCGCCAGTCCTTGCTCTCGGCGAGCTTCTCGGCCTCGAGGACGATCCGCTCCTTCTCCGCCTTCGACTCCGCAGTGCGCTGCGCCTTCTCGGCGCGCTTGGCGTCGCGCTGGATGGCGATCAGCGGGGCGAGCGCGTCCAGCCGCCCGGCGAGGCCGACGAGGTCTCCGACGGCGTTGGCCTCCACGACCTGCTCGCGCAGCGACTTGACGGCCGACACCGCCTCTTCGGGGCTGAGCTTGCCCGCACCGATGCGCTGCTCGAGGAGGTGCACCTCGAAGGCGAGGGCGTCGTAGCGGTCGGTGAAGAACTTCAGCGCTTCCTCGGGTGTCCCCTCGGCATACTGGCCGACGCTTCGTTCGCCGCCGGGAGTGTTCACATAGACGGTTCCGTCATCGGCCACTCGGCCCCAGTCGGACTGCTTGTCGGCGCTCATGGTCGATCATCGTAGTCACGAGCACTCTCGGTAGGGTGACGCCCCGGACGCTTGACGTCCGCGCACCGACCTCGACCCTGCCATCGCAGAAGGACTTCTCACTCGTGTTCATCGCCGGCTTCCCCGCTGGACCCTGGGGCACCAACTGCTACGTCGTCGCCACCGGACCCGGTAGCGAGTGCGTCGTCATCGATCCGGGCAAGGACGCCGCGGCCGGCGTCGACGAGGTCGTGCGCGAGCACAAGCTCAAGCCCGTCTCCGTGCTGGTCACACACGGGCACGTCGACCACATGTGGTGCGTCGCCCCCGTTGCCGGCACCTACGACGCCACCGCGTGGATCCACCCGAGCGACCGGCACCTGCTGGCCGATCCGATGGCGGGCATGAGCCCCGAGACCACGCAGATGCTGCTCGGCGGCGACTACACCTGGGCCGAGCCCGACGACGTCCAGGAGCTCGGCGACCTCCAGGAGCTCGAGCTCGCGGGCCTGCGCTTCGTCGTCGACCACACCCCGGGCCACACCGAGGGTTCGGTCACCTTTCGTTCGCCGTACGCCGACGGCGACTCCTCGACGCGGGCGGACATCAGCGAGGTCATGTTCTCCGGCGACCTCCTCTTCGCCGGCTCCATCGGGCGTACCGACCTCCCCGGCGGCGACCACGCCACGATGATGCGCACCCTGGCCGACAAGGTCCTGCCCCTCGCCGACGACATCGTCGTGCTCCCCGGCCACGGCGAGCAGACCTCCATCGGGCGCGAACGCGCGACCAACCCCTTCCTCCAGGACTTGTGATGGTGAAGATCGTCCCGCTCAGCGGGTTCCCCGAGCTCCTCCCCGAGCAGCGCGTCGTCGAGCGCGAGGTCATCGCTGCGCTGTCGCGCACCTTCGAGCTGCACGGCTTCGCCAACATCGAGACGCGCGTCGTCGAGCCGATCGACCGGCTGGCCAAGGGCGGCGAGATCGACAAGGAGATCTACGCTCTCCAGCGTCTCAACGCGGCGCCCGGTGACAGGGCCGAGCTGGGCATGCACTTCGACCTCACGGTGCCCTTCGCGCGCTACGTGCTGGAGAACGCCGGCAAGCTCGAGTTCCCCTTCCGCCGCTTCCAGATCCAGCCCGCCTGGCGCGGCGAGCGGCCGCAGGAGGGCCGCTACCGCCAGTTCACCCAGGCCGACATCGACATCGTCGGCCGCGACACCCTCGGCTCCCACCACGACGTGGAGGTCGTCCGGGTGATGGTGGAGGCGTTGGGCGCACTTCCGCTGCCGCCGCTGTCGTTCCAGGTGAACAACCGCAAGCTGATCCAGGGCTTCTACCGCGGCCTGGGCATCCCCAACGTCACGGCGGCGATCAAGGTCATCGACAAGCTCGACAAGCTGCCCGCCGACGTCGTCGCCGAGCAGCTGGTCGAGCAGGCCGGCGCGACTCCCGAGCAGGCCCAGCAGTGCCTCCAACTGGCCTCGATCCGGGTCGGCGACACCTCGTTCGTCGAGCAGGTCCGGGGCCTCGGGGTCGAGGACGACCTGCTCGATGCCGGGCTGGCCGAGCTCGCAGCCGTGATCGAGGGATGTGCCGACGCCACGTCCGAGCGCGTCACCGTCGAGGCCAACCTCCGCATCGCGCGCGGCCTCGACTACTACACCGGCACGGTGCTCGAGATCTTCATGGCCGGCTACGAGCGCCTCAAGTCCGTCGGCGGCGGTGGTCGCTACGACGCGCTCGCCAGTGACGGCCGGACCACCTACCCCGGCGTCGGTGTCTCGTTCGGGGTCTCTCGCACCCTCATCCCGCTGATCGCCGACGGTGTCCTCGCCAGCAGCCGCAAGGTGCCCAGTGCCGTCCTGGTAGCAGTCACCGACGAGGAACGGCGGCCCACGAGTGCGGCCGTCGCAGCGGCCCTGCGCGCGCGAGGGATCGCCTGCGAGCTCTCCGCCGACGCGGCGAAGTTCGGCAAGCAGATCCGTGCCGCCGAGCGTCGAGGCATCCCGTTCGTCTGGTTCACCCAGGAGGACGGCACCCACGAGATCAAGGACATCCGCACCGGCGAACAGCTCGCGGCAGACCCAGCGACCTGGACACCACCCGAGGCAGACCTGCGACCGCAGGTCCGTTTCGAACTCACGCCCGACATCAAGGAGAACCAGTGATCCGCACCCATGACGCCGGCGCGTTGCGCGCCGAGCACGTCGGCCAGACAGTCGTCCTCGCCGGATGGGTGGCGCGACGCCGCGACCACGGCGGCGTCGCGTTCCTCGACCTGCGGGAGGCGAGCGGCGTGGTCCAGGTGGTCGTGCGGGACGCGGACGTCGCAGGCGAGCTGCGAGCCGAGTTCTGCCTCAAGGTGACGGGGGAGGTCGTGGCCCGCAAGGCCGGCAACGAGAACCCCAACCTCTCCACCGGTGAGATCGAGGTCGTGGCCACGGCGGTCGAGGTCCTCTCCGCGAGCGCCCCGCTGCCGTTCCCGATCGACGACGCCGGCACCGCCAAGGGCG
>NZ_JAOPXV010000227.1 GCF_025964975.1 Nocardioides sp.
GACGAAGATCGCGGACAGGATCGCGATGACGCCGAGAATTATCAGCAGCAGTCCGAGGATGACCATGCCGGTGAGGCTACTCGCGGGTCCCGGTCCCGGCGTCCGCGAGGAGCAGGTCGAGCAGGACCACAGCGCCGGCCTTGTCGAGCGGGTTGTTCTGGTTGCCGCACTTGGGGGACTGGATGCACGACGGGCACCCGGCCTCGCACTCGCAGCTGGCGATCGTCTCCCGAGTGGCGCTGAGCCAGTCGCGAGCGGCGTGGAATCCGCGCTCGGCGAAGCCGGCTCCACCGGGATGTCCGTCGTAGACGAAGACGGTCAGCTGGCCGGTGTCGGCGTGGAGGGCGGTGGACACACCACCGATGTCCCAGCGGTCGCAGGTGGCGAAGAGTGGAAGCAGGCCGATCGCGCAGTGCTCCGCGGCGTGCGCCGAACCAGGCAGGTCGGCGGCGGCCAGGCCGCCCTCCGCGAGGACGTCGGTGGCGATGGTCCACCAGACCGCGGTCGTCCGCAGCGACCGCTCTGGCAGGTCGAGGGGCATCTCGCCCATCACCTCTCCGCTCGGCTGACGGCGCTGGAGGAAGGACACCACCTGGTGGGAGACGTCGACCTCGCCCAGCGCGAGTCGACATCCTCCCCATGAGCGGTGCTCTCGTTCGGCGACGATGGAGATGTCGGTGATCTCCCGGGCCGAGGTGGAGTAGCTGAGCTCGGCCCTGCTCATCACTGCGACATGCTCCTCGAGGTCGAGCGACTCGACGAGCCAGGTCTCGCCGCGGTGGACGTAGACGGCACCGGGGTGGGCGGTCCCGTGCGAGCTGGATCCGTCGACCGTGCCGACGACGCGGCCGGTCTCGGCCTCGATCAGCTGCACCTGTCGTCCGCCGCTGGAGCGGATGTCCGCCAGGTCGCTGGCTCGACGACGGTCGGTCCAGAACCAGCCGTGCGGGCGTCTGCGCAGGAGGCCGGCGTCGGTCAGCTGGTCCACCACGGCCCGCGCGTTGTCGCCGAACAGGGGCAGGTCGGCCTCGGTGAGTGGGTGTTCCTGGGCGGAGGCGCACAGGTGTGGGCCGAGGACGTAGGGGTTGTTCGGGTCGAAGACGGTGGCTTCCACCGGCTGGCCGAGCAGCGACTCGGGGTGGTTGACGAGGTAGGTGTCGAGGGGGTCGGCGCGAGCCACCAGCACTCCGAGCGCGTCCTGGGCACCTCTGCCCGCCCGGCCGATCTGCTGCCACAGGGCGGCCCGGGTGCCGGGGAAGCCGGCGCTCAGGACGGCGTCGAGCCCGCTGATGTCGATGCCCAGCTCCAGGGCGTTGGTCGCGGCCAGTCCGGTCAGGTCGCCGCGGCGCAGCGCCGCCTCCAGCTCGCGGCGCTCCTCCGGTAGGTAGCCCCCGCGGTAGGAGGCGACCCGGCCGGGCAACGACGGGTCAACTTCCGCGAGGAGCTCCGCGGCGGTGGCCGCCACCTGCTCGGCGCCCCGCCGGGAGCGGACGAAGGCCAGTGTGCGGACGCCCTCGGCGACGAGGTCGGCCAGGAGGTCGGCCACCTCCGACGACGCAGCCCGCCGCACCGGCGCGCCGTTCTCCCCGGCGTACGAGGTGAACGGCGGCTCCCACAGCATCAGCGAGACCTGGCCCCGGGGAGAGTGGTCCGCAGAGATCGCCAGCACGTCCAGCCCGGTGAGTCGACCGGCCGCGACCTCGGGCTCGGCGACGGTGGCCGAGGCGAGGATGAAGGTGGGCTCGGCGGCGTACAACGCACAGACACGCCGGAGGCGGCGCAGGATGTGCGCCACGTGGGAGCCGAAGACGCCGCGGTAGTGGTGGCACTCGTCGACCACGACATAGCGCAAGGACGCGAAGAAGCTGGCCCATCGTGCGTGCCCGGGCAGCAGGGAACGGTGGAGCATGTCGGGGTTGGTCAGGATGTATTCGCCGAAGTCGCGGGCCCAGTCGCGCTGCTCGCGGGTGCTGTCGCCGTCGTGGGTGGCGACCCGCACGTCCAGTCCGAGGGCGTCGATGTTGGCCAGCTGGTCATTGGCCAGCGCTTTGGTCGGGGCGAGGTAGAGGACCCCGGCGCCGCGCTCACCTCGTCGTCCGCGCGTCTCGCGGATCGCCGTCAGAGCCGGCAGCTGGTAGGCCAGGGACTTGCCGGAGGCCGTCCCGGTGGCCAGGACGACGTGCTGGCCGTCCCGAGCGGCGTCGGCAGCCGCGGCCTGGTGCTGCCAGGGCGACGACACGCCCGAATGCTCGAACGCCGCCCGGACATCGGCGCTCACCCAGGGCGGCCAGTCGACCGAGACTGCTGGGCGCGGTGGAACCACCTCGAGGTGTCGAAGCCGTCCCTCGCGCCCCGGCACGTCGGTCAGTCGCCCCACCAGGTCGCTCACCCGATGGCGCTCGGGACCGCCGGGGACGCTCACGAGGGAAGTGTGGCAAACGGCACCGACAGCGACGGGTTCGAGCCCCGACCATCCCCAAGCTCGGGACTACGCCTGCGTGATCGAGAGACTCATGGTTTGATAGCACCCGGCAGCATTCGGGGCGCACTGCCCTGGGTGGTTTTTCCTCTCAACTTGGAGCAGTCGTGGATCTGACCCTTGCGACCCGCGAGGAAGACGGTCGTGCCATCGTCGCGGTCGGGGGCGAGATCGACGTCTACACCGCACCCAAGCTGCGGGACCAGATCACTGAGCTCGTCGCTCATGGCTCCTACAACATCGTGATCGACCTCGAGGCCGTCGAGTTCCTCGACTCCACCGGGCTCGGTGTCCTGGTGGGCGGGCTCAAGAAGGTCCGCGCGCACGACGGTTCGCTCGAGCTGATCTGCTCGCAGGAGCGACTGCTGAAGATCTTCCGTATCACCGGTCTGGCGAAGGTGTTCGTGATCCACGACTCCGCCGACCCCTCGGTCCTGCGCTGACCGAGCCGCCGGTCCGGCGCTGACCGGCCCATCGCCGTACGCCCGACGCAGGGGTGCGGGACGACGTGATCCGCGCCCCGGAGCGCCCGGATCGACGGATGTCCCGACACGCGACGTGTGATCCGCACCACAACCCTGCGCGTGATCCGGGACACAGGTGCGTAGACTCCCGCGCGTTCGCAACTGATGTATCAACTCCCAGGAGGACGCACATGACCGGGATCATTCCCGCTGTCGTGGAGCTTGAAGGCACCAACCAGCTTTTGGTCATCCTCGTCCTCGCGATCGCGCTCGGCGCGCTCGCGATGGCGATGGTGTTCCGCAAGCAGGTGTTGGCCGCCGGTGAAGGCACCGACAACATGAAGGCCATCGCCCTAGCTGTCCAGGAGGGCGCCAACGCCTACCTGACCCGGCAGTTCCGCACTCTCGGCATCTTCGCGGTGATCGCGTTCTTCGCGCTGCTCGTGCTGCCGGCCGACGACATGACGGTGCGGATCTTCCGCTCCGTGTTCTTCGTGGTGGGGGCCGGATTCTCCTCCGCCGTCGGCTATCTCGGGATGGGCCTGGCCGTTCGCGCCAACCTCCGGGTGGCAGCCGCGGCCGAGACCAGTGGCCGCGAGCCCGCCATGACGATCGGTCTTCGCACCGGCGCCATGGTCGGCATGCTCACTGTCGGCCTGGGCCTGCTCGGTGCCAGCCTCGTCGTGCTCTTCTTCCAGGACGACGCTCCCGACGTGCTGGAGGGCTTCGGCTTCGGTGCCGCGCTGCTCGCCATGTTCATGCGGGTCGGCGGCGGCATCTTCACCAAGGCCGCCGACGTGGGCGCCGACCTCGTCGGCAAGGTCGAGCAGGGCATCCCCGAGGACGACCCGCGCAACGCCGCCACCATCGCCGACAACGTGGGCGACAACGTGGGCGACTGCGCCGGTATGGCGGCCGACCTGTTCGAGTCCTATGCCGTGACCCTGGTCGCGGCCCTGATCCTCGGCTCGCAGGCCTTCGGCGACAAGGGTCTCGTCTTCCCGCTCATGATCCCCGCGATCGGCGCTCTCACGGCCGTGGCGGGCGTCTACCTCACCCGGCCCAAGGCGGGGGAGAACGGCCTCACGACCATCAACCGGTCGTTCTACCTCTCTTCGGCGATTGCAGCGGTGGCCAGCGTGGTGCTGGCCTACGTCTACCTGCCGAGCAGCTTCGCCGAGTTCACCAACATCTCCCAGGGCCTGGCCAACGCGGACGGCGACCCGCGGTTCATCGCCGCGGCCGCTGTTGTCATCGGCATCGTGATGTCCGCGGGCATCCTGGCGCTGACCGGCTACTACACCGGCACGGAGTACAAGCCCGTCAAGGACGTCGGCAAGTCGTCCCTCACGGGTGCAGCGACGGTGATCCTCTCCGGCCTGTCGGTCGGTTTCGAGTCCGCGGTCTACACGACCCTGGTCATCGGTGCTGCCGTGTTCGGTGCTTACCTGCTCGGTGGGGCCACGCTCGTCGTGTCACTGTTCGCCGTCGCCCTGGCCGGCTGCGGTCTGCTGACCACCGTCGGCGTGATCGTCGCGATGGACACCTTCGGCCCGGTCTCCGACAACGCCCAGGGCATCGCCGAGATGTCGGGCGACGTCAGCCCGGCGGGAGCGCAGATCCTCACCGAGCTCGACGCGGTCGGCAACACCACCAAGGCCATCACCAAGGGCATCGCCATCGCGACGGCAGTGCTCGCGGCCACCGCGCTGTTCGGGTCCTACGCCACGTCGGTGTTCGAGGCGCTCATCGAGGCCAACCCCGGTGAGCAGCGTCTGCAGTTCGACGTCTTCGACCCGGCAGTCCTGGTCGGCGTGCTCCTCGGCTCCTGCGTCATCTTCATGTTCTCCGGGCTGGCCATCAACGCCGTCGCCCGCGCTGCCGGCGCGGTCGTCTTCGAGGTCCGTCGCCAGTTCCGCGAGATCCCCGGGATCATGGAGGGCACCGGCCGTCCGGAGTACGGCAAGGTCGTCGACATCGTCACCAAGGACTCGCTGCGCGAGCTCGTGGCGCCGGGCATCCTCGCGGTGCTGGCCCCGGTGGCGGTCGGCTTCGGCCTCGGTGCCACCGCGCTGGCGGGGTTCCTCGCCGGCGCCATCGGCACCGGCACCCTGATGGCTGTCTTCCTGGCCAACGCGGGTGGCGCCTGGGACAACGCCAAGAAGCTGGTCGAGGACGGTCACCACGGTGGCAAGGGCTCGCTGGCGCACGAGGCGACGATTATCGGCGACACGGTGGGCGACCCGTTCAAGGACACCGCGGGCCCGGCCATCAACCCGCTGATCAAGGTGATGAACCTCGTCTCGCTCCTCATCGCCGGCGCGGTCGTCTCCATGAGCATCGGCAAGGACGAGAACGACGTGCTCCGGGTCATCATCGCGCTCGTTGCAGTGGCGATCATCGCGGCGGCGATCTACATCTCCAAGCAGCGCGGGGTCGCGATCAACGACGACGGTGACGACACCGGCTCCTCGTCGTTCACGCAGCACGGCACCCACGGTGACCACGCGACCCACGGTGACCACGACGGGATGATCGACGACACCCCGCCGGGCACCGCGGGCACCGGCGCCACTCCGGTGACGCCGCCGCCCACCACCTGATCCACGCACAGCACGCGACGGCCCGCCGGGATCCCCGGCGGGCCGTTGTCGCGTCTGCCGTGACGGGCCGCCGGCGGACTCCAGCGTTCTGCAAGGCTGGCGGCATGGACCTCGACTTCGCCGCTCCACTGCGAGCCGCCCTGGTCGCCGCGGACTTCACCTACGGCGCGGTAACCTCACTCCTGGGCCCCCAGGCACACCGGGGCCTCAGCCGCAACGAGACGACCCCGGGTGTACGCCGAACAGCGGACGGCTCCGCTCTCAGCACGCTGACCCGGCTCTTCCTCCTGCAGGCGACCGTTGCCCGAGAGGACGCCGAGCGCGCGCTGCCCGGACTGGTCGACCGGCTCTGCAACGCCGGCCTGCTCGAGCAGAGTGTGGGCGAGGTGGCCGCGCGCATGGACTGTCGGCCCTACGCAGGCGACGACGTCGACCTCTGGGTCGTCTCCGACCTGACCCCCGGCCTCGACGGCGCCCCGACCCGGGTCGGGACCGACCACGTGCTGGGGATCTCCAGCGCGTCGACCAGCCTGGCGCAGCTCACGGTCCGCGCCGACGTGGGCCGGGCCCTGGACCTCGGCACGGGTTGCGGCGTACAAGCGCTGCACCTGGCCACGCATGCGGGCGAGGTCGTGGCCACCGACGTCAACCGGCGCGCGCTGTGGATGACGCGGCTCAACGCTGCGCTCAATGAGGTGTCGGTCGACGTGCGGGAAGGCTCGTTCTTCGAGCCGCTGGCCACCGAACGGTTCGACCTGATCGCGACCAACCCACCCTTCGTGATCAGCCCGGCCACGGGGGAGCGGCTCGTCTATCGCGACTCCGGCCTGCCCGGTGACCGGGTCGTGGAGGACATCGTCCGCGGGGCGCCCGCCCACCTGAACGAGGGCGGGCTGTGCCAGGTCCTGGCCAACTGGTCCATCGTCGCCGGCACCGACTGGGACGAGCGCCTCGCCTCCTGGCTGAGGGACGACTGCGACGCCTTGGTCATCCAGCGCGAGGTGATCGACCCGAGCGAGTACGTCGAGATGTGGCTCAAGGACGCAGGCGTGCACGGCACTCCCGACTACCCCAGCCGCTACGACACGTGGTTGTCGTGGTTCGAGGACCTGGGCATCGAGGGTGTCGGCTTCGGCTGGATCAACGTCCGGGCCGGGGGGAGCGGCCGCCACCGGCTCGAGGAGTGGCGTTACGACGTCGAGCAGCCCATCGGTCCCGCGATCGCCGACCACTTCGACGCGACCCGGAGCGAGGTCGGACTGACGTCACGGCTGCAGGCGCGCATCGACGTGCTCCAGGAGACGCAGGGCCCGCCCGGAGCCGAGGACCCGGCCACCATCGTGGTCCGCCAGCAGCGAGGCTTCCGCCGCGCGCGGCAGGTCGACACGGTCGAGGCCGCGCTGATCGGGGCCAGCGGCGGCGACCTGTCCGTGGGGCAGATCCTCGATGCGATCGCCGAGATCACCGACGTCGATGCCGACGAGCTGCGGACGACGTACCTGCCCATCGTGCGCGACCTCGTCGACGAGGGTTTCCTCACTACGACCTGAGTCTCGTCGAGACTCAGGTCGTAGCGGCGAGCGCCCCGGCCGCTGGAGCGCGCGGTGATCGTGCCGGGGCCCTCGCACCATCCACAGCGGCGAGCGGAAGTGGCCGACTGGATCTCACGCGCTACGGTTGCGGCGATTCACCACCAGGGAGCAGGAGTTCACGTGGCACACAAGCTCGTCATCGTCGAGTCGCCGAAGAAGGCGCAGATGATCGGCGGCTACCTCGGCAGCGGTTATGTCGTCGAGTCGTCCATCGGTCACATCCGCGATCTGCCGAACAACGCTGCAGACACGCCGGCCAAGATCAAGGACAAGCCCTGGGGCCGGCTCGCCGTCGACGTCGACAACGGGTTCGAGCCCTACTACGTCGTGCCGCGCGACAAGAAGAGCCACATCGCCAAGCTGAAGAAGCTCCTCAAGGACGCCGACGAGCTCTACCTCGCCACCGATGAGGACCGCGAGGGTGAGGCCATCGCCTGGCACCTCCTCGACGAGCTCGCCCCGAAGGGCATCCCGGTCAAGCGGATGGTCTTCCACGAGATCACCAAGTCGGCCATCCTGGCCGCCGCCGACAGCCCCCGCGAGCTCGACATGGACCTCGTCGAGGCCCAGGAGACGCGCCGCATCCTCGACCGCCTGTACGGCTACGAGGTCTCGCCCGTGCTGTGGAAGAAGGTCATGTCCGGCCTGTCGGCCGGTCGCGTGCAGTCCGTCGCCACCCGCCTGGTCGTCGACAAGGAGCGCGAGCGGATGCGCTTCCGCCTCGCGTCCTACTGGGACCTCGAGGGCACCTTCGACGCCGGCTCGAAGCACGAGCAGCGGATGTTCCCCGC
>NZ_JAOPXV010000021.1 GCF_025964975.1 Nocardioides sp.
TCGACGAGGGCTCGTTCGTGGAGCTCGACGAGCTCGCGCGACACCGCTCGACGGCGTTCGGCCTGGAGAAGAACCGGCCCTACGGCGACGGCGTCATCACCGGCTACGGCACGATCGAGGGTCGGCAGGTCTGCGTCTTCAGCCAGGACTTCAGCGTCTTCGGCGGCTCGCTCGGCGAGGTCTACGGCGAGAAGATCACCAAGGTGATGGACCTCGCGATCAAGACCGGCTGCCCGATCATCGGCATCAACGAGGGCGCCGGTGCCCGCATCCAGGAAGGTGTGGTCTCCCTGGGTCTCTACGGCGAGATCTTCCGCCGCAACGTGCACGCCTCCGGCGTCATCCCGCAGATCAGCCTGATCATGGGCAACTGCGCCGGCGGGCACGTCTACTCCCCCGCCGTCACCGACTTCACGATCATGGTCGACCAGACCTCCGCGATGTTCATCACCGGTCCCGACGTCATCAACACGGTGACCGGCGAGGACGTCACGATGGAGGAGCTCGGCGGCGCCCGCACCCACAACACGAAGTCCGGCAACTCGCACTACATGGCCTCCGACGAGGAGGACGCCATCGAGTACACCAAGGCGCTGCTGTCCTACCTGCCGCAGAACAACCTCGACGAGCCGATCGTGTTCGACGAGCCCGCAGACCTCGAGGTCAACGAGCTCGACCAGGCGCTCGACACGCTGATCCCCGACGGCGCCAACCAGCCCTACGACATGCACACGGTCATCGAGTCGGTGCTGGACGACGAGGAGTTCCTGGAGGTCCACGCAATGTTCGCCCCGAACATCATCGTGGGCTACGGCCGGGTCGAGGGTCGTCCGGTCGGCGTCGTGGCCAACCAGCCGATGCAGTTCGCCGGGTGCCTCGACATCGACGCCTCCGAGAAGGCCGCCCGCTTCGTGCGCACCTGCGACGCCTTCAACATCCCGGTGCTGACCTTCGTCGACGTCCCGGGGTTCCTGCCCGGGACGGACCAGGAGTTCAACGGCATCATCCGCCGGGGGGCGAAGCTGATCTACGCCTACGCCGAGGCGACCGTGCCGCTGATCACCGTGATCACCCGCAAGGCCTACGGCGGCGCCTACGACGTCATGGGCTCCAAGCACCTCGGCGCCGACATCAACGTCTCCTGGCCCACCGGGCAGATCGCAGTGATGGGGGCCCAAGGGGCGATCAACATCCTCTACCGCAACGAGATCGCCGAGGCCGTCGCGGCCGGGACGGAAGCCGAGCGTCGAGCCGAGCTCGTCCAGGACTACGACGACACCCTGGCCAACCCCTACGTCGCGGCGGAGCGGGGTTACATCGACGCCGTCATCGCGCCGCACGAGACCCGCGCCGAGATCGTCCGCTCGCTGCGCCTGCTCCGCTCGAAGCGGGCGACGCTGCCGGCGAAGAAGCACGGGAACATCCCCCTCTGATGGGCACCGACAAGGGTTCCGACAGGGCCGAGGTGCCACTGCTGACGGTCGTCAACGCCGACGCAACGCCAGAGGAGATCGCGGCGCTGGTCGCGGTCTTCTCCTCGCTCGGGTCGAGCGGGGGCGAGGGTTCGCCTCGGCGTACGCCCGAGTGGTCGCGTCCTGGCCGCCTCATGCGCGGACCCGTCGCCCATGGCCCCGGAGGCTGGCGCGCGAGCGCGCTGCCGCGCTGACCTGCATTCCCGGTCGCCGTCCTGCGCGCGTGATGGCAGGGTGGCTCCGTGACCCCACGAAGCATTGACGCCCTGTGTGACCAGTTCGTCGACGACTACACGTCGCTCGACCCCATCGCCGCCACCATGGTGGGCGTCGCCGGCCACGACGACCGGTTGACGGACTTCTCGCCGGCGGGCTACGACGCGCGGATCGCGCTCGTGCGTGCCGCGGTCGAGGCGGTCGAGGCGGCCACCCCGGTCGACGACCGCGAGGCCTCGGCCCGGGACGCCTTCCTGGAGCGCAACCGGCTCGAGCTCGAGCTGGAGGCCGCGGGGCTCGGCCGCTCCCGGATGTCGGTCCTGTGGAGCGGGCTGCATGAGATCAGGGAGGTCTTCGACCTGATGCCGACCGAGGGCGAGGAGGCCATCGCGAACATCGGTGCGCGTCTCGCCGCCCTACCCTCCGCGCTCGAGGGTCTGCGCGTCACGCTGTCCGACGAGGCGCGCAAGGGCCACGTGGTCGCGGCCCGGCAGTACGCCGAGGTCGCCGAGCAGGTACGCCGCTGGACCGGCCAGACAGGTGAGGGCGGCGACTTCTTCACCGGGCTCGTCGAGCGACTGGAGACCGACGACGACACCGCGCTCCTCGCGCATGCTGCCGCCGCCAGCCGGGCCTTCGCCAGCTTCGGGCTGTTCCTGTCCGACGAGCTCGAGCCCCAGGGGCGTGACAAGGAAGGCGTGGGGCGCGAGCACTACGCCCTCGCCAGCCGCTACTTCCTCGGCGCAGAAGTCGACCTCGACGAGACCTACGCCTGGGGCTGGACCGAGCTCAAGCGCCTGTCCGACCTGATGGACGAGACGGCCGAGGCGATCCTGCCCGGCTCCAGCGTGGACGAGGCCGTCGCACACCTGGAGGCAGACGAGTCGCGGATCGTGACCGGCCGCGAGGCGTTCCGTGACTGGATGCAGGACCTCGCCGACCGCACGATCGCGGAGCTCGGCGACACACACTTCGACATACCGGAGCCGATCCGCCGGATCGAGTGCATGCTCGCTCCCACCAACGACGGCGCCATCTACTACACCGGCCCGTCGGAGGACTTCTCGCGCCCGGGGCGCATGTGGTGGTCGGTGCCCGACGGCATCGAGACGTTCCACCCCTGGCGTGAGGTCACCACCGTCTTCCACGAAGGCGTCCCGGGGCACCACCTGCAGGTCGCGCAGACGGCCTACCGCAAGGAGAGCCTGAACCGCTGGCAGCGCCTCATGTGCTGGTGCAGCGGCCACGGCGAGGGCTGGGCGTTGTACGCCGAACGCCTGATGGACGAGCTCGGCCACCTCTCCGACCCGGCGGACAAGCTCGGGATGCTGGACGGGCAGTCGATGCGCGCGGCCCGGGTGATCGTCGACATCGGCATGCACCTCGAGCTGGAGATCCCTGCGGACAACCCCTTCGGGTTCCACCCCGGTGAGACGTGGACGCCGGAGCTCGGGTTGGAGTTCATGCGTCAGCACTGCCGGATGGACGACGACGTCATCCAGTTCGAGGTCAAGCGCTACCTCGGCCTGCCGGGTCAGGCGCCGTCGTACAAGGTCGGCGAGCGCATCTGGCTGGAATCCCGCGCCGAGGTGCAGGCCCGCCAGGGCGCCGACTTCGATCTGAAGGCCTTCCACCGGGCCGCGCTCGATCTCGGATCGGTGGGTCTCGACCCGCTCACGGCGGCCCTCGCCCGGTTGTGAGGCGAGGGCGGTGCCAAGGCCGCATTCTCGAGGCTTCGGTTCTAGGTAGTGATGCAACACCTCTGATGTGAGGAGTTGTGATGGTCAAACCACCGTTGCCTTATGAGGTGGAGCGCCGATTTTGGGCCGAGATTCGTGCCGGTCTGGTCGTCGCGAGGG
>NZ_JAOPXV010000079.1 GCF_025964975.1 Nocardioides sp.
ACGCGGACCGAGTTGTTGGCGTTCTGGTATTGCACGGACGTGATGTCCTTGCCTCCGAGGTCCATGTCGAAGCCGGCGTCGCGCAGGGCGCGGATCTTGTTCTCTTCGTTCTTCTTGGTCTCGACGAACTCCTCGATGTCGGGGTGGTCGACGTCGAGGACGACCATCTTGGCCGCCCGACGCGTCGCGCCGCCCGACTTGATGGTGCCCGCGGAGGCATCGGCGCCGCGCATGAAGGAGACCGGGCCACTCGCCGTACCGCCGCTCGAGAGCAGCTCCTTGGAGGAACGGATGCGGGAGAGGTTGAGGCCGGCACCGGAGCCGCCCTTGAAGATGAAGCCCTCTTCCTTGTACCAGTTCAGGATCGAGTCCATCGAGTCGTCGACCGAGAGGATGAAGCACGCCGAGACCTGCTGCGGGGAGGGCGTGCCGACGTTGAACCAGACAGGAGAGTTGAAGGAGAAGTACTGGTTGACCAGCAGCCAGGTGAGCTCGTGCTCGAAGATCTCGCCGTCAGCGGCGGTCTTGAAGTAGCCGTTGTCGATGCCGGCCTTCGTGTAGGTCTTCACGACCCGGTCGATGAGCTGCTTGAGGCTCCACTCACGCACGTCACTGCCGACGGCGCCACGGAAGTACTTCGTGGTGACGATCGTCGAGGCGTTGACCGACCAGAAGTCGGGGAACTCGACACCACGCTGCTCGAAGACGGTCTCGCCGGTCTTCCAGTTGGTCTGCACGACGTCGCGACGCTCCCAGTTGATGGCGTCGTAAGGGTGCGTGCCCTCCGTACTGAAGACGCGCTCCAGCGTGAGTCCGGCGCCGGTGACAGACGTCTCGGTCATGAATTCTCCTGTTGCTGCTTGTTGGGTTTGGTGTGCCCGGCACGCGGCTTCCCCACCACGTGCCGGGCAGTTCTTGGGTCAGCCAGTGGTGGCTGGTATGCCGACGGGCTCGCCGTCGGCGGTGTCGGACTGCTCGAGGCGGCGCTCGGCGCGCAGCATCTCGATCTCGTCCTCGAAGTCCTCGGCCGAGTCGAAGGCGCGGTAGACGCTCGCGAACCGGAGGTAGGCGACCTCGTCGAGCACGCGGAGCGGGCTCAGGATCGCGAGGCCGACCTCGTTGGCGTTGACCTCGGCCTGGCCGGAGACGCGGAGTGCGTCCTCGACCGCCTGGCCCAGGCAGGCCAGCTGGTCCTCGGTGACCGGGCGGCCCTTGCAGGCCTTGCGGACGCCGGCGATGGCCTTGTCGCGGGTGAAGGGCTCGCTCGCGCCGCTGCGCTTGAGGACCGTCAGCTGCATGAGCTCGACCGTGGTGACCCTCTTGTCGCAGGTGGTGCAGACGCGGCGGCGACGGATCGAGGCGCCGTCGTCGGCCACGCGGGAGTCGAGGACCCGGGTGTCGGTGCTACGGCAGTAGGGGCAGTGCATCGCGGGCCTCCTCTCGGGTGGCATTCGGGTCGGACATGGGGCGCGCTCGGGCGCGACGAAAACACCCGTCATGGGTGTCAACGCATGTGGATCGGTGGATGTTTCCTGTGGAGAACTCGGCCGAGGTTGTGCAATCGGGGGCCGGCGCCTGTGAACTAGATGTGGAGAACCACACCGGTGTAACTACTAGATGTAGTGGTTAACCTACGTCGGGTCCCGAGGGGTTGGCAAGTGGGTGACCGGCTGAGCTTCAGAACCTCGGGGACCGAATGCCAAAGTCGCAGGTCAGTGACCCAGACAATACTGACGGCGTCCTCGGGACCCCGGCGTGTCGCTGGGTCCGATCGGCCACAATGGCCGCGTGGCGACGGGGAAACGAGCAGGATCACGACGAGGCGCCAAGGCGAGCCCGTCCCTGAGCCGACCCGCGATGATCCTGGGCCTCCTCATCACGGCCTGCGTGATCGCCTGGGGCTACCTCGTCTTCCTCGCGATCGACTTCGGCACCGCCGCCCGCTCCGGTGACGCCGGGGGCTGGGGCCTGCTCGCGCTGAGCTCGTTCGGCGCGGTGGCGTGCCTGTTCGCCGGACTGCTCTTCATCTCCCGGCTGCTCCGGGAGCTCGGGATCATCGCGCCGCCTTCGGAGGAGGACGCTCCCCCATCATCGCCGCCGGCGCCTCGGACGCCGGGTGGGCGTCGCGCGGCTCGCTGAGCGCCCGTCTCGTCGTCGTCGCTCGTAGACACGCGGACCAGACTCTTAGTCCGACCTCTGCGCTGAGCGGGGCATGGCCTCGTGACGTGACCAATGTCCGCGTGTCTACGTGTCGGCAAAGTTTTCCCCAGTTCGAGATCGGGACTCGTCTCGGAGCCGACTCTCCCCTAGCGTGTTTCTCGTCCACCTCGGTCGGACTCTCTCGGGGAAGAAGGCTTTTGTATGTCGCACACGTTCGCACGCCGTTTTGCCATCGCGGCGCTGTCACTTCCGCTCCTCCTCGCCGGCTGTGCCGACGACGAACCGGTGCCGAAGGTTCAGGAGCCCACAGCGGCGCCCACGCCCGTGGCGTCGACCTCCGCTTCGCCCGCTGCGCCTGTTGAGCCCACGTTGCCTCCTGAGGCGGAGGGGAAGGGGATCGAGGCAGCAGAGGCGTTCGTGCGGCACTACTACGCGATGGTTGACCATGCTCGACGGACAGGTGACACAGCAGCGTTGCGCGAGGCCGCGCTCCCTACCTGTGCGACATGCAACGAGGTCGTCAACATCATTGACCGTATTCGCGACCGCGAGGGCTCGATCGAAGGCGGCGACCAGACAGTGCGTCGGATAGAGCTCGGCCAACTTCGGGGCGTGCCCGGCGCGGCGACCTTTCGCGGCAACGCCACGATAACGAGCACCCGGCAGGTAATCACCGGTTACGGCGACCCTTTAGTGGACGGAACATATCCGCCAGGTGACATCCGAGTCAGTGTTCTCGTTGTCAAGGGCAAGCAAGGATGGAGGTTCGCCGAATGGTTCGTCATCTCCTAGTCCTCGTGTTGAGTCTGGTGGCGATTATGGGCACCGCAACTAGTTCCCAAGCTGACGAGTCGGAAAGCCCGGATCCAGAATCCACGACATCGGGCTCTGTCCATGCCGAAGCGAATGGGCTCTCCGTTACCGCCTCGACCTCCGCTGAGGGCAGCCAGACCACGGCCGCCCAATCCACGCAACCGATCGGGAACACCGCAGAGCCGGTTGGCAAGTGGGTCAGGAGCAACGAGCCGTGCGACACGGTCGGCGCCGCGGGTTGCGTCGAGGGTTACACCTGCCCAGACGGATCAGCCCCCACGGTCTGGATGTTCATGACGGAGTTCGGTCCGGCTGGCTCGTACTCCCAATGCCCGGAGGACCCCGAGCCAACAGCAGCCACCCCGACCGTCGACATCCCCGGCGAGGTCCTGGCCGCCTTCAAGAAGGTCGACCTCCCAGCCTCGAGCATCACCGTCCAACCCCCCGGCGGCGAGACGCTGGTGAACTTCAAGACGATCCTCTCCACCCAGGCGGAGCGCCACCAGATCCAGGTACGCCTCGACAAGGTCGCCCTGAACGTCGTCCTCGAGGTCTGGCCGAGCAAGTTCGTCTGGCACCACGGAGACGGCACCTCTCAGGTGTCCGCCATCCCGGGCACACCGTGGACCGAAGGCGCCGACGTGGACGGCGACGGCTTCATCACCCACGTCTACACCAAGGAGCTCCAATCGGCGCCCGTCAGCGTCGACACCACCTGGTCGGCGCAGTTCAAGGTCGCCGGCGCCGCGGACTGGCGGCCGGTCAACGGAACGGTCTCCATCACCGGAGCACCGCTCACGCTGGACGTACGCGAAGCCAGCCCCGAGCTCGTCACCGATCCGAACTGACGAGACAGCGGTACTCCGCTGCCACCTGGTGGCAGCAAACGACCGCTGTTTCCAGAACACCGGGGTCGGGAAGCATCGGTCCGGGCTAGGTGTGG
>NZ_JAOPXV010000081.1 GCF_025964975.1 Nocardioides sp.
CGCCGAGGTCTCGATCCCGGTCATCGCCTCGGGTGGTGCCGGCCGCCTGGACCACTTCGCCCCCGCCGTCGACGCCGGTGCCGACGCAGTCCTCGCGGCCACCGTCTTCCACTTCGGGACGCTGCGGGTCGGCGAGGTCAAGGGTGCCCTGTCTGCTGCCGGCCACCCCGTGCGCTGAGCCCACCCGATAGTCCCTGACGAAGTGGCCCCTCGAGAGCCGGCAGGTTCAACCGGTGCAAGCAACACGACCTGATTGGTGGTGTTGTCGATGGGATGTCCAATGTCCTTCGAGGTGCGGAACCGGTTCTTCGATCTTGTGTGTGGTGGGTGGTCTGTTTCGGCTGCTGCCGGGGAGGTCGGCGTGGCGCGCCAGTCGGCATGGGAGTGGTGGCGCGAGTCTGCTCCGGTGACGTTGACTTTGATGCGAGGCCGCCGTGGCGGTCTTGAGGGATCCCTTGCCGAGCCCCTCGAGCCCGTCGAGCCCGTCGGGCCCGTCGGGCCCGTCGGGCCAGTCGGGCCCCTCGAGTCCATCGGGCCCGTCGCGTCGCGTAGGCGTCGGATGCTGACTGGTGCTGATCGTGCGGTCATCGCCGCCTGCCTGGAGCAGGTCCGAGAGGGCGCCACGCTCACCTACGAGGAGATCGGGCGCCTGATCGGACGGAACAAGTCGGTGATCTCGCGCGAGGTCGCCCGCAACAGCGGGCCCGACGGTTCGTACTACGGCGCCGCTGCTGACCGTGCGGCAGGCCGGAAACGCAAGCGGCGTAAGCCGTTCCGGCTGATCGAGAACCCGGCCCTGTGTCGTCAGATCGAGGCTTGGATGGACCAGGGCTGGTCGCCCAAGCTGATCGCGATGATCCTGCGTCGCGACTACCCACACATGATCATGGAGCGCGTGTCCCACGAGACGATCTACAAGGCGCTGTATGTCCAGACCCGCGGGTCACTGCGTAAGGACCTGCACCAAAAGCTGTCCACCAAGCGACGCTCACGCCACCCCCGCGCCGGCGGCGCACGCCAAAACAGCCCGTATCGCGAGGCGTTCAAGATCTCTGATCGCCCTGCTGAGGTCGAGGACCGCTCGGTGCCTGGCAACTGGGAAGGCGACCTCATCCTCGGCACCGGCAACACCTCGGCCGTCGGGGTCCTGGTCGAACGCTCCACCAGGTTCACGATCCTGCTGCACCTGCCCGAACGCCACGACGCCGAGTCTGTTGCCGAGGCCATGATCCGCGAGATGACTGACCTGCCCGAGCTGCTGCGCCAGTCACTGACCTGGGACCGCGGCGTGGAGATGGCCCGCTACGAACGCATCCAGCTCGCCCTGCAGATGCCGGTCTACTTCTGTGACCCCCACTCACCGTGGCAGCGCGGCACCGGAGAGAACACCAACCGTCTCGTGCGGCACTGGCTCGAGAAGGGCACCGACCTGTCCGGCTACACCGCCGCCGACCTACGCCGCATCGCCGCCAGCCTCAACGCCCGCCCCCGACCCACCCTGGACCTACGAACACCAGCCCAAGCCCTCGACGACGTACTCGCTAACCTGCAAGCGGCCTAACAACCGTTGCTTGCACCGATTGACCTCGCCCGCGAGATCGGGGCCAGATCGTCAGGGACTATCGGCGCCGGACCTCGCCTCTGCCAGGCTGGCGCCATGACGGACGGAGCCGACGAGCGCAGGGACAGTGGCACCCGTCGCCCCCGTTGGGTCTACGTCGGCGAAGAGCCGGACCCCCGCTTCTCCCTCGCCAACGAGCGCACTTTCCTGGCCTGGGTCCGCACGACGCTCGCCCTCGTCGCGGGCGCCGTCGCGCTGGAGTCGCTGCAGCTGCCCGAGCACGACGTGTTCCGCACGCTCATCGTGCTGGCGCTGCTGGCCTTCGCCCTGCTGATGACCGTGCTGGCGTACCACCGCTGGGCCCGGATCGAGCGGGCGATGCGGCTGCACGAACCACTGCCGGCCTTCACGCTCGGGCTGATCCTGACCGCCGGCATCGTCGGAGCGGTGATCGGGCTCGCCGTCGTGGTCGTCGGCTGACGCGTCCCGCCGCGCGGCACGCTTCGCCAGCGGGCTCGCTCGCCGCGTTCCTGGCCGCCGCCGAGCGGGCGCACGGCCCGCTCGACGTGCTGGTCAACAACGCCGGCGTGATGCCCAACGGGCCGTTCCTCGACCTCGCCGAGGAGACCACCCGGCTGATGGTCGAGGTCAACCTGATGGGCGTGGTCACCGGGATGCGGCTCGCACTCCCGGGGATGGTCGAGCGCCGTCGCGGCCACGTCGTCAACGTCGCCTCGCTCGCCGGCAAGGTCCCGCTCCAGGGCCTCGCGGTCTACAACGCGACCAGGTTCGCGGTCGTCGGCCTGACCGCCGCCACCCGTCTCGAGATGGCGCCGCACGGCGTCTCGGTCACGGCGGTGCTGCCCTCCGCCGTGGACACCGCGCTGGCCTCCGGGCTCGACATGCGCCCGCTGCCCAAGGTCTCGCCCGACCAGGTGGCCGCGGCCGTCGAGTCGTCGGTGACCAGTCGCACGGGTGAGATCAGCGTGCCCCGCTACGTCGGCGTCCTCGCCGGCGCCGCGAGGGTGACCCCCGCGCCGGTCCGCGACGCGCTGCGCCGGGTGGTCCGCGACGACCGGGCGCTGCGCACCGACTCTGCCGAGCGGGCGGCGTACCACGCACGGATCGAGGACGAGGCGCGCTGACCCGGCGTCCGGTTCGTCCTACGATCCCCTGGTGGACAGCGCCCGCGAGATCGAGCACCTCCTCTACCG
>NZ_JAOPXV010000097.1 GCF_025964975.1 Nocardioides sp.
CGTGCTCGCGGTGCTGGCTGGCTGCAGCACCGATGACGTCGACGGCCCCGGCGACACGACGGCCACGGAGACGACGACCGAGACGACCACGGAGGAGCCTGCCGCCGAGGAGACGGGCGACGACTCCGAGTGGTTCGTGCAGGCCGACTACGACGAGCAGGACGCCCAGCGCTCGGCATCCTTCGAGGGTGACGTGTCGGAGCCCTGGCTGCAGTACATCGACGGTCCGATGAGCGACACCGCGGAGTACAAGTCCGAGGGCGCCAAGAAGGTCTGCTTCGCCAACGCCTCGGTCAGCAACCCGTGGCGCCAGACCGGCTTCATCACGATGAACCAGCAGCTCGAGGCGCTCCAGGACAAGGGCGTCATCTCCGAGATGGAGGTGCGGGACGCCCAGGACGACGACAACACCCAGCTGGCCGACATCGACTACTTCATCTCCGAGGGCAACTGCGACGCCTTCGTCATCTCGCCCAACTCCACGGCGGCGCTGACGCCGGGCGTGGAGCGTGCCTGTGAGACCGGCAAGCCGGTCATCGTCTTCGACCGTGGCGTCGAGACCGACTGCGCCACCACGTTCATCCACCCCATCGGCGGCTACGCCTGGGGCATCGACACGGCCGAGTTCCTCGTCGACAACCTCGAGGAGGGTGACAAGGTCATCGCGCTGCGCATCCTGCCCGGGGTCGACGTGCTGGAGACCCGGTGGGCTGCGGCCAAGAAGATCTTCGAGGAGAATGGCATCGAGGCTGATGACTTCTTCACCGGCGCCGACCCCAGCGAGATCAAGAACTACATCACCGACGCCCTCAACCAGGGTGAGGTCGACGGCGTGTGGATGGACGCCGGCGACGGTGCCGTGGCTGCGATCGAGGCCTTCGAGGACGCCGGGGTCGACTACCCGGTGATGACCGGCGAGGACGAGATGAGCTTCCTGCGCAAGTGGGAGGAGACCGGTCTCACCGGGCTCGCGCCCGTCTACTCGAACTTCCAGTGGCGCACGCCGCTGCTCGCCGTCGAGAAGATCTTCGCCGGCGAGGAGGTCCCGAAGGAGTGGGTGCTCCCGCAGGTGCCGATCGCCGAGGACGAGCGCGCGGACTACCTCGAGGCCAACGACGGCATGCCTGACGGGCACTACGCCAAGTTCGGTGGCGAGGACCTGCCGGGCTTCCCGGAGGCCTGGCAGGACCGCTGAGTCGTGCCCGCCATCGGCATCAACACGTGGGTCTGGGTCTCTCCCCTGACCGACGCAGTGGTCGGCGACGTGCTCATCCACGTCGCCGACCTGGGGTTCGACGCAGTCGAGCTCCCGCTGGAGAACGTCGGCGACCTGAGCGTCGACGTGGTCCGATCCGCGCTCGAGCGGACCGGACTGAGGCCCTACGTCGTGGGCGCGATGGCACCAGGTCGCGACCTCGTCGCCACGGGGGGGACGGGCATCGCCGCCACGCAGGACTACCTGCGTGCGTGCATCGATCTCGCCCACGGCGTGGGCGCCCCAGCAGTGTGCGGACCGTTCTACACCTCGACCGGCAGGGTCTGGCGGATGTCGGGCGAGGAGCGTCGAGCGGCGTACGCCGAATGGCGGACCAACATCGCACCGGTCGCCGACCATGCGGGGGAGCGAGGGGTGGTGCTCGGCATCGAGCCGCTGAACCGCTACGAGACGTCGATGGTCAACACCGTGGCCCAGGGGCTGGAGCTGCTGGACGGGGTGCCGGCCACCGTAGGCCTGGCCCTGGACAGCTATCACCTCAACATCGAGGAGCGCTCGACTCCTGCCGCGATCCACGCGGCCGGTGAACGGCTGGTGCACCTGCAGGTGTGCGGCTCGGACCGCGGGGCACCGGGCGGCGACCAGACCGACTGGCCAGCCCTGCTGGCAGCACTGCACCACGTGGGCTACGAGGGCCCGCTCAATATCGAGAGCTTCACCGCCGACAACGCATCGATCGCCACCGCGGCGTCGATCTGGCGACCGCTGGCCCCCACCCAGGACGACCTGGCCCGAGACGGGCTGGCCTTCCTGCGGTCCCTGACTGCACGAGACTGATGAGGACTGACATGGACGACCGCCTGGGGGTAGCCGTCATCGGCTACGCCTTCATGGGCAAGGCCCACTCGAACGCCTGGCGCAACGTCGGAGCCTTCCATCCTCGGGTGCCCGGCATCCGGCAGGAGGTGCTGGTCGGTCGCGACCCGGCCCAGGTCGCGGCGGCCGCCACCCGCTACGGGTGGTCCCGGACGGCCACGGACTGGCGGGCGGTGATCGAGGACGACGCCGTCGACATCGTGGACATCTGCGTGCCGGGTCACCTGCACGCGGAGATCGCCATCGCCGCGTTGGGCGCCGGCAAGCACGTGCTGGTCGAGAAACCGTTGGCCAACACGATCGCCGAGGCCGAGGCGATGGTCGCCGCGGCCGAGGACGCCTCCCGGCACGGTGTGCGGGCCATGGTCGGCTTCAACTACCGGCGGGTGCCGGCCCTGGCCATGGCACGGGACCTGATCGCCGCCGGGCGCCTCGGCACCGTGCGCCAGCTGCGGGTGTCCTACCTCCAGGACTGGCTCGTCGACGCGGCAGCGCCGATGACCTGGCGGATGCGGAAGGAGGCGGCGGGGTCCGGGGCGCTCGGCGACCTCGGCTCGCACGCCGTCGACCAGGTGCGCTACCTGCTGGGCGCCGACGTGGCGTCGGCGAGCGGGCTGCTCGAGACGTTCGTCGGTGAGCGGACCGGCACCGACGGGCCGGAGGCCGTGACCGTCGACGATGCCGCCTGGGCCACGCTGCGGACCACGACGGGAGCGGTCGCCAGCATCGAGGTCAGCCGGATGGCGACGGGACAGAAGAACGCTCTCGCCATCGAGGTCTACGGCAGCCTCGGCTCCCTGCGCTTCTCCCTCGAGTCGCTCAACGAGCTCCACGTCTGCCTCGACGGCAACCCCGGTTTCACCCGGGTGCTCGCCACCGAGGCCCACCATCCCTACGTCGAGGCCTGGTGGCCCCCCGGCCACGTGCTCGGCTGGGACAGCACCTTCACCAATCAGGTCGCCGACTTCCTCGGGACCATCGCAGCCGGGACGGAGCCCTCCCCGAGCTTCGCCGACGGCCTCGCCGTACAACGTGTGCTGGCGGCGATCGAACAGAGTGCGGCACGCTCGGGGTCACCCGTCTCGCTGGAGGACCCCTCATGAGCCGTCCCTACACCCTGTTCACCGGCCAGTGGGCCGACCTCACGCTGGAGGAGGTGGCGGCCCACGCCGCCGGCTGGGGCTACGACGGCCTCGAGATCGCCGTGTCGGGCGAGCACCTCGACGCCTGGCGCTGCGACGACGACGACTACATCGCAGACCGGCTCGCCGTCCTCGAACGCCATGGCCTCCAGGTGTGGGCCATCTCCAACCACCTCACCGGCCAGGCCGTGTGCGACGACCCGATCGACTTCCGGCACCAGGCCATCGTCCGTCCCCGGGTGTGGGGCGACGGGTCTCCGGACGGCGTCCGTGCCCGGGCTGCCGAGGAGATGCAGCACACTGCGCGACTTGCGCAGCGGCTCGGCGTCGACACCGTGGTCGGCTTCACCGGCTCGTCGATCTGGCAGTACGTCGCAATGTTCCCGCCGGTGCCGGCGAGCGTGATCGAGGCGGGCTACCAGGACTTCGCTGACCGGTGGAACCCGATCCTGGACGTCTTCGACGAGTGCGGGGTCCGCTTCGCCCACGAGGTGCACCCCTCCGAGATCGCCTACGACTACTGGTCGACGATGCGGACGCTGGAGGCGGTCGGCCACCGGCCCGCCTTCGGCCTGAACTGGGACCCCAGCCACATGATGTGGCAGGACCTCGACCCTGTCGCGTTCATCACCGACTTCGCCGACCGGATCTACCACGTCGACTGCAAGGACACCCGGATGCGCCTCGGCGGCGGCCGCAACGGCCTGCTGTCCTCCCACCTCCCATGGGGCGACCAGCGCCGTGGCTGGGACTTCGTCACGGCTGGTCGCGGGGACGTGCCCTGGGAGGACTGCTTCCGGGCCCTGGGTGCGATCGGCTACGACGGACCGATCTCCGTCGAGTGGGAGGACGCCGGGATGGACCGGCTGCAGGGTGCCCCCGAAGCGCTGGCCCATCTCAAGCAGTTCGACTTCGACCGGCCCGCCCAGGCCTTCGACGCCGCGTTCTCCCAGGACTGAGCCGCTCAGCGGTAGGCCAGGACGATCCCGATCGCTGACGGGACGAGACCCAGCAGCAGCCACGATGAGACGGGCCGTCTGCCGTGGATCATCCGGGCCAGGGCAACCGCGATGACGCCGAACGCGCCGGCGATGAGGCACAGTCCGACGCGGGCCCCCGGACGTGGGTCCTCCAGGAAGACCGCGGCCAGGATCAGGCCCATCACGAGGTGGAAGATCGTGGTGACGACGAGCGCCGACATGACCCAGCGCTGGACGCGGGTCAGGTTCTTGTCCTCCGCGGCCCGGTCGCGCACCGGGCGAGGTGCATCGGGGTCGATGAGGTGGCGCCGGCGGCGGGGCTGTTCGGGCTCGGTCATGGCTGCTTTCGGTTCAGGGTGCGATGGTCAGGAAGATGAAGGAGGCGAGGAGCACGAGGTGCACGCAGCCCTGCAGCGGCTTGGCGCGGCCGGGGACGACGGTCAGGATGCCGACGATCACCGTCAGGAACAGCAGCACGATCTGCACGTTGTCCAGGCCAAGGGCCAGCGGGCCCTCCAGCCAGATCGAGGCGACCGCCAGGGTCGGGATGGTGAGCCCGATCGACGCCATCGCCGAGCCCAGGGCAAGGTTGAGGCTCACCTGCACCCGCTCGCGCGCGGCGGCGCGGACCGCTGCGATCGACTCGGGGAGCAGCACCAACAGCGCGATCACCACTCCGACCACCGCGTGGGGGAATCCCACGGAGGCAACACCGTCCTCGATGGCGGGCGAGACGATCTTGGCCAGTCCGACCACCGCCACCAGGGAGACGACGAGCAGCCCGGCGCTCCTCGCGGTGGTCCGGTTGTCCGGCGGATCGGCATGCCCGTCGCCGTCCGCGTCGACGTGGTCGCCCGGTGCGAGCGTGGTGCCGTCACGATCGACGGGCAGGAAGAAGTCGCGGTGACGGATCGTCTGGGTGAACACGAACATGGCGTAGAGAGAGAGCGACGCCACGGCCGCGAACGCCAGCTGGGCACCGGAGTACTCCGGGCCCGACTCCGAGGTCGTGAACGACGGCAGGACCAGGCAGAGGGTGGCCAGGGCGACCACAGTGGCCAGAGCGGCTCCGGTGCCCTCCGGGTTGAAGACGGCCAGGTGGTGCTTGAGCGCGCTGACGAGCAGGGACAGCCCGACGATGCCGTTGATGCTGATCATCACGGCGGCGAACACCGTGTCGCGGGCCAGGCCGGAGACGTCCTTCTCCGCCGTCACCATCAAGGTGACGATCAGTGCCACCTCGATCACGGTGACCGCGACTGCCAGCACCAAGGAGCCGAGAGGCTCTCCCACCCGGTGTGCGACGACCTCGGCGTGGTGGACCGCAGCGAGGACGGATCCGATCAGGACGGCGGCGGCCGGGGCGAGCATGACGGGCCCGAGGTCTCGTCCCCAGCTCGCGGCGAGCAGCAGACCCCCCACCAGCGGCGCGGCAGTCGTCCAGCTGGGGCGAGGCATGCCCCCAGCCTAGCGAGACGTGGTCGTCAGGCGTCCGCGGCGTGCATCGTCTCGAGCCGAGCGGTGAGCTTGGCCACGCGGTGGGAGTTTCCCGTCAGGTCGACGTACTGCTGGCCGAAGATCGCGAGCAGGGCGTCGTCGAGCCGACGTACGGCTCCGGCGGGGTAGCGGTAGCCCATCCGCCGGATGATCGCGTCGGGGTCGACCGACGTCAGGAGCCCGCCGAGCTCGTCGAGCGAGGTGATGCCCAGCTCGAGGAGGAGCCCGCCGATCCACCCGTAGTGGTCGGTGTGGGACCAGCCGGCGTCGGCGTACTGCCCCGCCAGGAAGGCCGCGAGCTCCTGGCCGCTGATCCGTGGGTCGCTGGGGTCGGAGTCCTCCGGCGAGACCGGTCCGACGGCCTGGAGGCGCTCACGGATGGTGGAGAACTCCCGGTCGGCCAACTCGAGCAGCCCCGCGGCCAGGGTGAAGCGCCGGTCGAGGTCGGGGACGTATTCCTCCGGGTCGGTGCCCTTGTAGCGGATGTCGTGCTCGAATTCGGCCCAGGCGTGCTGCAGCACGGTGCGGACCTGCACGCTGGCACGGTGGCCGCGCACTGCGTCGTACGGCGCCTGGTGATCCTTGCCGTCGTGGGGATCATCAGGGTCCGGCGTCACCAACAGGTGGCGGCTGGCATATCCGAACCCGCCCGCGCTGGCCGTCTCCTGGCCCATGTCACGGTCGTCGAGGATCGTCAGCTCGTCGTCGAGCAGCTCAGCGACTGCGGCCACGTCGCTGTGGACGTAGGTGATGACGCGCACCCCGATCTGGTCGGTGACCTGGTTGAGCGGATCGGGGTACAACAGCTCGTCGTCGACGACGCGAGCAGCCTTGGCGGCGAAGGAGGCCACGCTCTTGGTCCGCCCGGTGACGCTGAGGTAGTTGATGCCGGCGTCGTCGAGCAGGATGGTGATCAGCTCGACGAAGCGCTCGGTCGGCGCGACCAGCCCTGGTTGGCGAGCGGCGTAGGCGCGCACGGCCTCTCGCACCGGCCGCGAGGTCGGCGCAGGGGCGGGAAGCTGGGCGGGTTGGTCGGGGGACGGCACAGGCACAGCCTGCCGTGTCTGGCCCCGCTTCGCACCCGGCGGTTCCCCGGGGCGGTGGCGGCGGTCCTCCCCAGCTGCGACGAAGGCGGGATTGACCACGGCTCCGAGCAGGAAGGAGGCAGGCACGGCACCCTCATGAAGGAGCATTCCGATGGAACCTACCCGGCTCCGGATCACCCCGGTCATCGACGCCAGCGACGTGGCCTTCCTGTCCGGCTTCTGCCGTCACTCGATCCCCGAGCACGGCGAGCTGCCCTCGTTCGCCGAGGGCGGGATGACCCGGATGTGGCCCGGCCAACCAGCGGTGCCGTCGCCCTGGGTGCCGTGCGCCGACGGCTGCTGCCTCGTGCTGGCTCCTGGCCGAGCCCGGGTGGACGCGGCCGGTCAGTGGCTGCGCTTCCTCATCGATGAGTTCCTGGGTGCGCCCCGCCGGCTCGACGGGTGCATCGAGGTGCCCGGAGCAAGGGGCCGGGGTCCGGTGCTGCTGATCGTCGAGGGCGACGAGGTGTTCGAGGGTGAGCTGGGCGAGCAGCAGGACCGCGGGTGGTCGCGCTGATGCGCTGCTCGGGGGTGAGGGCTCAGTCCAGGACCCCCGCTGCTCGCGCGGGCTCGGCATACGCCCGCGCGAGCGAGGCGACCGTGTGGTGGGCGTTGAGCCCACTGGGGTTGGGCACCACCCACAGGACGGCACCACCGAACGTCTCCGGCTGGCGTCCCAAGGCGGCCTTCGGCACGCCGAACGCTCGGCGGTAGGCAGTGATGCCGGCGACCGCGACCACCCGCGGTGCTCGTTCGGTGACCAGGGCGACCAGCCGCTCTCCGCCGGCGCGCAGCTCCTCGGCGCTCAGCTCATCGGCCCGTGCGGTTGCCCGCGGCGCAAGGTTGGTGATGCCCAGTCCACGCGAGCGGAAGTACGCGCGGTCCGCCTCGACCATCCCGGCCGCTGCGTCGATGGGCCGGTCGATGATCCCGGCCTGCAGCAGCGCGGGGTAGAAGCGGTTCACCGGGTGCGCGAAGTGGGTCTGGGTGGCGGCCGTCCACAAGCCGGGGTTGATGCCGACGAACAGCAGCCGGAGGTCGGGACCGAGGAGGTCAGGCACCTCGGTGTCGCGGAAGGACTCGAGCTCAGCGCGGGTGAAGAGGGCCATGGGCATCCAGCGTAGGGCGCCCGACGGAACCTCCACGGTGGGACTATCGTCCAACTGCCATCGAGTCCGACCCTTCTCACCCAGTGAGGTCCACGTGAGCCCACGACCAGACCGACGCCTGACCGCTGGCACTCTTGCCTCCTGCGCGTTGTTGCTGACGACGCTCGCGGCGTGTGGCAGCAGTGAGAGCGAGGAGCCGACCAGCGCGACCGATTCCTCGGCCAGCGGCTCCGAGTCCGTGACCCCCTCCGGGACCACCAGCAGCACCACCGACCCCGAGGACAGCTCCTCGGAAGGCGCAGGGGGAAGCATGCCGGTCGGTGACACGGTCGAACCCGGGCAGGCACTCATCGTCAGCGCCTCCAACGTCGACGGGGAGACCTCACATCTCGCCAGCGCGTTGGTCGATGCCAAGGCCGTCGACAGCTTCCTCGCCGGCACCGACGCCAGACTGGCCGCCGACGTGCGGGCAGCGGTCAAGGACGTGCAGGTCCCGGACGGCAACACGCTCTTCGGTTCGGTCGTGGCCGTGGGCTGTGAGAGCCCGACGACGGTGGTGTGGGAGAAGACGTTCGAGGGCGTCCAGGTCACCGCGCCGATGCCCAAGTCCACCGTCCAGTGCCTGGTGCCGGTCACGTCGGTGGCGTTGTTCCTCGTGGAGGACAGCGTCTGATCACGGGTCTGACCCCGGGTCTGACCGAGGTCTGATCAGCGGGTGATTCGTCAGGCCGGCGGCGTCGTGGGCACCGGGGTCGGCGCGGGCGTGGGAGCCGGCGTGGGCGGCGGTGGCGGCGGCACGATCGGTGGGAACTCCGCGTGGTAGAAGATCGCGACCCCGTTCGCGACCTTGCGCTCCACGCCGGCCGAGCCTGGCTCGTCGATGTCGGTGGAGGGTTCGTTGATCACGCCCATCTCGCCGGTGACCTTGCGTGAGTACATCGTGGACGACCCGCCACCGTCGAAGTTCAGCGCGCTCTCGGCGCCGAGGGCCTGCATCATGTTGGCGAGCTCGACCATGGTGTAGCCGCGGCTGGCGGTGGAGCGCCCGTCGATGACGAGGAAGAGCAGCTTGCGGCCGTCGACGTCGATGCCTACGGCGGTGCGCGGGTGCATGAGCCGGTCGTTGACGACCGTTCGGACGCCGTTCAGCAGCAGCGGACGGTCCCCGGACACGGCCACCAGGGCGCCGGGCTTCGCCTTGAACTTGAAGGTCGCCTTGCGGCCCACCTGGAGCGTCTTGAGCAGCTTGGCCGCCGATCCCCGGCCGACCATGACCTGGCCCTTGATCTTGCGACCCTTGGACAACGCCCCCTTGTTGGAGACGATCTCGCCCTCGACGACGACCACCTCGCGGACCTGCTTGGTGTCGCCGTCGGTCACCGAGTAACCCTTGGTCCAGCCCCAGTCGGTCGTGTAGAGACCGATCGAGTTGTCGGCGACAGTCGGGGCGTTCAGACCGCTGAACTGCCAGCGCGGTCGCTGGCGCAGCTTGGTCTTGGTCGCCATGGGGCCGATCTGCGGGGTGCCGGCAGCGTCGAGGTAGAAGGACGCGTTCTCCGGGATCCAGCCCGTGGTCGAGCCGTGGAGCACTCCGCGCTCGCGGTCCACCCCGACGCCGAGCGGGGCGCCGGTGTCGGAGATGTCGAAGAAGTCGCCGTTGACGGCGCCGATCACACCCTCGGCCGCCCCCATCTGGCTGACGGTCTGGCGGCGTACGGCATAGGGCGCACCGAGGTAGTCGACGGAGATGTGGGGGGCGTTGAGGTCGATGGTCAGGAGGTTGGCGCGGATCGGGCCCCGCCCGTCCGACTGGTCCCACTCGCGGATCGTCATGCCCGGGGCGATCTCGTAGGTGACGTCACTCGTGACGGTGGCCGGCGTGGCGCGGGCGTTGCGGGGGAGTCGTCGGGCCACCAGGCCCGGAACGCCGTCGGAGGTCTGCCCTCGTCGAGTCATCACGGTGCCGCGCTCGCGCAGTGCGCGTCGTTGCAGGGGACCCAGGCCACGGCGGTCGTGGGCCCTGTCGCCGCCACCGTCGCCGCTGACGAGGTCGTGGGTGGTCATCGATGGTGAGGCGCCCGCAGAGACCGACACCGGGACAGCAACGAGGCAACAGGCGAGGGCGCCGCCGAGCAGGGACGAGGTCAATCGGTTCGAGGCAAACACACGCTCCACAGTAGGTCGGAGCCGGTGGCGGATCGCGGAGACACGGGGTGTGTCGCGGAGTGGTCCCGGGGATGTCGTCACGAGGAGGGAGACGCTCCCCCCGGCTCGTTGGTTGTCGCACTAGGCTGCGCGCCGTGGGCCAGCGTGTGGACAACGTCTTCCTCGAGGGCGACAACCTCGACGTGCTGGCCACGATCGAGCCGGGAAGTGTCGACCTCATCTACACCGACCCGCCCTACAACACGGGCAACGACTTCGCCTACGCCGACTCCTTCCGCACCGACCGCGGAGGTGCGGCCGGTCGGCATGCGGCCTGGGTGGACATGATGCGCCCCCGCCTCGTGGCGATGCACGAGGTCCTGTCGGTCCGGGGCGCGATCTACGTCAGCATCGACGACAACGAGGCGGCGTACCTGCGGCTGCTGCTCGACGAGGTCTTCGGTGAGGCCAACTTCCTGGCCCAGGTCGTGGTGAACCTCAACCCCAAGGGGCGACAGCTCGGCGGCGGGTTCGCGACGAGCCATGAATACGTCATGGTCTATGCCCGCGACGCCAAGCAGTGCGTGCTGGACGCGAGCAGCCACGACACGGTCGATGCTGCCGACTTCGGACAGAGCACCGAGGACGGCCGGGCGTTCCGGCACCTCCCGCTGCGCAACACCAACAAGAAGTTCAACCCGGTCACCGCCCCTACCCTGCACTTCCCGGTGTACGGCGACCCGCTGACCGGCCGGGTCGCCACGGCCGCCTTCGAGGGTGCCGTCGAGGTGCTGCCCGTCTTCGGTGACGGTCGACCGGCGGTGTGGCGCTGGTCCCGGCCGCGCATCGACCAGCGTCCCGACGACCTGGTGTGCCGGGAGATCGCCGGTCGGACCGGGACCCGCGTCGACGTCTTCCAGCGGGACTGGCTGCACCGCGAAGGCGGGCGGCGCAAGAAGCTCCCGACGATCTGGCTCTCGGAGGAGATCGGCTCCACCGACACCGCAGTGGCGGAGCTCAAGGCCCTCATCGGTCACGTCTTCGAGTCGCCCAAGCCGACCGGCCTGGTCAGGCGGATCCTGGGCACCATGCCGGCCGACTCCGTGGTGCTCGATCCCTTCGCGGGGAGCGGGACGACTGCTCACGCGGTGGCGATCACCAACGCGGCCGACGGCGGGACCCGCACCTGCCTGAGCATCAACTCCGCCGAGGCGACCCGTCCGGGGTCCAACGCCGCGAACGCCGGGTTCGCCACGGTCGCCGACATCACCCGCGCCCGGTTGGCTGCGGTGACCGAGCTCCATGGCGGTGGGCTCGAGCTCCGCTGACACCAGCCACTCAGATGCCGGCCGCCGCCTCCAACGCGCCGAGCTCGTCGTCGAGGTAGGTCAGCAACCGCTGGAGGTGCGGCACCGTCCGGCGGCATCCCGTGATCCCGAAGCACATCTTGTCGGCGTACGAGTTGCAGGTGATGTTGAGCGCCATGCCGTTGATGGGGATGGACAGCGGATAGGTCCCGACCATTTCGGCGCCGTTGTAGTAGCGCGTGGAGTTGGGGCCCGGGACGTTGCTGATGATCACGTTGAACGGCGGTCGCACCAGACCGTGCATCCGCATCACCGAGGTCAGGAGCGTCGGTGACATGCCGAGGGCGCTCATGGCGATGATCTGCGTGGGCGTCATCGACGACAGGGCGGCCTTGCCCTGACCCATCGAGCGGTGCACGGACTCGAGGCGGTCGCCGGCGTCGGGGAGGTGCGTCCCGAGCTGCACCATCACGGCCCCGACCGCGTTGCCGCCGTCGGCCGAGGCCACCTGGGACTGCTTGGCGTTGAGCCCGATCGGCACCATCGAGACCAGTGAGGTCTCGGGAAGGGCATCGAAGTCGATGAGGTAGGAACGCAGGGCGCCACTGCACATCGCCATCACGACGTCGTTCAAGGTCGTGCCGGTGGCCTTGCCGATGGCCTGCATCCGCTCGATCGGCCAGTCCTGCGCCGCGAAACGCCGGGACCCGGTGATCCCCTGGTTGAACATCGTCCTGGGGGCGTACAGCGACAGGGCCGAGGTCTCGTTGCGCACGCCGGCGCTGAGGGTCCGGATCAGCGCCCCCGGCAGGCCGGCGGCCTCGGCGCTGATTCCCAGGGCGGTGCGCAGCGCTGCGGCCGGCACCTCGGACGACGGGGTGGGCTCCGACGCCGGCCGGTCAACCTCGGGGCGGGGCGGACGAGCCCCCCACGGCGGCGCCATGTCGCGGAGGTCGGGATCCGTGCTCAGGACGCTCTGCATCAGCCGCATGGCCGAGACCCCGTCGACGAGTCCGTGGTGGACCTTGGTGTAGAGCGCGACCCGGCCGTCGCGCAGGCCCTCGATGACGTGGGCCTCCCACAAGGGTCGCTCGCGGCCGAGCCGCGTGGAGTGCAGGCGCGAGCAGAGGTCCAGGAGCTCGCGGACCCGTCCGGGCTTGGGGAGCGCGCTATGGCGTACGTGGTGCTCGATGTCGAACTGCGCGTCCGGTTCCCAGACGTACTGCCCCGCGGTCGCGAGGGAGCGTCGCGGGTGCTTGAGGAAGAGGGGAGCGATCGCCTGGGGGGTGGACATCGTCTCGTACATGTCCCGGACGTAGTTGCGACCAGCGCCCTCGGGCTTCTTGAAGAGCTGGAGCCCGCCGACGTGCATCGGCTGACGACGGTTCTCGGCATACAGGAAAGCAACGGACGTCGGGTCGATCGGTGTGACCACGCTGTGGATCCCCTCTTCGAAGAAGGCTGATCCTCGCGTGCTCCACGCTTGCTCACAAGGGCAACGACGATCTGGGTCCGCCTTTCGCTCTGGCAGGATCGCCAGCATGGAGGCGAGTCCGTTGGACCGCGTGTGGTCGCGCAGTCGTACGTCGCTGCGTGCCCGGATCGACAGGGTGCGCTCGAAGTCGTTTGCGATCGGGCAGTGTGCCGTCGCCGCGGGAGTGGCATGGTTGATCGCCCACGACCTGATGGGCCACGAGACGCCCTTCTTCGCGCCGATCGCCGCCGTGGTCAGCCTGGGGACGTCCTACGGCCAGCGCCTCCGCCGGGTGGCTGAGGTGACGGTGGGGGTTGCCTTGGGTGTCCTGCTGGGGGATCTCCTCGTGATCTGGCTGGGCTCGGGATGGTGGCAGATCGCGATCGTCGTGGCGCTGGCGATGTCGTTGGCCTTCCTCCTCGACGGTGGCCAGCTGATCGTGATGCAGGCGGCAGTCCAGTCGATCGTGGTGACGACGCTCATCGTCAGTCCGGGCGGAGCGCTGGTCCGATGGGCCGATGCGCTCATCGGAGGCGCGGTCGCGCTCGTCGCGGCGACCGCCGTGCCGGCCGCCGCGCTCCGGAGGCCACGCGAACAGGCGGCGAGGGTGCTGCGCAAGGAGGCCGAGATGCTGCGGGCTGCCGCCGACGTCATGGATGACGGGGAGCTCGACCGCGCTCTGGATCTCCTCGCCGACGCCCGCGACACCGACGACCTGATCCACGAGCTTCGCAGCGCGGCCGACGAAGGCCTCGCGGTGGTGGCTTCATCTCCGTTCCGGGTACGGCACAGGAACGGTCTGCGGCGCATGTCCGACCTCGTCGAACCGCTGGACCGATCACTGCGCAGCACGCGCGTTCTCGTGAGGTACGTCGCCATGGCGGCCTACCGTCGTCGGACCGTGCCCGTGGGCTACCCGCTCGTCGCCCGCGAGCTCGCCGCCGCGGTGGACCTCGTCGCAGACGAGCTGCAGGCCGATCGCCTGGCCGAGGCAGCGAGACCAGCCCTTATCGCTGTGGGCTTGGCGACCTCCGAGCTGCCCCGTGAGGACGCGTTGTCGGTCGAGGTGGTGCTCGCGCAGCTGCGGGCAGTGGTCACCGACCTGTTGATGCTGACCGGGATGGGGCAGCTGGAGTCGACCGACGCGATCCCGCCGCCTCGGGCGTGAGCCACGACTACCTTCCCTTGGGGCGGCCCCGCGTGCGGAAGGCCTAGGGTCCCCGCATGAACCTGGTCCGCCTCGCGGTGTCAGCGGCATTTTCTTCTCAGTGCGTCAGTTGTCGCAGCCTCGCCCGCGACAGCAGACACCGAACGCCTGCGGGACCGGTCTCACGATGTCGTGCGGGTGAGGTGCGAACGACTACAGCAGGACCCCTGCGTCGTGCAGCCCTTCACCGAACCCAAGGTGGCGTTCGCTGACATCGTCTGGGCACGACACACCTACTCCGATCGTCGCTTGGTCCTGCGGATGAGGCTTCGCGACGTGCTCGTGCGCCGTGATGTCGGGACCTACATCAGTTGGAGCGTGCGTGGGCCTCGCGACTCCGGACTGGGGGTGCAAGTGCTGTGGGATCCCGCTGGCCCTTCCCCCGACCTCACTACTACCGACATCACGAACACGCGAGGGGTGGACTACAAGTGCGCCGGCGCACGAACCACCGTCAGCGCCCGCACCGCTACCTTCACCTTGGCAATTCCCAAGCAGTGTCTGCCCGGTGCGCCATGGGTTCGCGTAGCTGCGGGAGTCATGGTCCAAGACTTGGCCAGGGGTAGCCTCTGGCACGACGACCCGCGTGTGGGTGACGACCTGCCAATCAAGTACAACGTCGCCGATCACCCTGAGGGCCCCAGGCTGTACCGAGGCTGAGTCGCGAGGTCAGGGCGAGCGGCGGGTCCGCTGAACCTCAGCCCGCGAGGACGTAGTCGACGCACAGCGCGGGTGCCTGGTGCTTCCGGATCGTGACGATCGGGGGTGGGTGTGTGCGGTGCTGGTGGCCGGTGGGGAGGGTTACCGCGACGGAACCGTCTGGTTGGGTGCGGGCCCGCCATCTCGGGGCGTCCTTGGCGTAGTTGCAGGACTCGCACAGTCCTTGGCTGTTGCGAGCGCTGGTCGGACCGCCGCCGGCATGTGGCTGGAGGTGGTCGACGTGCCGAATCGGCGCGTCGCACCACGGCGTGCGGCAGACCTGGTCACGGAGCCGGATGAACCTGGCCAGGCTGCCGCGGAAGAACCGCCCGGTGGCGTCCATCGAGACGAGCTCACCGGTGGACGGGCTGGTGTAGAGGCGTCGTAGCCAGACGTGTTCGTGGCGGTCGCAGGCTCCGGCCACGATCTCGCGGGCGAGCTCGGCTGGGACCGGTCCGAAACCGTCCAGCCGTGCGGGCTGGTCCGAGCCGCTGAACAAGGCAGTGTCGGTCATGATCAGGCCGAGCGAGACCCGTAGTGCCCCGGCCTCGCCGTCAGCGGTGCTAAGGACTTTGCCGACCAGGGTGTCTGCCATGAGCTGACCTTTGGCCCGCTCATCGCCGGCCGCTCGCGCAGCGTCAGCGGCGCGGGTCAGAGCCGCGAGGACCGCTACTCCGTCCTTCACCGGGAGCAGGGCTGTCAGGTAGGTCATGGTGTCGGGGGCGGGTCGCAAGGTCACGCGTCGCTGGGACTCCGCCCGGCGTCGCCGGGCGACCAGCGCGGCGGCGTCGAGACGCGCCACCTCCTTGAGACAGGCGCCGGCCAGCTCACGCTCGCCCATCGACTCGACGGTCTCGGGGCTGCCCGACACGAGCTCGTCCACGGCGAGTCGGTCCTCCAGGGTCAGACACGCCGTCTCGCGGGCGACGATCGTCGCCTTCCACTCGGTGATCCGCCCGGTCCGCCAGGCCGCCCACGTGTGCGGCAGCTTCGACCGGACGATCTTCGCCAGCCCCAGGTGCTGACGCCCGCGATGGGGCGACTCACGTCGAGCCAGCGCCACCTGCTCGGCAACGCCACGACCCCGGCGCGCAGCGGGGACCCCGGCGGCCTCCTGCTCGGCCCGCTGCGATGCATCGAAGCAGGCGAGGCGGTCCTGGGCAGCGGTGACGACACAGGCCAGACGCTCCAAGGCACGCAGGGTCTCGATCCGCTCAGGGTCGCTCAGGTCACTGGCGCCCTCGATCGTCGAGGACAGTCCGTCTGCCCACGACTCGAGGTTGCTCGCGCTCAGCACGCCCGCATCGCCGTCTGAGTCCGCCGGGCAGATCGGATCTTGTGGAGCTTCTTTTCCCGCACCCCGACAAGGAGCCGAGCCGTTTGCACACGCCGTGCTAGCCCGGATCCCAGGCTGTTCTCAACGGCCCGCGACGATCAGCCGCGACCGTTCAGAGCGAATCGCGGAGCTCTGCGACAACGGAGTCGACGACCGCGACGAGGTCTCCACCGGTAGCAGCGGCGACGGCTCGCTGGCGCTGGTAGGAGGCGCCACGACGAGGTATGTCGCCGACGGACCGCAGCTCGGTCTCGCAGTCGAGGCGACGGGCGACCGGCGCCAACCGCTCCAGCAGGTCGTCGAGGTCGTCGGTGACCAACCGCTCACGGGACTTCTCGTCGAGGATCACGATCGCGTCGAGGCCGTAGCGCGCAGCTCGCCACTTGTTCTCCTGCACGTGCCACGGTGGCATCGTCGGCAGGGTCTCGCCGGCTGCGAGCCGGGTGTCCAGGTCGACCACGAGACAGTGGATCAGTGCTGTCAGCGCGGCGAGCTCGTTGATGTCGGACATGCCGTCGCACACGCGGTTCTCCAGCGTGCCGAGGTGGGGCGCCGGCCGGAGGTCCCAGCGGACGTCGGCCATCGAGTCGATGACGCCGGTCGTGGTCTGGTCGGCGATACAGGACTCGAACTGCTCCCAGGTGTCGAACTGGAAGGGCAACCCGGCCGTGGGCAGCTGCTGGAACATCTGTGACCGGTTGGAGGCATAGCCGGTGTCCTGGCCCGCCCACACCGGGGAGCTGGCCGACAGGGCGAGGAGGTGCGGGTAGGTGTTGAGCATGGAGGACAGGACGGGCATCACCCGATCACGCTCGGGCAGGCCGATGTGGACGTGGACCCCCCAGATCAGCATCTGGCGGCCCCACCACTGCGTCCGGTTGATCAGCTCCTCGTAGCGCGGTCCCTCGGTCAGCTGCTGCGCCGACCAGCTCGCGAAGGGGTGCGTGCCCGAGCCGAGCAGGTCGACCCCCAGCTCGGCCGCCGCGGGCACGACGACGCCGAGGGTGGTGCGCAGGTCCTCGACCGCCTCCGACACAGTGCCGCAGACGCCCGTGACCACCTCGACGGTGTTGCGCAGCAGCTCCTTGTGGAGCCGCCCGGGATCGGCGAGCCGTGGGCTGGCGGCGGCGAACAGGTCGGCTGCCGTGTTGGACAGGTCGCGCGTCTCGCGGTCGACCAGGCCGAACTCCCACTCCACCCCGATCGTCGGGTCGGGTGAAGCCTTGAAGTCGATGCGCACCGGACCATCGTAGGGAGACGGTGGCGCCTGCGGGTCACCCCGACGAGCGGGTGCGAGCATGGGCGCGTGGTGGATGACCCGCGCGAGCTCAACCTGACGATCGACCTCTGCCTGCGGATCGGTGAGGTGCTGCTGTCCTCGGGTGCGGGGGCGGCGGACGTCACTGCCACCATGCAGTCAGTCGCCCACCACTTCGGCCTGCGCCACCCGGAGCTCGACGTGACCTTCACGGCGCTGTCGATGAGCTACCAGCCGTCGCCCGAGGAACCGGCGGTGCTGATGATCCGCAACATCAAGCACCGCGACATCGACTACGCCGACCTCACCCAGGTCGACCACCTGGTGCACGAGGTGATCGCCGGCAAGCTGGACCTCTACCTGGCGCGCACCCGGATGGCCACCATCCTCTCGGTGGGTCACCCGTGGCCGCGGTGGTCGGTCACCCTGGCGTGGGGCGTGATGTGCGCCAGCGTGGCCGTGTTCCTCGGCGGGGACTGGCTGATTGCCCTGATCGCGTCGGCCTCGGCGATGTCGATCGACCGCCTCCAGATGGCGCTCGGACGGCGCCGGCTGCCCACCTTCTACCTCCAGGTCGCCGGAGGTGCCGTCGCGACCCTGTTCGCCACCGCCCTCGCGGCCACTCCGTTGGCAGCCGACCTCTCACTGGTGGTGACCGCCAACATCGTGATGCTGCTGGCGGGTGTCGGTTTCATGGGGGCGATCCAGGACGCGCTCACCGGGTTCTACGTCACCAGCGGCGCGCGGATGATCGAGGCGCTGCTGGCCACCGCCGGCATCATTGCCGGAGTCAGCGGAGGGCTGTCCGTGGCTGACGTCGTCGGTGTCGACCTCGGACAGCTGGTCCCTGGCCGAGCGCTCGGCAACCACGTTCTGGTGGGGGTGATGGGAGCGGCCGTCTCGGCCGCGGCCTTCGCGTTCGCCTGCTACGCCCCGCGCCGAGCGCTGGTGCCGATCGCCCTCACCTCCGCGTTGGCGACCCTGCTGCACACGGTCGTCGCAGACACCGGTCTCGGCCGCACGTGGGCGGCTGCACTCGGTGCGTTCGTCATCGGCCTGGTCGCCTACGCCGTCGCCGGTCGCTTCCGGGTGCCACCGCTGGTGGTCGCGGTGTCATCGATCGTGCCGCTGCTCCCCGGCCTCCTCATCTACCGCGGGCTGTCCTTGCTGACAGCGGGCGGCTCCGGCACCTCAGAAGGCATCGTGGCGATGATGACGGCCGCGTCGGTGGCGGTCGCTCTCGCCTCGGGGGTGATCCTCGGCGAGTACCTCGCCCAGCCGCTGAAGCGCGAGACCTCACGCCTGGAGGCACGCCTCGCCGGCCCCCGCCTGGTCGGGCCCTACCGTGCGTCACGGCGGGGTGGCACGCGCGGCGACCGCATCACCTGACCTCAGGTGGCCAGCTCGGCCAGCCGCTCGAGCCACAGCAAATGGCTCCCGTCGTACGGCGCAGCGCCGGCCTCCACGGCCGCCCTGACCTCGTCCGCACTTGCCCGGGCCGCGGCGATCACGTCGGCCGGGTAGCCGAAGGACACCTGGTGCTCGAGGAACTCGTCCTCGTCGTCGATGAAGACCGAGCCGTCGAAGCGGCGGACCACGTCGAGGTCCAGGTCGACCGCACGCAAGAGGTCGCCCTCCCACTCCGCAGGCGTCGTGGCGTCGACATAGATCTGGACGTCGGAACCTGGGACACCAAGGTCGCCGGCAGCCGCCCAGAAGGTCGCCAGGTGCCACGGACGCTGCCCCTCGACCACCGCAGGGACCAGCCCGACGTGGTTGCGCTGCCCGATGAACTCGTGACCCGGTCGGGAGTACTGCGTCCCCGCCGGGAAGCCGAGCCACTCGCCGTGGTCGTCAGCTCCGAGGATCGTGGCTTCGTACTCCCAGTGCGGCCGGTCGCCCCACTTGCTCATCCGACAGCGGACACGGGTGCCGGGTGCACGGGTCATGCGGTCACGCTAGCGAGTGACGCGGGGGGCGATGCGGGCGACCACGTCCTGGTAGCGGGAGCCGGCGATCTTTGCGAAGTGGTGCAGCAGGTGGGCGTCGGCGCCGACGAGGACCCGGGCCTTGCCGGAGACGGCCCCCTTGAGGATGATCTCGGCGGCCTTGTCGGCCGTCATGCGCGCCAGCTTCTTCTCGAACACCGTCGTCAGCTTCGCGTGGTCCTCGCCGGTCGTCGTGCGGCCGTGGCGGACGATGCCGGTCCTGATCCCGCCGGGGTGGACGCAGGTCACGGTGACCGGGCGGCCGTTGATGAGCATCTCCTCCCGGAGCGCCTCGGTGAAGCCGCGGACGGCGTACTTCGTTGCGTTGTAGGCGGTCTGGCCGGGCATCGAGATCAGTCCGAAGAGCGAGGAGATGTTGACGAGCGCACCGTTGCCCGACGCGATGAGGTGCGGCAGGAACTCCTTGGTGCCGTGGACGACGCCGTTCAGGTTGACCCCGACGATCCAGTCGAAGTCGTCGTAGGTCATCTCCTCGAAGTCCCCGCTGACCGAGACCCCGGCGTTGTTGACGACGAGGTTGACGCGACCGAACTGACCGGCGACGGCGGTGGCCCACTGGGCCACTGCTTCCCGGTCGGAGACGTCGAGCACGTCGCTGCGGACCTCGGCACCGAGCGCCTTGACCATCTCGACGGTCTCGGCCAGGCCGTCGGCGTTCCAGTCGGAGAGGGCGAGCAGGGCTCCCTGCTCGGCGGCCAGCCGGGCCAGCGCGCGGCCGATGCCGGAGCCGGCTCCGCTGATGACGACGACTTTGTCCTGGACGCTCTCGAGGCTCATGCGCGGGCTCCTTCGGTCGTGCGGGCGGGTTCGAGGTCGTAGTGCTCCGCGTCAAAGCGAGCGAGGAGCTTGCGGAAGGAGATCGTGCTCCGCGGCCACAGCGTGGTGTTCTTGCCGTGCGCATCGAGATACCAGCTCGAGCATCCCCCCGCCGACCACACCGTGCGCTTCATCCGGCTCTGGAGGTTGGCGTTCCACTCGTCCTGGGCCTGTTGACGCGGCTCGATGGCGGCGTACTCGTGCGTCTTCATCGTCCGCAGCGCGTCGAGGACGTAGGCGATCTGCGACTCGATGATGAAGACCATCGAGGAGTGGCCCAGACCGGTGTTGGCCCCGACGAGCTGGAAGAGGTTGGGGAACCCGTGGGTCGTCGTGCCCTTGTAGGACGCCATACCGCGCTCTGCCCACACCTCGGCCAGGGATCTCCCGCCCCGGCCGTACAGGTGCTCGGCGATCGGCTGCTCGGTGGTCTGGAAGCCGGTCGCCACGACCAGGACGTCGATGGGTCGCTCGGTGCCGTCGGCGGTGACGACGGCGTCGCCGGTCACCTTGATGATCGGATCTGTCACCAGGTCGACGTTGTCGGCGGCGAGGGCGGGGTAGTAGGTGTTGGAGATCAGGATGCGCTTGCAGCCGATCTCGTAGGTCGGGGTGACCTTGGCGCGGAGCTCCGGGTCGTCGATGGCCTTGGCCATGTGGGCGAGGGCGATCTTCTTCGCCGGGGCCATCAGCTTCGGGTTCCAGACGAAACCGGGCACGTAGAGCTCGCGGCCGAGGTAGATGCCGGCGCGGTAGGCACGCTGGACGGCTGGGACGGTCTTGAACAGCAGGCGCTCCAGGCGGGTGTAGCGGCGGTCGTTGCGCGGCATGACGTACGGCGCAGTGCGCTGGTAGACGTCCAGGTGCGCCACGTCGGGGGCGATCGCCGGGACGATCTGGATGCTGGACGCGCCCGTGCCGATCACCGCGACCCGCTTGCCGGTGAGGTCGACATCGTGGCGCCAGCGCGCCGAGTGGAAGACCTCGCCCTGGAAGGTCTCGATGCCCTCGATCTCCGGCAGCTTCGGTGCCGAGAGCCCTCCGGACCCGGAGATGAGGGTCTTCGAGATGACCTCACCGCGAGTGGTGGTCACGTGCCAGCGCTGGTCGTCCTCGTCCCAGCGCGCGTCACTCAGCTCGGTGTCGAAGCAGAACCGGTCAAGCGTCCCGGACTCCTCCGCGACCGTGCGCAGGTAGGCCTCGATCTCCGGCTGCGGGGAGAACGACATCGACCAGTCCGGGTTGGGTGCGAACGAGAAGGAGTAGAGCTGGCTGGGGACGTCGCACGCCGCGCCGGGATAGCTGTTGGCGCGCCACGTGCCGCCGACGCCGCCGTCCTTCTCGATGACGAGGAAGTCGTCCTCGCCGGCTTCGGCCAACCTGATCGCCATACCGAGACCGGCGAAGCCCGCGCCGACGATCAGATGGTCGACCGTGGCCGGGAGCGTCCGCTGCTGTGTCATGGGGGGAGGCTATTGCGATTACTGAATATCCGTCAATAAGATGTGGTCGTGACCACGTCCGCTCGCACCAGGCTGGCTCCCGAGGCGCGGCGTCTCCAGCTGCTCGACCTCGGCGCGCGCCTGTTCGCGACCCATTCGGTCGAGGAGATCTCGATCGACCTGCTGGCGGAGGAGGCGGGGGTCTCCCGGGGTCTGCTCTACCACTACTTCGGCTCCAAGCAGGACTTCCGTGAGGCCGTCATCAGGCACGCGGTCGAGGACCTCGTCGCCCAGACCGCGCCCCCCGCGACCGGGGAGCCGATCGAGCGACTGGTCGTCTCGCTGGGGGTGTACGTCGACTACGTGCTCGCCAACCTGACCTGCTATCGCTCCCTCGTCCGCGCCGCCGCGGGGGGCACCGGCGAGGTGCAGGCGCTCTACGAGGAGGGACGCGCAGCGCTGACGGACCGCATCTTCCGCGAGGACAGCCTGGGCGAGGTCGTCACGGACACTCCACAGTCGCGGCTCGTCGTCCGCGGGTGGACGGCGATGGCCGAGGAGCTGGTGCTGGCCTGGTGCGACGACCCGTCAGGGATGACCCGCGACGAGCTCGTCGGAGTGCTGGCGTTGTCGCTGCCGGCCCTGGTCGACCTGGTCTGAACGGGGAATGGTCCAGACCAGGCCAACGGGGAGTCCTTCACCGCCTGGCCGATCACCGTGTCCAACCCTGCGGGTGGCGTCACGACGGGTTTGCGTCCGCAGGTGTGGGTGGTCTGCGCCCCGGCTCCTTGACAGCAGGGAGATCCTCAGGGCAGGTGCACTGCGACTGAGGTGTCCTCGTTGCTGGACTGCAGCACGATCCGTCCGCCGTGCGCGGTGACGATGGCGTCGACCAGCGCGAGACCCAGCCCGGCACCGCCGGTGCTCGTGCGCGCCTCGTCCGCGCGCACGAACCGCTCGAACGCATGGTCGGTGAGATGGGCGGGGAAGCCGGGACCGTCGTCGTGGACCACGAACCCGTCGGGTCGGCCGGTGACCGTCACCGTGGTGCCGGGCGGTGTGTGGTGGTGGGCGTTGGTCAGCAGGTTGGTCGCCACCTGGTGCAACCGGTGCGTGTCGCCACGTACCTCCACCGGCTCCTCGGGGAGCACGAGTCGCCAGACGTGCCCCGGCGCGCGTACCCGCGCATCGGCAACCGCCTCGAGCAACAGCTTGGTCAGGTCGACGATGTCGTCGGCCAGGGGCCGTCCCGAATCGAGCCGCGCAAGCAGAAGGAGGTCCTCCACCAAGGAGGTCATGCGAGCCGACTCCGACTCGACCTTCTCCAGCGCGGTCGCTGTGGCCTCGGGCTGGCGCCGCGCGAGCTCGGCGTAGCCCGCAATGGTGGCGAGCGGCGTCCGCAGCTCGTGCGAGGCGTCGGCCACGAACTGACGGACCTGCTGCTCGCTGCGCTGCCGGGCGGCCAACGAGGTCTCGACGTGGTCAAGGAGGATGTTGAGCGCGGCACCCACCTGTCCCACCTCGTTGCGCTCGTCGGTGAGCCGCGCGGGGACCCGGTCCCCGAGGTCGATCTCGCCCTCGGAGAGCGGCTGCTCCGCGACCCGGTGGGCGGTGGCGGCCACCTCCCGCAGTGGGGCGAGCTGGCGGCGTACGACGAAGGCGCCCAGCCCGGCCGCGACCAGGACCGAGAGGAGTCCCAGCACCGCCTCGGCGAGCACGAGTGCGCCGACCGACTCGTCGACGTCCTTGGTGGGTAACCCCACCACGACGACACGGTCCCCGACCTTGCCCTGTGCCACGCGATAGCGACCCACGCCGGGCAACGACACGTCGCGGACCCGTTGATCGACCTCCATCCGTCCCAGGACCTCGTAGGCCTCCTGGCTCAGGGATCGGGACTCGCCGGGACGATCACCCACCACGATCCCCTCGTGGCCGAGCTCTCCGGCGAACACCGCGACGAGGGTGCCGGGAGCCTGGTTGCGCAGGTCGGGCGTTCCCCGACCAGGGCCACCCGGTCCGGCGTCATCCAACCGGTGCAGGGTCTCGACCACGTCCGCGTCGAGGCGTTCGGTCAAGGCGTTCCTCATCACCAGCGTCGTCGCGACCCCGAGCAGGACGGCGACGAGGGCCACGAGTCCTACGGCCGTGATCACGAGGCGTGCCAGCAGGGTGTGCATCGACAAGGTCTTCATGTGCGCGGTTTCAGCACGTAGCCGGCGCCGCGCATGGTGTGGATCATCGGCTCGCGACCGGCGTCGATCTTCTTGCGCAGGTAGGAGATGTAGAGCTCGACCACGTTGGCCTGCCCGCCGAAGTCGTATTGCCAGACGCGGTCCAGGATCTGTGCCTTGCTGAGCACCCGGCGGGGGTTGCGCATCAGGAAGCGCAGCAGCTCGAACTCCGTCGCCGTCAGGCGGACCTCGTTGCCGTCGCGGAAGACCTCCCGACTGTCCTCGTCCAGGCTCAGGTCTCCGACGACCAGTACGTTGCGAGCGTCCGCGACGCTGGCACCGGACCGTCGCATCAGGGCGCGCAGACGAGCGACCACCTCCTCGAGGGAGAACGGCTTGGTGACGTAGTCGTCGCCCCCGGCGGTGAGTCCGGCGACGCGGTCCTCGACAGCGTCCTTGGCGGTGAGGAAGAGGACCGGTATGTCGGGCCGGGTGGCACGCATGCGCCGGAGCACCTCGAGGCCGTCGAAGTCGGGGAGCATGATGTCGAGCACGACCACGTCCGGCCCGACCTCGGCGGCTGCCGAGACGGCCTGCCGACCGGTGTGGACCATCGTGACCTGCCACCCCTCGTAGCGCAGGGCCATCGACAGCAGCTCGGCGATGTTGACCTCGTCGTCGACGACCAGCACGCGCACGGCAGTGCCGTCGTCCCTGGTCAGCTCCATAGGGCCCATCGTGCACACTCGCGCTGTGTGTTTGCTGTGAGGAGCGTGTCACGGACATCTGTGCCAGCTCATGGCCGGCTCACAGCGGGCTGACAGGTACGCCGGTCACGGTGTGGACATGACTGATGACAAGCACGACCCCACGCCCGAGACCGAGCCCATCCACGAGCACCACGAGCACCACGAGCACCACGAGCACCACGAGGCGACACGGCCTCCTCGCCGGGGCCTGCGGGACCGGTTCGCCGCCACCGGCGACCGCCTTCGCGGCACCCGAGGACTGGTGGCAGCCACCCTGGCGGCCCTGATCATCGGGGGCCTCGGCGGCGCCGCCATCCATGCGGCCGTCGAGGACGGCCACCACGACCGCGGGGAGTTCAGCCGCGGCGAGCACCCGAGGGGACCCCACGACGGTGATCATGGCGGCCCGGGAGTCCCCGGCCGCCTGCCGGGCATGCTCCCGCCCACGACTGTCCCTGAGGGCGGCTGACCCGACCCGACCGTGTGGGTCTGGTGCCCACCATTGGCGCCAGATCCACACGGTCGGCGCAAAGCGGGTTGCGGCGTAGGCGAGAATGGGAGGGTTGTGCAGATCTCCTACCCGCCCGCGCTGCCCGTCTCGGCACGACGCGTTGACATCGCGGCCGCCATCCGAGACCACCAGGTCGTCATTGTCGCGGGCGAGACCGGGTCGGGGAAGACCACCCAGCTGCCCAAGATCTGCCTCGAGCTCGGCCGCGGAGCCGGACCCGCCGAAGGTGGCAAGCTCATCGGCCACACCCAGCCCCGCCGGATCGCCGCGCGCAGCGTCGCCGAGCGCATCGCCGAGGAGCTCGGCACCGAGCTCGGCGACGTGGTCGGCTACCAGGTGCGGTTCCTGGACAAGACGTCGAGGAGCAGCCGGGTCAAGCTGATGACCGACGGCATCCTGCTGGCCGAGCTGCAGCGTGACCGTCAGCTGGAGAAGTACGACACGATCATCATCGACGAGGCCCACGAGCGCTCGCTCAACATCGACTTCCTCCTGGGCTACCTCAAGCGCCTGCTGCCCCGCAGGCCCGACCTCAAGATCATCATCACCAGCGCCACGATCGACGTGGAGCGGTTCGCCGAGCACTTCGCCGCACCCGTGGTCGAGGTGTCGGGGCGGACCTTCCCCGTGGAGATCCGCTATCGCCCATTGCTGGAGTTGCCGGAGGACGACGAGGAGGGCGAGCCGGTCCAGCGCGACCAGACCGAGGCGATCATCGCGGCCGTCCGGGAGCTGTCGGCCGAGGGCCCCGGCGACGTGCTGGTCTTCCTGCCGGGCGAGCGCGAGATCCGCGACACGGCCGACGCCCTCGAAGCGCTGAAGAGTGATCGGCTGGAGGTCGTGCCGCTCTACTCCCGGCTCTCCGCGGCCGAGCAGCACCGCGTCTTCTCGAGTCACCCCATGTCCGTACGTCGCGTCGTGCTCGCCACGAACGTCGCCGAGACCTCGCTGACCGTGCCCGGCATCCGCTACGTCATCGACACCGGCGTCGCGAGGATCTCGCGCTACTCGCTGCGCACCAAGGTGCAGCGCCTGCCGATCGAGCCCATCAGCCAGGCGAGCGCCAACCAACGGTCGGGTCGCTGCGGGCGGGTCGAGGCGGGCATCGCGATCCGGCTCTACGCCGAGGAGGACTTCGGGGGGCGCCCGGAGTTCACCGACCCCGAGATCCTGCGGACCAACCTCGCCAGCGTGATCCTGCAGATGACGTCGCTCGGACTCGGCGACATCGCCAGGTTCCCGTTCGTCGAGCCGCCCGACAAGCGCAACGTGCGCGCCGGGGTCGAGCTGCTCGAGGAGCTGGGCGCCGTGCAAGGGCCGACCCTGACCAAGCTCGGCAGACGGCTGGCTCGGCTCCCGATCGACCCACGCCTGGGCCGGATGATCCTGGAGGCGGACCGGCTCGGCTGCGTCCGGGAGGTGATCGTCATCGCCGCTGCCCTCAGCCTGCAGGACCCGCGCGAGCGTCCCGCGGAGAAGCAGGCGCAGGCCGACCAGCAGCATGCCCGCTTCAAGGACGAGACGTCCGACTTCCTCACCTGGCTCAACCTGTGGCGGCACATCAAGGAGCAGCAGCGTGAGCTCAGCTCGAGCGCCTTTCGGCGCATGTGCAAGCGCGAGTTCCTCAACTACCTGCGCGTGCGGGAGTGGCAGGACTTCGAGTCGCAGCTCCGCCAGGTCTGCAAGGAGATGAAGGTGGACGTCGGGCAACCCGCCGACACCCCGGACACGGACGGCATCCACCAGGCGCTGCTCTCCGGACTCCTCAGCCACATCGGTGCGCTCGAGGAGCGGGAGCGGTCGCGCCCGGGGGAGCGGAAGCCGATGCGCGAATACGTCGGCGCGCGTGGCGCGCGCTTCGCCATCTTCCCCGGCAGCGTGCTCAAGGGGAGCAGCCCGCCCTTCGTGATGGCCGGCGAGCTCGTGGAGACCGGTCGCCTGTGGGGTCGGCAGAACGCCGCGATCAAGCCGGAATGGGCCGAACGGCTCGGCAGCCACGTGGTCAAGCGCAGCTACTCGGAGCCGCACTGGTCGGCCAAGCGGGTCGCGGTCATGGCCTACGAGAAGGTCACGCTGTACGGCGTACCCATCATCGCCGACCGGCTGATCACCTACGGGCGGGTCGACCCGGCCCTGTCGCGCGAGCTCTTCATCCGGCACGCGCTCGTGCAGGGGGAGTGGCGCACCAGGCACGCCTTCTTCCATACCAACCGCGCGCTGGTGGAGGAGGCCGAGGAGCTCGAGCACCGGGCCAGGCGGCGCGACATCGTCGTGGACGAGGAGACGCTCTTCGACTTCTACGACGCCCGGGTCGGTGCCGATGTCGTCAGCGGCGCGCACTTCGACCAGTGGTGGAAGCGGGAGCGTCGCGAGCGTCCCGATCTGCTCACCTTCGACCCCCAGATGCTCACCCATGCCACCGCCGAGGAGATCCGGGCCGCGGACTTCCCGACGAGCTGGCACGACTCCGACGAGGCCGGGCTCACCTTCCCCATCAGCTATCACTTCGAGCCGGGCGCGGACGAGGACGGACTCACCATCGAGGTGCCGGTGGCCACGCTCAACCGGGTCGAGGCTGCCGACTTCTCGTGGCTGGTGCCGGGGCTGCGCGAGGAGCTGGTCACCGAGCTCATCCGCAGCCTGCCCAAGAACCTCCGGGTCAACTTCGTCCCAGCACCCAACACTGCCCGGGAGTTCCTCGCGGCCGTGCCGGCGGGGGCCGAGCCCCTGCTCGACGCCCTCGAGCGCTACCTCCTCTCCACCAAGGGGGTGGTGGTCCCCCGTGAGGCCTGGGACTGGAGCAGGGTGCCCTCGCACCTGCAACCGACCTTCCGCGTGGTCGACGAGGAGGGCCAGGAGGCGGCCAAGGGCAAGGACCTCGAGTCGCTGAAGGCACCGCTGCGACCCAGCCTCGAGCGCGCGATCGCCGACGTCGCCGCCGACTCCGGCATCTTGGCCACCGGACAGACCTCGTGGACGTTCGGCAACCTCGAGGAGTCCTTTGTCCAGCGCCGAGCGGGCCACGAGGTGCGCGGCTTCCCGGCGCTCGTCGACGAGGGCAGCACCGTCGGGGTGCGGGTCTGTCCCTCTGCCGAGGAGGCCGCGGCGTGGCACCGGTCAGGCCTGACCCGGCTGCTCCTGCTCGCCCTGGGGCCGGCACCGACCCCTGAGTCACTCGGGCTCGACCAACGCAGCAGGCTCGCGCTGGTCGCGTCGCCGTACCCGACGGTCCTCGAGCTGCTCGACGACGTCCGCGCAGCCGTGGTGGGGGACCTGGTGGATGCCCGACCGCCCGTGCGTGACGAGGCGGCGTACGCCGCACTGCTGGCCCTCGCCGGGGAGCAGCACGCCGCCTCGGTGCTGGCGACCACCCACGATGTGCTGCGCGTGCTCGAGGAATGGCGAGCAGTGGACAAGGTCCTGTCGGGGCGGGCCGAGCTCACGACCCTGCCGGCACTGACCGACATGAAGTCGCAGGTAGAGCGGCTGATGTCGCGCGGCTTCATCGGCCAGGCCGGAGCCGCACAGCTCAGGCAGTATCCCCGCTACCTCAAGGCGGTCCGGCACCGCCGGGAACGGCTCGACGAGCAGGTCGCGCGCGATCGTCAGCTGATGGACCAGATGGCCCACCTGCAGGACGCGTGGCTGCACCAGGTCGCCGCCCTCCCTGCCGGTCGGCCACTGAGTGCCGGCCAGCGCGCCGTGCGGTGGCTGCTGGAGGAATATCGGGTGTCCCTGTGGGCGCAGCACCTCGGGACGTCGGGGACGGTCAGCGACCAGCGGATCCGCAAGGCACTCGCGGCCGCCCAGTAGAGACTCGCGCAGCAGAGACTCGCCGGACCGGGAGCGCCTCACGGCGCGTGGCCGCTCGAAGCGGCTTCATTTGGGACCCGGGGCTGCCGCGGTCCGGCGAGCTCCAAGGAGAGTTTACGTCGCTTTCGTGATCACGCCAGCGAATCGCGGAGCTCGAGGTGCCCCGCCGCCTCGAGCTGCTCGGCGAGGGTGAGCATCCTCACGGTCTCGACGTGGTTCGAGCTCCTCAGCACGGCCCGGCCCGCTGCCACGACGCGGGCGAAGGCGGCCGCCCGGAGCAGGGTGACCGCGAAGTCGCCACCGGCGATGCCGCGCAGGACCTGGTCGACCATCGCCTTCAGCTCCTCGGGTCCCGGCGGGTCGGCGACACCGGCGACCACGCGCGCGACCTGGGCGCGTTCGTACCCGGCGTCGTACTCCGCTGCGACGACGGACGGCGCGCGGTGCACCCATGCCCGGAGCACGTAGAGCCGCCAGAGGCAACCGGCCAGCGTGTCCGCCGGGGCACCGGACCAGACGTCCGCCAGCGTCTCGAGGCCCTCGGTGTCGGCGAGGTGCAGCACGCGCTCCGCGAGCCCGTCGTCATCGGTTCCCTGCGCTCCTCGGACGAGGAGGGTGGCTGCCAGGTCGCCGGCCTCCCGGATCGCGGCCGGGTCAGCTCCTCCGGTGATGTCCTCGAAGAACGCGGCGCCGGGCACGGCGGGGCGGTGGTGTCGCGGTGCGGAGGAGTCGGCCACCGGTCCACTGTAGGAGCAACTCCTATGCTCGGCGGCATGCAGAAGCTCAGGCAGCGCATCGCCCGCCTCCTCTCCGGCCAGACCACGACCCCGGTGCCTGCGGTGACCGACACCTACGCCCCTGAGATCGACGGCGCGCCGGACCCGGGGGAGGTCGTCTGGGCCTGGGTGCCCTACGAGGACGATCCTTCGCAGGGCAAGGACCGGCCAGTGCTGGTGCTGCGGGCCGAGGGGGAGGGCTGGAGCGGGCTCTACCTGAGCAGTCAGGACCACGACCGCGATGCCGCGGACGAGGCGCGCCACGGTCGCTACTGGATGGACGTCGGCACGGGCGGCTGGGACTCGCAGGGCCGGCCGAGCGAGGTCCGCCTCGATCGCCGGATCACGTTGACGCGGGACGGTGTACGCCGCGAGGGTGCCGCACTCGACGCCGCCCTCTTCGCCCAGGTGGTCGACGCCGCTGGACGCCACGGCGGGACATGACGTCCGGCCGACTAGGGTTTGTCGGGCAATCACGACGTCGACGGGAGCGGAGCGGGATGAGACGGGGGCTGGCAGCCACGACCGTGGGGGTGGTGCTGAGCCTGGGCCTGGCGGCCTGCTCAGCGGACGAACCGACGCCGCCGAAGGGCTCTCCATCGACGTCCAAACCCAACGACGGGCCCCGCAGGCTGACCTTCGGTGCCTTCGGGCACCCCGACGAGCTCAAGGCGTTCGAGCAGGTCGTCGACTCCTTCAACGCCTCGTCCCAGACCCGCAAGGTCGAGCTGATCACCTGGCGCGACCAGCAGGAGGCGCTCGACGCCGTCCTCGGCGGCGAGGTCCCCGACGTGTTCATGACGTCGCGGAGCGACCTCTACGAGATCGCGGAGAGCGAGTCCACCCGCCCGGTGAGCCTGCTCCTCGACGAACGCGGAGTCGACTTCGGCGACCGCTACTCCCGCGACGCGCTCGAGGCGTTCTCCTACGACGACGAGCTCCAGTGCATGCCCTACTCCGTCTCGCCGATGGTCATCTACTACAACGACGACCTGATCGACTTCGCGAAGATGGAGCGTCGCGATCTCGACGTGCCCGTCGACGCCGAGGGCGAGCTCACCGATCGCTGGACCATCGAGGAGTTCGCGGCGGCTGCCGAGTTCGCGACGCGAAGACGCAACGTGGACGCCGTGTGGATCGAGCCGACTCTGAGCGGCTTGGCTCCTTTCATCTACTCCGGCGAGGGCCAGGTCCTCGACGACCAGACCGAGCCGACCTCCCTCGCCTTCTCCGACGACGGCACACGCGCTGCGCTCGAGCAGACCCTGGCGATCCTGCGCGACGCGACCCTGACGCCGAGTCCCAACGAGTTGCGCAAGGCCACCGCCCTCCAGCTGTTCAAGCGCGGGAAGCTGGCGATGGTGGCCGGCTACCGCGACCTCGTCCCTGAGCTGCGTGCGGTGGAGAGACTGTCCTTCGACACGATCTCCATGCCCGTCATCGAGACTCCGGCGACCGTGGGCGACGCCGACGGACTGTGCATCAGCGCAGAGACCGAGGACGTCAACGACGCGGCGGACTTCCTGGCCTACGCCGTCTCCGACGCTGCGATCGACATCGTCACCCGAACGGGCTACATCGTGCCGGCCAACACCGAGGTCGCGGGGTCGGAGGCGTTCCTGTGGCCCGGCCGTGAGCCCGCCCACGCGTCGGTCTTCAACGCCGCCATCCGCGGCATGGTGGTCCCGCCCCTGCTCCCCGACCGGCCCGAGCTCGACGAGGCCGTCGCGCCCCTGGTGGAGGGCCTGGTGATGAGCCCGGGAATCCTCGAGCTCGACGCCGCGACCGAGGAGATCGATCTCGTCTCCCAGACGATCCTGGACCCCGAGTCGGTGACGGAGTCGCCGTCGGAGTCCGCGACCGAGTAGGCCTCAGTCCGCCTCGACCTCGGCTTCAACCTCGGGTTCGACGTCCCCGGCGAGCACCGCACCGGTCAGGGCACCCGTGACGAGCGCGACCTGCCAGGGCCGGGCGCCGTACGACAGGAGCTGCCCGCGCAGCTCATCGGCGAGCTCGGCCGGCTCCCGCGTCTCGGGTGGGGTCCACATCGCGCGGCGCACGAAGTCGGGAGTCAGGAGGTTCTCGACCGGCAGGTGGTGGTCCTGTGCCAACCGGAGCATGGAGGCCCGCGCGGCCTTGAACCGACGATCAGCCGCGACGTCCCGCTCGGCCCACATGCGCGGGTGTGGCGGGCCGTCCTGGCGCGGTGCGCGCAAGGGGAGGTCCTCCTCGGGCATCGCGAGCACGGCCTCGAGCGCCGAGAGCCAGATACGGGAATAGCGGTCGGCGCCGCGGCCGTGGAAGCCCGGGGTGCTCATCAGTGCCGCCTTGTCGATGGGCAGGGCGCTGGCTGCGGCGACGATCGCGGCATCGGGGATGACTCGACCGGGAGTCACGTCGCGCCTGGCGGCGATCTCGTCGCGGGCCTCCCACAGCGCCTTGGCAGCGGCCAGGGAACGCCGGCTCCGCAGGCGATGGACGCCGGAGGTACGTCGCCAGGCGTCCTGTCGGACGGCCGGCTCGAAGTCCAGCAGGTGCTCGAACTCCTGGCGGGCCCATTCGTCCTTGCCGGCCCCGGCGAGCTCGGTGAGCATCAGCTCGCGGAGCTCGAGCAGCACCTCGACGTCGAGGGCGGCGTAGTCGAGCCAGGCCTTCGGCAGCGGGCGCGTCGACCAGTCGGCCGCCGAGTGCTCCTTGCGCATGCGTTGGCCCAGCAGCGTCTCGACGAGCGTCGCCAGGCCCACCCTCGGATAGCCGAGGAGTCGACCCGCGAGCTCGGTGTCGAAGAGGGCCGCCGGCCTGAGGCCGACCTCGCGCAGGCACACGAGGTCCTGGGAGGCCGCGTGCAGGATCCACTCGGTGTCGCCCAGCGCCTCCTGCAGGGGGCTGAGGTCGTCGAAGGCGATCGGGTCGATGAGCCAGGTCCCCGCGCCCTCGCGTCGCAGCTGGATCAGGTAGGCCCGCGCGGAGTAGCGGTAGCCCGAGGCGCGCTCGGCATCAATGGCGACCGGTCCCGAAGCAGCACCGAGGGCGGCGCAGGCCGCCGTGAGGCCCTCCTCGGTGTCGACGATCGTAGGCAGCCCGTCGCGGAGGGTGAGCAGCGGAGCAGGGGGTGCCTCAACGGCCTCATCGGCCTCGTCGGCGTCGTCGGCGTCGTCGGGGATCTCGTCGGGGATCTCGTCGGGGGACTCGCTCGCGGCCCCGGTCTCGTCGGTCGTCGTCGTGCCCATCGTCAGGAGCCGCGCTGGCCGCGCCGGCTCGGGATTGCCGTGACACCCTCCGGCACCGGCGGCAGACCGGCGGCAGTGCACAGCAGCTCAGCCCACGCCTCGACGTGCGGGGCGAGGTCGAGGCCTGCCTCGGGGTCGGTGGCGATGGGGGTCCACGACGCCCGGACCTCGATCTGGGCGGACGAGTCGTCCTCGGCCATCCCCCCGAAGCTTTCGGTGGCCACGCACGTGACAGTGCCCGAAGCCGCGCCGTACGACGCGCCGTGCGCCGCCAACGCCTCGGTCAGCCAGGACCAGCCGACCCCGGCGAGCATGGGGTCGTTCGCCAGCTCGGGGTCGATCTCCGCTCGTGCATAGGCCACGCAGCGGAAGGTGCCGTCCCACGCGTCGTTGCCTGCTGGGTCGTGCAGCAGGATGATCCGGCCGGTGCCGAGGTCCTCGTCATCGACGGTGACGTCGGCGGAGAGTGCCGAGGAGAAGGGTGCGATGCGTTGGGGCGCGGGCATCTCCTCGCAGAACACCTCAGGGCGCAAGGCGGCCGTGTTCATGCTCTCGACGGCTGCGCGGAACTCCGCGGGGCCGGCGGCACCCGTCCCCGGGTGCGTCTCGTGACGCGCCACCATGGCTCCACAGTAGGTCAGGGGCGGTCAATGGCGATGTGCCGCCACGCCGCCTGACCTGCGAAGATTCGACGCGTGACAACTCCCGCAGACGCTCGGCTCGACGACTCGGCCTTCCTGGCCGCCGCCCGTGGCGAGAAGCCGAGCCACACGCCGGTGTGGTTCATGCGGCAGGCGGGTCGCTCGCTGCCCGAATACCTCAAGCTCCGCGAGGGTGTCGGGATGCTCGAGTCGTGCATGGACGCCGACCTCGTCACCGAGATCACCCTGCAGCCCGTACGCCGCTACGGCGTCGACGCCGCCATCTTCTTCTCCGACATCGTGCTGCCGTTGAGGGCCGTGGGGCTCGACCTCGACATCGTCCCGGGCATCGGCCCGGTCGTGGCGTCCCCGGTCCGCACGCTGGCCGACGTCGCCGCCATCGCGGACCTGACCCCTGAGCACGTCCCCTTCATCACGCGAGCCGTGCAGCAGCTCACGGCCGAGCTGGGTGGCACGCCCCTGATCGGCTTTGCCGGGGCTCCCTTCACGGTGGCGTCCTACCTCGTCGAGGGCGGTCCGTCCAAGGAGCACGCGAAGACCAAGGCGATGATGTTCGGCGCCCCCGACGTCTGGGACGCCCTCATGCGCAAGATCGCCGGGATCGCGGAGGGATACCTTCGCGTCCAGGTGGAGGCCGGCGCCAGCGCCGTACAGCTCTTCGACTCCTGGGCCGGCGCCCTCACCCCGACCGACTACCAGCAGCACGTGATGCCGCACTCGGCGCGCGTCCTGGCCGCGGCCGGCAAGCTGGGGGTCCCGCGGATCCACTTCGGAGTCGGCACCACCAACCTGCTCTCCCTGATGGGCGAGGCAGGTGCCGACGTCGTGGGCATCGACTGGCGCACTCCCCTCGCCGAGGGCATCGCCCGCGTCGGCGACCGTGCCGTGCAGGGAAACCTCGACCCGACACTCGTCTTCGCCCCCACCGACGTGATGACGTCCCGAGCGGCCGAGATCATCGAGGCGGGCAGGGCGGCCAAGGGGCACGTCTTCAACCTGGGCCACGGGGTCATCCCGTCCACCGATCCGGGACAGCTCAAGGCCCTGACCGAGTTCGTGCAGGCCTATCCGCTCAAAGGCCCCGTCTAGGCCCCTCTAGGCCTGCTGGTCCTTGGCAGCGACCTTCTTGGCCCCACGGGTCCGGGTGGTGACGGTGACGGTCGGTGTGGCAACAGCCGGTGGCGTCGCTTCGGTCGGCGGGGCGGGCGACTCCGCGACCTTGGCCGGCCGTGCGGATCTCGTGGTCTTCTTCACGGCCGGGGCGGCTGCGCTGGGCGCCTTCTTCTCGGCCGGCGCAGCGGACTTCGCCGTCTTCTTCACTGCGGGCGCGGCTGCCTTCGCCGTCTTCTTCTCGGCCGGCGGCGTGGACTTCGGCGACCTGCGCGCCGACTGCTTGCCCTTGAGCTGGATCAGGGTGTCGTTGCCCTCGCCCGTCGTGAGGAGGTAGGGCTGCTCCTTGACCAGCGAGCTCAGGTTCTCGTGCCCGAACGACCGGGTGTTGAAGGACGGGTGCGTACGCCGCAGGTGCTGGCCCAGCGGCCCGAGCCGGGCCCAGCCGTCATCGCCTGATTGCGCATTGACGGCCTTGGTGAGCGCACTCTGCAGGTTGATGCTGGGCAGGGCTCCCGGCTCTTCCTCGGCTGCTTCCTGGTCCACCGGCTCGGCGATGACCTCATCCCCGCGCAGCGTCTCGAGGTGGACGAACTTGTCGCAGGCGTTGGCGAACCCGGCCGGGGTCTTGGCCTCGCCCATGCCGTGCACGAACTTCCCACCCGCGCGCAGTCGCATGGCCAGGCTCGCGAAGTCGCAGTCGCTCGACACCAGCGCGAAGCCCTCGACGTTGTCGGCGTAGAGCAGGTCCATCGCGTCGATGATCATCGCCGAGTCGGTGGAGTTCTTGCGGGTGGTCAGCGCGTGCTGGTGCATGGCCTGGAGCCCGAGCGGGTTGAGCTTGCGGGTCCAGCCGGCGAGGTGGGTCGAGGACCAGTCGCCGTACACCCGTCTGATCGTGGGGTTGCCGTCCCGCGCGATCTCGTCGAGAAGAGCCTCGGCGAACTTGGGCGAGGTGTTGTCGGCGTCGATGAGGACGGCGATCCGGACCGAGGAGGGAGAGTCTGACTGCACCCTGCGACCCTAGCGGCGAGCGTCCCGGGTCACGACGTGGCGGGCTGCTTCGGCTGCCGGCGCCGGGCGGTACGGCGGACGAGGAGCCACATCGGCACCCCGAAGACCGCCAGCACGATGGCGAAGGGGAGCAGCGCGCCGATGATGGTGGCCATCGCGGAGGCGAACGCCCCGAGTGCCTTCATGCCGCCCTTGAGACCGACGAGGAAGCCGGCCGGCTCATCCTTCTTCTCCTTCTTCTTCTCCACCTCGTCGGCGTGCTTGCGCTCGATGTCGATGGTGATCGTGGAGTAGCTCGTCTGGTCGGAGAGCCAGGCCTGCTGTGACTTCAAGGAATCCAGCTCGCTCTGGCGCTGGGTCAGCTGGGACTCGATCCAGACGATGTCCTTGAGCGACCTGGCGCGTGCCAGCAGCTGCTCGACGCGGCGCAGGCTGCCCTCCTGGGCCCGCACCCGCACGTCGGTGTCGATCACCTGGGTGGTGACGTCCTCGCTGGCGAGCTGGGAGCGCCGCAGCGCGGCCGACTCCTCGAGGGCGAGCAGGGTGGCAGCGAACGAGCTCGACGGCACCCGGATGACCAGCCGGGAGTACGTCGCAACGCCCTCGTCGTCGGTCTCGGTGTTCTCCTCGCTGATCGTGCCCTGCTTGACGTCGACGATGCGCTGCACGTCGCGCCTGGTCTTGGCCACGTCGTCGCTGATCAGCGACACCGTGCCGGTGGAGATGACGTGCCGCTGGATCGGGGCTGTCTGGAGGGCGGTGCGCGTGCTCGTGACCGAGTCCGATTCCGTGTCCGATTCAGGTGCTTCGGCCTTGGTGGCGTCGTTGCCTCCCGATGGGGCCCCGAAGGAGCGCTCGCCGCCGTCCTCGGCTGACAGCTCGGACATGGCGTCCCCACTCCCGGCGCTGCTGTCTTCGCTGTCTGCGGACGAGCAGGCGGCCAGGGTGGCCGTCATGGTGAGGGCGACGACCAGGCCGGCCGTGCGGCCACCTGCCAGGAACCGGGTGAGTGTCATGAACCCTCGGACGGGACCGCTGCATCATGTGGTTCCGCACACTCGCCCGCTGTGACCGAACTGTGATGGCGGTCGTGCCAGAGTTGTCACCGTGAGGCATGACGTCGTGGTGGTCGGGGGCGGGATCGCTGGACTGACCGCCGCCCGGTGCCTGTCGGCCGCCCACGACGTGCTCGTCCTGGAGGGCTCGCCTGTCATCGGCGGCAAGCTGCGGCTCGCGTCGGTCGCCGGCGTGAGCGTCGACGTGGGGGCCGAGGCGATGCTGAACCGTCGGCCGGAGGGCGTGGCCCTGGCGCGCGAGCTCGGCCTCGAGGTGGTGCACCCCTCGCTGGCAACCTCCCGCATCTTCTCCCGCGGGGCGCTGCGGCCGTTGCCGCGCTCGCTGATGGGAGTGCCCTTCGACGTCGATGAGGTGGCGGCTTCCGGCGTGCTCTCGGAGGCGGGCCTTGCCCGACTCCGTGCCGAGGACGTGACCGCCGTCGACCAGGACGTCTCCGTGGGCGATCTCGTGGCAGACCGGCTCGGGGACGAGGTCGTGGACCGTCTGGTCGAGCCGTTGCTCGGTGGCGTCTATGCCGGTCGCGCCCGACACCTGTCCGCAGCCGCGGCTGTGCCGCAGCTGCTGCAGATGGCGCGGCGCGGGCTGCTGCTCGAGCAGGCGGCGGGCCTGCCCCGCAGTGACGTCCCCGTCTTCGCCGGTCTCCCGGGCGGAATGGGACGGTTGCCGGCGGTGGTGGCGGCGGGCCTCCAGGTCCGTACGGACGCGCCGGTGCGCGAGCTCGGTCGTGACGGCGACGGCTGGGTCCTCACCCTCGGGTCGGCACACAGACCGGAGACCGTCCTGGCCCGGCGGGTCGTCCTCGCCCTCCCGGCGGCCCCAGCCGGTCGTCTGCTAGCAGGCATCGCGCCGTACGTCGATGCGATCGAGTCGGCCAGCGTGGCTGTCGTGACGCTCGCCTTCTCGCGCGCGGCAGTCGAGCACCTCTCGGGCCTCTCGGGCTTCCTGGTGCCCCCGGTCGAGCAGCGGGGCATCAAGGCCAGCACGTTCTCCTTCGCGAAGTGGGACTGGGTGCGGGACGCCGGCGGCGAGCACGCGATCCTGCGCACGTCCCTGGGACGGATGGGGGAGGAGCGGACGTTGCAGGCGAGCGACGAAGCGCTGGTGGCCCGGTCGCTGGCCGAGCTCTCGGCGTTGGCCGGCATCAGCGCCGTACCCGTCGACACGCACGTGCAGCGATGGGGCGGCGGGCTGCCGCAGTACGCCGTCGGCCACGTCCTTCGGATGGAGCAGGTGCGCTCGTCGCTGCCGGCGGGCCTGGCCGTCTGCGGGGCCTGGTGTGACGGAGTCGGCATCCCGGCGGTGATCGCCTCGGCCCGTCGGGCGGCGGCCGATGTCGTCCGGGCACAATGAGCGGTATGGCGACGAAGGCAGCGCAGCTCAAGGAGCTCAACGACACCATCCGCTACACGATGTGGTCGGTGTTCAAGCTCCGAGACGTCCTGGGCGACGCGGATCGCTCCGGCGAGGCCACCGACCTCGAGGCTTTCTTCGAGGTGCTGGCCGAACAGGACGTGGTGGTCCGTGGGGTGTACGACGTCAGCGGTCTGCGAGCCGACGCCGACGTCATGGTGTGGTGGCACGCGGAGGACTCGGAGGCCCTGCAGGCCGCCTACAACGCCTTCCGGCGCACGTCCTTCGGTGGCCGCCTCGAGCCGGTGTGGTCGCAGATGGCCCTGCACCGGCCCGCCGAGTTCAACAAGTCCCACATCCCGGCGTTCCTGGCCGACGAGGAGCCGCGCGCCCACATCTGCGTCTATCCCTTCGTCCGCTCCTACGAGTGGTATCTCCTCGAGGACTCCGAGCGTCGCGCCATGCTGGCCGAGCACGGTCAGATGGCCCGCGGCTACGCCGATGTCCGCGCCAACACCGTCGCCTCCTTCGCCCTCGGTGACTACGAGTGGATGCTCGCGTTCGAGGCCGACGAGCTGCACCGGATCGTGGACCTGATGCGCGACCTGCGTGCCTCGACGGCTCGTCGCCACGTGCGTGAAGAGGTTCCCTTCTACACCGGCGCGCGCGTCTCGCCCGCGGATCTGCTCGCTCGCCTGCCTTGACCGGGCATAGTGGGCCGTGTCCGACCCGGAGACGGCAGAACCAGGGGAACCAGCGGTGCGCACTGATCGTCGTACTCCCATGAAACGAACCTTCGTCGCGCTTGCTGCACTGCTCGCACTCTCCGCGTGCAGCACCGAGGAGCAGATGGTCGGGGTCGACGGCGACGCCGACCCGTCAGCCGGCGCGGAGCCGGCGGCCGCGGGCCAGCCCACGTCGGCGCCGGCGGCCGATGGCCCGGTGGCCACCGCCGGGTTGGTGACGGTGCTCGACGACGGGGACGGACCAGAGCTCTGCACCAACGTCGCGGAGTCGTTGCCGCCGCAGTGCTCAGGCAGCCCGATCGCGGGGTGGGACTGGGCAGCACACCCCGAGCACGAGGACCAGTCCGGCACCAAGTGGGGGACCTTCGCGCTCAGGGGCACCTTCGACGGCACGACGTTCACCGTGACCGAGGCGATCCCTGCGGCGTTGTACGACGCGGCCCCCGCGCCGGCCGAGCCGGACTTCGAGACTCCCTGCGAGGAACCAGCCGGCGGCTGGACGATGGTCGATCCGGCCACCACGACTCAGGAGTCGACGGATGCCACCTTCACCGCGGCCAGCCGGTTGCCCGGCTACGCAGGAGCGTGGATCGACCAGTCCATCGACGAGGCCGACGAGCCCGCTCCGGGTGAGGCGGAGGCCAACGACCCGACGTCCATGATCATCAACGTCGCCGTCACCGAGGACGCAGCGGCCGCCGAGGCGACCCTGCGCGAGACCTGGGGCGGTGCCCTGTGCGTGAGCGAGGCCGCCTACACCGAGTCCGAGCTCAACGAGATCGCGATGGACCTCCAGGCACTCCCCGGCGCCACGTCGTCCTGGGCGGCGGACGACGTCGTGCACATCGGCGTGCTCCATGACGACGGTTCGTTGCAGGCGTGGGTGGACGAGACGTACGGCGAGGGCCGCGTCGAGGTCAGCGCGACCCTGGTGCCCGCGGGCTGAGGCTCAGACTGCGTCTCACTCCGTGGGGATCGACACGAACTCGAGGGTCCCGGACTCGCTGAAGACGAGGGTCCGGATGTCGAGCGGGGCATGGACCCCTTGGGCGACTGCGGGGTAGGTGACCAGCACGCCGGAGGGGCTCGACTCCCGGGACAGCTGGTAGGGCACCCCGTCGGCCGTGACGAACATGTGGGTGAAGGGCTTGACCAGCGCTCGACCCAGGTGCACGGAGGCGCTGGGAGGATCGGGGGTGAACCTCACCAGCTGGAGGTGACCGGCCGGCGGGACCGGGACCTCCACCGGGGTCCCGGCCGAGACGTGGGACTCACCCGATGACTCCGGGGTGCCGCACCGGTTCCGGCTCTTGGCGAGCAGGGTCCAGATCCCCTCGGCATGCGTGACGCGGTAGTGGCACGAGAGCGCCAGCTGGTAGCGAGGGGAGTCCCACAGCGGGTTGCGGCCGTCGATGGGCACCGCGGCGTGCCGCAGGACCCGCTGTCGGGCCGGCGCCTCACGCATAGCGGCGGCGTTGAGCCCGTCGAGCGCAGGCGTGTAGGCGGAGTACAGCTGGAAGACCGGCGCGGGTCGCCAGTCCAGCCCATAGGCCCACGCGGTCGACGCCTCGGAGGGCTCGATCGACACCGGCTTGTCCTGCACCTTCTCGAGCAGGGACGGCGGCAGCTGGTGCGAAGCGATCATCGCTGCCCGCGCGGCTTCGAGCCGGTCGGTCTGGTGCTCGGCTGACGTCAGCACGTCGAGGTCGGTTCGCCAGCGGTCGGCTGCGCCGGCAGGGTCGGGTCCGGTGAGGATGCCGATCGGGTCGGTGAGCGCCGCGACCAAGGAGGCAGCAGTCAGCGCTGCCCCGGTCGCAGCAAGCCACGAGCCCCACCGGCTCGTGCCGACGATCCCGACGAACAGGGAGATCAGGATCACGAAGTAGACGACCTCGTGGATGGGGTCGTGCCGGGTGAAGGCGGACTTGAAGGCGAACCCGCCGGCGACGCCCAGGACGAGGAGCACACCGACCTGGAGCCGACGCGGCAGGTGACGGAGACCGGGCACGGCAGCGGCGAGCACCAGGAGTCCCAGCAGGACAGCCACGACGTAGGGCCTGGCCGGAGCGTCGGGGAACTCGAAGCCCATCGCCTCCGGGTAGCCGGACGTCAGGTCGAGACTTCCGCGGACCCACGCGCCCAGGTGCGACAGGGACTGTCCACGTGCCAGCCATGCGACACACATCATGGCGACGAACCCACCGGCGGCAGAGGCCCCCACAGTGACGAAGCGACGCAGGCCTCCCAGCCGGGTCGTCGTCAGCACGGCCAGGGCCGTCAGGGCGCAGAGCGCGATGCCGTTGGAGAACTTCACCTGGATCACGACCGCGGCCAGGGCTCCGAGGCAGGCGACCCGGATCAACCCTGTCCTGGGTCGCTCCGAGATCTTCGGGTCGAGGGCGTGGAACAAGACGTACTGCGCCGTGATGGCGACCGTCAGCGCTGACAGCTCACTGGCCGAGACCAGCACCACGAAGGCGGTCGTCACGGGGGCGGCGACCCACAGTGGCCAGACGCGCGTCAGGCTGCGGGTCGAGACGACCCACAGGGCCGTGATCACGCACACCCTGGCCAGGAGCGCCACCGCGAACATGGACCTGTCAGTGATCATCGGATGGTCGAGAAATCCCCACGGACCGTAGGTGAAGAGGATGTCGCGTCCGAACTGCAGGTCCTCGAACGTGTTCATCGCCAGCCGCCAGCTCGGGTCCAGGCCGGGTACGGGCACGGGTCCCCCGAGCGGCACGCTGAACAGCAGCGTTGCGATGAGGAAGCTGAGGCCGACCAGCCGACGAGGTGTCGTCCGGGTCGAGTCGCAGAGCTGGAGCACGTCAGCGCTCGCAGACGGTGAACGGGGAGCCGGGCGCGAGGTCGACCAGGAGCTCGACGTCCGCCGCTGTCACGCCGAGGTGCACCTCGGTGGTGTTGCCGACGAAGCGCGGTACGGGCTCGCTCGTGACACCTGCGTCCCGCAGTCGCACGTTGGTGCGGACCAGTCCGAGGACGCCGGAGCCGACCATCCCCACCTGGAAGGACCAGAGCATGTTCTCGGCGCCGGCGCACAGGAAGACCATGACGGTGGTGACGCCCATCGCGATCCACGGCTGCACCCCGCTTCGGCGCAGCAGGAGGAACAGCAGGATGCACGCCGCCGCGTGCGCCAGGATCGGCAGGATCGCGAACACCAGGTAGTGCTCGAGCCCGACCACCGAGAACACCGCCCGGTAGATCAGGATCGGGACGGTGCTCCAGTGCTCGTTGTGCGGCAGCATGAGGGCGTCGACCCCCCGCCGTTGCGAGATGCTCCGCTCGAGCAGGGACATCCAGTCGTCGCCGAAGAACCGCTGGCGCGCCTGGGACAGCAGGAACACCGAACCGACCAGGACGACCGCGATGGTGGTGACGAGGGGCAACCGCGCCCGGAGGTGCTGCACGGGTTGCCCGGGGATGTCAGAGCCGCCCGTCGGCGACAGCCTGGGTCACCCACGGGATGACCTCGTCGAGCATGTCGTCGAGGGAGGTGGTGCACTCGAAGCCCAGCACGTCCTTGGCCTTCTGCACGTCGGGCACGCGCTTCTGCACGTCGTACTCGTAGGCCTCGTCACTGACCAGGCTGAAGGGGGCGTCGCCCTTGATCTTGCGCCAGATGACCTCCGCCAGCTCGCGCACCGTGGTGCCCTCGGGCGTGGAGATGTTGAAGTCCTCGTTGTACGCCGCCTCCTGGCTCATGCACTCCACGATGCCCCTGGCGAGGTCGCCGCCATAGGTGTAGTGGCGGACCTGGTTGCCCTCGCCGAGGATGTGGAGCGGGTCCTGGCCCTTGACGATCTTCTGCACGAGGTCCGGCACGACGTGGCTCATGGCCAGCTTCACGTTGCCGGAGGCTATCTCGACGTCACCGAGCGCGCGGCCCTCGCCGACACCGACGCAGTTGAAGGGACGCACGATGGTGTACGGCAGCTTGTACTGGTCGAAGGCTGCCTTGGCGAAGTACTCCACGGCAAGCTTCTGGAACCCGTACGACGACAGCGGCGGCGGGATCTTGCGCTCATCGCCCTCCTTGGAGGGCCACGTCTCGGTGGACTCGAAGACCATCGAGCTCGAGAGGTAGGTGACCTTCTTCAGCTTGCCGTGCTGGAACGCCTCGATGGCGGCATCGCACTGCGAGGCCATGATCCGCTCGTTCTGCGCGAGCAGGTCGTAGGCGTAGGCGTGGAAGTAGGAGATGCCACCGATGAGCGCGGCGCCTGCGATGAAGTGGTCGCAGTCAGCGAGCAGCTTCTTCATCACGTCGACGTTGCGGCAGTCGTCCTCGTGGAAGTGGTAGTTGGGGTGGTTGTCGTAGGACTTCTCCACCTTGCCGTACTTGGAGTAGTTGTCGATGCCGACAACCGTGTAGCCGCGCTGGAGGAGCTCCTCGACGACGTAGCCGCCGATGAATCCTGCCGAGCCGGAGACGAGGACCTTCTGTTCCTGGGTCACGATGACTTCCCGTTCTTTGTGGCGGAGCGTTGGTTGATGGCGGCGATGCGACCGGCCTGCTCAGAGACCTGGTCGAGGGTCAGGGCTGGTCCGAAGGCGAACTTGTACCAGCGGAGGTACTTCGGGATCCAGCCCTTCATATCGAAGTTGGAGTCGCCGATGGTGCGGTCGAGCCAGATGGTGGGGATCTCCGCCACCGGCCTGCGCAGACGGCGCGCCTTGGCGGTGAGCTCCAGGCCGATCTCGAAGCCGGTGGTGCTGTGGATGCCCACCTCCCGGACGAAGGCGGTGGAGTAGGCCTTGAAGCTGTTGGTGGCGTCCTGGGTGCCCACGCGGGCGAGCATGCCCAGGGAGCGGCCGGCGCCGCGCGAGAGCACACCCTTGAGCAGGGGACCGCCGACCTGTTGTCCGCCGGAGGAGTAGCGGGAGGCGGCCGCGACGACCACGCCGCGCTCGACTAGGCGGGCGAGCGGATCGATCTGCCGCGGGTCGTCGGAGCCGTCGGCCATCGTGACGACCACGACCTCATGACTGGCGCGGTCGATGCCGTAGCGAATGGCTTGCGCCGGACCGCGACCGTAGGAGTTGACGAGCACCTGCAGGCCGTTGTCGAACCTGGGATGGGCCTTGACCACCGGCACGGTGGTGTCCTCGGGGAAGTCCACGACCACCAGCACCTCGAGGGTCGACTCGACGGCGGGGAAGATGCGGTCCAGGACCGGTGAGATGCCTTCGCCTTCGTTGTAGGCGGGGATCACCACCGAGACGCCCAAGGTCATACGGTCGTTCCGTTGCCGAGGAGGTTCCAGACGTCCACGACGGGCTTGTCGGTCGCGAGGCCGGCATAGGCCTGGTGCGGTGCTCCGATGACGAGGATGTCGGCCTGCTCGAGCACGTCCTCGAGCGGCATCAGGCCGTCATCGACCGTGACGTAGGGGTCGGTGCAGAGCACCCCGCCCGAGCGGAACTCGAGGATCCGCTTGAGCTTGTAGGACAGGCTGGAGCGGATGTCGTCGCTCTCGGCCTTGAACGCCATCCCGAGGATGCCGACGCGGAGCGCGGGCAGGTCGTAGGTCTGCTCCATCTGGGTGACCAGGTAGAGCGGGAGGCCCTCGTTGACCAGCATCGCGGAGTGACCCAGGACGTAGGAGTTGTCGGTGAATGCAGCGAGCTGCATCGTGTCCTTGAACAGGCACGGTCCCGCAGCGAAGCCGGCACCCGGCATGTCGGCCGCACGCGGGTAGTCGTGCGACAGGGCCTTGCGGATCCGGTCGTAGTCGAGTCCGTGGTCGTTGGCCATCCGGTAGAACTGGTTGGCCGCGGCAAACTTGATGTAGCGCCAGTTGTTGGTGAAGAGCTTCGCCAGCTCGGCCTCTTCAGGCTCCAGCTCGACGATGCTCGCCGTGAGGTTGCCGAACAGCTTGGCGGCGCGGTCGCGTGCCTGCGGGGTGCGGGCGGACACGATCTGCGGCAGCGAGAACAGCTCCTCCATCGCCCGACCTTCGGCGATCCGCTCGGGGCAGAAGGCAACGTCGACGTGCAGGCCGGCTCCCTCGAAGAGCTTCTCGATGTTCTTGGTGACGCCCGGGTAGACGGTGCTGCGCAGGACGACCAGCTGACCGTCGCGGAACGAGCCGAGGGACTCTCGCAGTGCCTTGGTGACGGCATGCGGGTCGGGGTTGAGGTGCTCGTCCACGGGGGTGCCGATCACCACGACGACCGCCTCGGAGCGACCGATGATGCCGGGGTCGGTCGAGGCCGTGAGCGCGCCGTTAGCCAGGGCCTTCTGCAGGACCTCTTGGGCGCCGTTCTCCATGAACGGGAGCTCGCCGCTGAGCACGAGGTCGACAGCTGCGCCGTCGATGTCCTGGATGGCGACGTTGAGTCCGCGGGAGGCGAGGGCGATGGCCAGGGGAAGCCCGACGTGGCCGCACCCGCCTACCACGACCACGTCGTGGTCGAATGTGGCGCCGGTCAAGAGAGGATCCTCCAGAGGTCGGAAATGTGGCCCCAACCTATAGGCTCCTCAGCCCTCCCCGCACATTGAGGCGGGGTCCGGCAACCGGCAGTTGCTCAGGCCTTCATGGTCCCTGCGTCGGCCTCAACGTGAGGCTGATCGAGTTGATGCAGTATCGGTCGCCGGTGGGGGTTCCGTGGCCGTCTGGGAACACATGTCCCAGGTGGGAGCCGCAGTTCGCGCAGCGCACCTCGACGCGGTCCATGCCGTGCGAGGTGTCCTTGATGTATTCGACCGTGTCCGTCATGGGCTCGTAGAAGCTCGGCCAGCCGCACCCGGAATGGAACTTCGTGGAGCTGGTGAACAGCTCGTGCCCGCACGCCTTGCACGCGTAGGTGCCCTCGGTCTCGGTGTCGGTGTAGGCGCCGACGAAGGCCGGCTCGGTGCCGGCTCTGCGGAGCACGGCGTATTCCTCCGCGCTCAGCTCAGCGCGCCACTCGTCGTCGGTCTTGTCCACCTGGTAGCCCATGACGCCACGGTACTGGCCACCCGGCTGGGTGAGGCGAGTACCACAGGCCCTTGACGCGGATGAGTGGACAGTTGTCCACTGAGTCCGACAGTAAGGAGTCCCACCGTGGCAGCCATCGATCGCCTGTCCTGGGCCCGCAAGGCGGGCTCGGGGCTCACCACTCCGCTCCAGCCCGACGACTACCTGCGGCTGCTGCATCCGCTCTGGACCGCGCGGGAGCTGCGCGGGCGGATCGAGAAGGTCATCCCCGAGACCGAGGACGCCGCCACCGTGGTGATCCGGCCGGGGTGGGGATGGAGCTTCGACCACAAGCCCGGGCAGTACGTCGGCATCGGCATCGAGGTCGACGGCAAGTTCCACTGGCGCTCCTACTCACTCTCGTCGCCGCCCAAGCGGCAGGGCCGCACCATCGCCATCACGGTCCGGGCGATGCCGGAGGGGTTCCTGTCCAAGCACCTCGTCGAGGGGCTCGAGCCGGGCGCCATCGTGAGGTTGGCCCTGCCGGCGGGAGACTTCGTGCTGCCGGATCCGCCGCCGGCCACGATGCTGTGCCTCGTCGGCGGATCTGGCATCACTCCGGTGATGTCGATGCTCCGCACCCTCGACCGACGCGGGACGATGCCGGACGTCGTCCTTCACTACTCCTCCACGACGCCCGAGCGGATGATCTTTCGCGACGAGCTGGCCGAGATGGCGCGCAAGCACGACGGGCTCACCCTGCACACGCTGCACACCGACCACGACGGGCTGCTCGACCTGGCCGACCTGGACTCGATCTGTCCCGACTGGCGCCGACGCGAGACCTGGGCCTGTGGGCCGGCCCCGATGCTGGACGCCATCACCGAGCACTTCGAGAAGGCGGGAGTGGTCGATCACCTGCACGTGGAGCGCTTCTCGCTCGACCTGGACACCGACGGGGGCGAGGGCGGCACGCTCACCTTCAGCAATTCGAACAAGACCATCGAGGTCGACGGGGCCACCACGGTCCTCGAGGCAGGTGAGCAGGCCGGTGTCGGGATGCCGTACGGCTGCCGCATGGGCATCTGCCACACCTGCACGCTCACCCTGGTCAGCGGCACCGTCCGCGACCTGCGCAACGGCGAGGAGTACTCCGACGCCAACGACCGGGTGCAGACCTGCGTGACCGTTCCCGTGGGCGCCTGCACGCTCGACATCTGAGAGCCCACAAAGGCTCGACTCCACCACCCGAGAAGGGACAGTTCATGGCCATCAGCGACGTCAAGGAATACACGCACCTCACCCCGGAGGAGGTCGACCAGCTCGGTCGTGAGCTCGATGCGATCCGCAAGGACATCGAGGAGTCACGGGGGGGCCTCGATGCGGCGTACATCAATCGGATGATCAAGATCCAGCGCGGTCTCGCGGCAGCGGGGCGGTTGACGCTCTTCGCGAGCCGCTCCAAGCCGGCCTGGGTCGCCGGCGCGACCATGCTCGGCGTGGCCAAGATCCTGGAGAACATGGAGATCGGCCACAACGTGATGCACGGCCAGTGGGACTGGATGAACGACCCGGAGATCCACTCCTCGACGTGGGAGTGGGACACCGCCCAGCCGGCCGAGCAGTGGAAGCACAGCCACAACTACATCCACCACCAGTTCACCAACGTCCTCGGTCACGACAACGACATCGGCTACGGCATCCTGCGGATGGCGCGGGAGCAGAAGTGGCACCCGGTCAACCTCGGGCAGCCGGTCTACAACGCGTTGCTGGCCACCTTGTTCCAGTGGGGCGTGGCCCTGCACGACCTCGACCTTGAGGCGATCCGCAAGCGCGAGAAGGACCCGAAGGTGCTGGCCAAGCAGCTGCGCCAGATCAAGCGCAAGATCACCCGCCAGATCGGCAAGGACTATGTGTTCTTCCCGGTGCTCACCGCCGCGACCGGGCCGGCCAACGTCGTGCCGACCCTGACGGCCAACATGACCGCCAACCTCGCGCGCAACCTGTGGTCCTACATGATCATCTTCTGCGGCCACTTCCCCGACGGCGCCCTGCACTTCACCGAGGAGGAGCTCGAGGACGAGACGCGCGCGGAGTGGTACCTGCGCCAGATGCTCGGGTCGGCCAACTTCGAGGGCAGCAAGATCCTGCACGTCATGAGCGGCCAGCTCGGCTACCAGATCGAGCACCACCTGTTCCCCGACCTGCCGGCCAACCGCTACTCCGAGATCTCCGTGCGGGTGCGCGAGCTCGCAGCGAAGTACGACATCCCCTACACCACCGGCCCGCTCCACCGGCAGTACGGCCAGGCGTTCCGCACCATCATGAAGCTCTCGCTGCCCAACAGGTTCACCTCCTCCGACCAGCCGGAGCCGCCGTCGCCCCCGCGCGACGAGGCACCGCTGTCGGGGCGGCGCCGTACCGATGCCGAGCGACCCAACCGCCGGCAGGAGACCGGTGGCTGGTCAGGCCGGGCGTCGGCGTGAAGGAGGACCTGCGCAGCGGCTCGACCGGGCTCCGGGAAGCCACCCGAGCCTGGGTGACCCAGTGCGCCCTGTCGAGGATCTGCGGGGTGTGCGAGGGCGGTCTCGGTCGCCCGATCGCCTTCGTCGGCTCGCTCGCCGAGCGCGACCGCAACCAGTTCCACCAGCCACCGATGCACCTGGCATGTGCAGAGGGCGTGCGCGTGGACGGTCAGGTGATCGTGGCGACGGCGGGCTTCGACTTCATCCGCCCCGACCGTGAGGACGCCGACCAGTCACCGAGGTTCGAGCCCAACTCGCCGCTCTGACCCAGGTCACCGGGTCGCGTTGCTGCACTGGCACGCTGTCGGGATGGAGACCACCCAGATCCGTCTCGCCCAGCGCCCGGTCGGTGCGCCCGCCCAGGACACGTTCGCCACGGCGACCCAGACACTGCCCGACCTCGAGGACGGCCAGGTCGCGCTGGCGATCCGCTACCTCTCCCTCGACCCCTACATGCGGGGGCGACTGAGCTCGGCGAACTCCTACGCAGAGCCCGTCGCGATCGGGGACGTCATGGTCGGCGGGACCGTGGGCGAAGTGGTCGAGTCCCGCTTCGATGGTCTCGTCCCCGGTGACACCGTCCTGTCCTACTCGGGGTGGCAGTCCGCTGCCATCGCCCAGGGATCCCACGTCCGCAAGCTGGACCCGTCCCTCGCGCCGGTCACCACCGCCCTCGGTGTGCTCGGGATGCCCGGCTTCACGGCCTACGCCGGACTGCTGGAGATCGGCCGCCCGCAGGAGGGGGAGACCGTCGTCGTGGCGGCCGCCACCGGCCCGGTCGGCAGCGCAGTGGGGCAGATCGCCCGCATCAAGGGTGCGCGCGCCGTCGGCATCGCCGGCGGCCCCGACAAGGTGCGCGCCCTCACGGACACCTTCGGGTTCGACGCGGCACTCGACCACCGCGCCCCCGACTTCGTCGAGCAGCTCAAGGCCGCGACCCCCGACGGGATCGACGTCTACTTCGAGAACGTCGGTGGTCACGTCTTCGACGCCGTACGCCGCAGGCTCAACAACCACGCCCGGATCCCCGTGTGCGGGCTGGTCGCCAACTACAACCTCACCTCGCAGCCCGAGGGTCCCGACCAGCTCGCGGGCTTCCTGGGACAGGTGCTGACCAAGAGCCTCACCGTCCGTGGGTTCATCCAGGACGAGTTCACGCGCAGCCACGGGCGCGACTTCGTGCGCGACATGGGTGGGTGGCTCGCCGACGGCCGCGTGCGCTACCTCGAGGACGTCGTCGAGGGGCTGGAGAACGCGCCCGCCGCCTTCGCCGGGATGTTGCGCGGGGACAACTTCGGCAAGCTGGTCGTCAAGGTCTGAGGCGCGGGCTCGGTTAGGTTGGAGCCATGGCAGCGGCAAAGGCGGCGATGGTGCAGGCCGGGGACCGGGAGGTCCGTGTCTCCTCGCCGAACCGCGTGATCTACGAGGCGACCGGCTCCACCCCCAAGGTCACCAAGCTGATGGTGGCGGAGTACTTCGTCTCCGTGGAGGACGGACTGATGCGCGCTCTCCGGGACCGGCCGACTGCCCTCGAGCGCTGGCCCAGCGGTGTCCGCGAGGGCTTCAAGCTCGCCACCGGCCCGAGCGACAAAAACACCGAGGCGTTCTACCAGAAGCGCGTGCCCAAGGGTGCTCCTGACTACCTGGAGTCGGTGGGGATCGCCTTCCCGTCCGGGCGGACCGCCGACGAGATCTGTCCGACCGAGATCGCGGTCCCGGTCTGGTGCGCCCAGATGGGGACCCTGACCTTCCACCCCTGGCCCGTCCGCCGTGACGACGTCGACCATCCCGACGAGCTCCGCATCGACCTCGACCCGCAACCCGGGACGGACTTCT